>JACPPM010000338.1 GCA_016191015.1 Acidobacteriota bacterium | reverse complement strand
TCGCGCCGACCCGAGAGTGAGGAGCAAGTTGCTCGTCGGTTGAATGCTGGAAGAATCTGCGTAATCTGCGCGGAAATCCGCGCCATCTGCGGTTTCGCACGGAACGGCCTCGCCCGAGTCGGCGCCTCGACTTTGCCGCAGTCCTGGCATTCTCGGGACTGCGCGGACATGGAGGGATACGATCGCCGCCACGTATTCAGATTCTCGACCGTGATCGACGTGGCGATGGGCCGCCGATTGACTTGCCGATTCGCGTATCCTAGGGTTACACGCGTGAAAGGCCGCCAACCGGGGAGTCTCGTCCGATGAGAGGAGGCGTCTTCCCACGGCTCGGCTCGACGCCCGGCCGCGTTTCGTCCACCTCACTCACCGTTGCCAGTGTTGGAGCTGTGCTGTTACTCTTGACTATCCTGGCGATCGTACAGGACACCTCGACGAAACGGCTCCGCAATGTGCTGCTGATCACGGTCGACACATTGCGAGCAGATCACTTGGGATGCTACGGTTATCCCCTCGAGACCTCTCCCACGATCGACCGGTTAGCGGGCCAGTCGGTCCTGTTCGAAAACGCTTATTGCCAGATCCCGAAGACCAACCCGAGCTTGGCGACGATCATGACTGGACTGTACCCGTCGACGCACAAGATCCTGCAGCTCCAGCTCAATCTCCCGGATGCCTACATCACGCTAGCTGAGGCCTTGCATGCTCGTGGATATGCCACTTGCGGGATCGTCGGGCAATACAACCTGTCGAAGAGAACCGGCCTGGCCCAGGGGTTCGAAAGCTATTTCGATACATTTCCCAGTTACGAAGCTGTAACCAGGCCTGGCGGGCACTTCGATTCGATGGCCGAAAAACGGGCGAAGGACCTGGTCGATCTTGGAATCGGCTGGTTCCGTACCACGCAGCCACGGAACTTCTTCCTCTGGATTCACTTCATGGATCCCCATGCGGCCTACGATCCTCTCCCGCCGTACGACGAGGCCTTTCCGGAGTCGTCGTACTCGACTGCTTTGGAAATCGACGTCGAGCGCATACATCGCCAGGCGTTCGATCCACCTCGCCAGGATCTCGCATACTACCTCCGTCGGTATGACGGCGAGATTCGCGCGATGGATGACCAGATTGGCAGGCTTCTCGATGAATTGCGCCGCGCAGGGGCACTGGAAGAGACTATGGTGGTGTTCACGGCGGACCATGGAGAATACATGGGCGATCCTGACGGTCCGGCCGTTCAGTACTTCAGCCATGGAGAGACTCTGACGGAAGCCGAGATCCACGTGCCATTGATCTGGCACATCCCGGGCGAAACGGGTCGGGGGATCAGGTTATCCAAGGTCGTCGAGACCGCCGACATATTTCCGACTATAATGGACCTCACGGGGCTGAAAGGTCCTGCCTGGGATGGGCAATCGCTCAGTCCGCTGTTCGCATCCTCGAACCCGGACCAGAAACTGGGCAAGGCGTTTAGCTATAGCTTTGAATCGAACACGGTTTCTATTCAAAGCGAGCGATGGAAGTTGACCTGGCGTCCCAAAGCGTCCTTGGCGGGATACTTCGAGGGCAGGAGCACGTTCGGGTCGGTGAGCACGTCGGGTGAGTGGTTGCTGTACGACCGGATGCGGGTGGGAGGGCCGCTCGACCCGATGGCAATGGCTCCTGATCTTCTCGGGCAGCTTCAGCGCGAGCTTCTGATGAAACTCGAAGTGCCACCAACCAAGCGCGATCACATGAAATACCCTGCTTCCCAGCCGCTCAACGACCCAGAGCTCATCGAGCGTCTCAAACTGCTGGGCTACCTGTAGCCGATTGACGTACGGCTCTCGACGGCTGCCCCGGCCTAGGAGGTCTCCCCGGATCCTTCGGGTGCCTGCCGCGGTATTGGGGCGGGATCGGCGGGCTTGGCGGTGTCCACCATCCACCGTTCGTGCCAGAGCTGGAAGGCGAGCAATGTCCATAGCAGCTTGCGATTGTCTTTCCTTCCGGTCATGTGCTCGTCAAGGAGAGTGCGGACGTAAGAGGGGTTGAAGAACCCGGATCGACTGAGCCGCTCGGGCGAGAGGAGAGACTCGGCCAGTTCGCGAAGCGGGCCCGCGAGCCACTTAGCAACGGGAATGTTGAATCCTTTCTTACCACGGCGCAAAATCTTCGAGGGTAGGAGCCCGCGCATGCTCCGGCGAAGCAGGTACTTGGTGGTGAGGCCGTGGAGTTTCAGCTCATGCGGGATCCTGGCAACGTACTTTACGAGAGTATGGTTCAAGAGAGGGGCTCGGACCTCGAGTGAGTTGGCCATGCTCATGCGATCCACCTTGGGAAGCATCCCGCCTTCCATGTAGAGCTTGAAATCGCAGTAGAGGAGCTGATTCATCGGGGCCCGGGCCGTGCATTGCTCGAGGTGCCGGAAGACCACATCGTAGGTGTCTTTCTCGGTGAGCCGCGCCCATGGCTGCAGGAGCCGTTCCTTTTCCTCGGGCCTGAACGAACCGAGCCAGTAGTGATGGCGCACGGCTGGGGGCACGCCCCGAGCAAGAAGAAAGCGGCGAAGCTTGAAGTCGAGGCTGATGTTGTTGAAGGAGGTCGGGAGAAGCTCGGCCATGCGCGGTGCCACTCGCTGCCTGAGGTAGGATGGCAGATATCGCTCGTAGTATTCGACCAGCCGGTGCGCTTGCAAAGTCGAATAGCCTCCGAAGAGCTCATCCCCTCCGTCTCCGCCCAGCGCCACCTTCACGTGTTGGCGAGCGAGCTGGGAGAGGATGTAGGTGGGGAGGAGCGAGGAGTCCCCGAGGGGCTCATCCATCGAGTTCGCGATGGGGGGAAGGAGCCCGGCGACGTCGGTCGCCGTCAGGAGCAGCTCGTGATGCTCGGTGCCCACGGTACGCGCGGCCAAGCGGGCGTAGCAGGATTCATCGAACGTGGGATCTTCGAAGGAGATCGAGAAACTCTGTACCCGTCCCGGCGACGCTTCGACCATCAGCGCCGCCACGGCGCTTGAGTCGATACCTCCGCTGAGGAGCACACCGATCGGCACATCGCTCACCATCTCCTTCCGCACGGCTTCGCGCAGGAGCTGGAGCAGCTCAGTCTCATATTCCGCGAGGGGTTTTCGTTGAACGTTTTCGCTTCGTGTGAGGTTGATGTCCCAGTATTTCCAGGTTCGGAGGCGGCCATCCTCGAAGGACATTGCGTGTCCAGGGAGGAGTTTCGAGATTCCTCGAAAGATCGTGCGGGGAGCAGGAACGTATTCGAAGCTCAAATATTCGTTCAGTGCGACCAGGTCCACGGATCGCGGCAGACCCGGATAGGCAAGGATCGCCTTCAGCTCCGATCCGAAGATGAGCGCCCCATCGTGGAGTGCGTAGTACAGAGGCTTGATCCCGGCGCGGTCGCGCGCGAGGATGATTCGCTGGCGTGGGGCGTCCCACAGTGCGAAAGCAAACATCCCGTTCAGATGTTCCAGGCACTCGTCTCCGAACTCCTCGTAGGCATGCACGATCGCTTCAGTATCGCTTTTCGTGTAGAAGTGATGGCCGCGACGCTCGAGCATCTGCGTCAGATCCAGGTAGTTGTAGATCTCGCCGTTGAGCACCACCCAGACCGTCTGGTCCTCGTTGTGAATCGGCTGGTGGCCACCCTCCAAGTCAATGATGGAGAGGCGTCGGTTGCCGAGGCCGACGTGCCGATCTACAAATGTGCCCTGGTCATCCGGCCCGCGATGAACGAGCGTCCGGCACATTGCTTCGAGCAGCCCGGGGGCCACGATTCGGTCCCTCTGACCATACGCAACTCCGCAAATACCACACATCTGGGTGGGATTGTAGCACGCATCGCAGAATCCTCGTGCGACCGCTCGTTCACCGCCCCTACCTGGTATCGCCGATGCCAGTCGACAGCCGAGCCGCGCACTCTTGAATACCCTTGTGCATGACCTGGCGCGGCGGGACCGGTTTCGGTAAGATTGGCCCACGGGCGGGGTTGACGTAAATGAAGAGAATCACCTCATTCCCCTCTGCCATCATCATCGGGGCTTCCTGCCTCTTCGCGACAGGCACGCTACCCCGTGCAGATTCAAGTGAGCAGGCAAGAGATAGGGTCATTGAACAGCTCAGGATTGCGCGAAAGCACTATGAGATTGGCGCCGACTTCACCCGGCGAACCGAGGCTCTGCGGGTCGGCTTGCTGCGAGGCTTGCATCTCTGGCCTGTCCCGCAGGGGGGACCGCCCAGGACGATCGTGCACAGCAGGCGTGACTATCCTGAGTATGCGGTGGAGAACGTGGCGGTTGAATCCCTGCCGGGGTTCTACTGCACCGGGAATCTCTACAGACCGTTGGGCAGGTCGGGTTCGCGACCGGCGATCCTTCTCCCTGATGGTCACTTCCGCCCGCTTGGGAGGTTGCGAGATGAGCATCAGATTCTGGCGGCGCATCTGGCACGGATGGGGGCCGTCGTTTTCGCCTACAGCATGGTGGGATGGGATGACTCCGTGCAAACATCCCACACCGACCCGCTCGTGCCGGCTCTCCAGACCTGGAACAGCATCCGCGCCCTCGACTATCTCTCGAGCATGGAGGAGGTCGACCCGACCCTGATCGGGGTCGCAGGCGCCTCGGGGGGCGGTACGCAGGCGATCTATCTGACAATCGCCGATAGGCGCGTCCGAGTCTGTGCGGCCATCGTGATCGTCTATCCATGGTCCTGGTTTTCTCCATCCTGTTTGTGCGAGACCGGGATGGGACTCATGAGAGCGCCGGGGACAAACATGGTGGAGCTTGCGGCATCGATCGCTCCCAGGCCGCTCCTTCTGGTCTCATGCGGCCGGAATGCCGGAGCGGTTGATCCGACAAGCACCTTTCCGGAGGATGGATGGCCGTTCATCTCCAGCGCTTATCGCGCGGCCGGCGCCCGCATGGATGTACATTCTTTACATCTGGGCGACGAGGGGCATGATTATGGACCCTCTAAGCGGGCCGCGACATACGCCTTCTTCGTCGAGCAACTCGGACTCGACCCCATGGCCGAGGATCTGGGTGCGATACGGCTGGAGGCCCCCGGGGATCTTATGGTTTTCGAGTCCGACCACCCG
Source organism: Acidobacteriota bacterium (assembly GCA_016191015.1). Classification (GTDB taxonomy): domain Bacteria; phylum Acidobacteriota; class CAIWXX01; order CAIWXX01; family CAIWXX01; genus JACPPM01. The sequence continues at coordinate 33,741 of JACPPM010000338.1, read as the reverse complement.
TTGCCACCGTACGCCGTCTGTGGCGTCGAGGAGACGGCCACCGCATTCAAGAGCCTGATCGCCCGAACGGATCACAGGCGCTAGGAGCCTCCCTGTGGGGGTGACGAACCTCAGCGTGGCGAGGACGACTCGCGAAAACGAAGGAGCGGACAGCAAAGGCCGGCCGAGCTGGGAGATCCGCATGTCGAGGCCGCAATAGAGTGTCAGGCACGGCCACACAACAGAAAGTGCACCCACGGTGGGAAGAGCTTCGAGCGCTTGACCTGCGGGGCGGCGATGATTAGTCTGTGCGCGACCATGGACACAGAAACTCGCGCGTCTCGCCCGGCATACTGGTTGCACGGCCTTTTCCTGATCGTCATCACCTTCCTGTTCTCATTCCACTATCGCCTCTCTCTGCCAGCCTTCGATGAAGGCCTCTACTATCAAGAGGCCCAGCGGATGCTGCACGGCGAGGTGATTTATCGTGATTTTTTCGAGTTCGTGACACCGGGCACTTTCTTTTTCATCAAATGGATCTTTGAGATATTCGGCGAGCACATTGTCGCCGTGAGGTACGGCCTCTTCGTGCTGTACCTGCTCGAAACTTGGCTGATCTTCTGGCTCGGGATTCGGCTGCTTCGCCGCCCTTCCCTCGCATACCTGCCCGCACTGCTCTTCGTGTACCTGGCGAAATACGATGCGTGGTGGTCTGTCCAGCATCACGTGTTGAGTCACTTCACTGCGGTCGCAACGGCGTATTTCCTGGTTCGCTCTCTGGACGAGGACAAGCTGTGGCTGGGCTTCTGTTCCGGCCTGTCCGTTGGGTGCGCTCTGTGCATCACGCAGCACCTCGGCGTGCTCCTTTTCGTCGCGGCGACGCCGTGGGTATGTTACATTGGACCGCGCTTCCTCAAGCGATCGCGGCGGCAGCCAACCACGGCGTTTCTCCTCGGTGTGGCTCTTCCCGTTGCGATGCTCGGGGTCTATCTCATCGCCAACGGAGCGATGGCCGCCGCCTATGATTGCTGCGTGAATTGGGTCTTTGGCAATTACAAGGGATACGAGGGAACGGCACCGTATTACGACGAAGGTCGGAAACTCATCGTCCGGGCCTCACGGAATCTCTCGGGACTCGCAGCTCTGAGGTCTATCGTGCAACTTGTCCTGATCGGTTACGTGTCTGTCCTCGCCATGCTGATCGGCCTCGCGCGTCTTGTGTACGGCCTCTTCTGGAGGCGGCTCGAAGGGCCTGAGATCCGGGACCTCCTTGCCTATGGAGTCGTCTGGAGTATAAGCGCGGCGCTGGTGGGACACCTCTTCCCGCATGCGAACTACTACTGGGCGGTCAGGCAGAATGTTACCCTGACGTTCATCTTCGTGGCCGAGCTTCTGTCGGCTTGGAAGCCCTATGTCCTGCCAACCATCAGATTCTGGTTCGATCGCGCGCGAGCGGAGGACGGCCGGAATGTCCTCAACTTGCATCTAGGCTTCCTCACGGCGAAACGAACCGAACGCTCCCTCATGTCACGAGTCCGCCTGCACCCACCGCTGGACGGGAGCACGGGGGAGGGCCGGGCCCTGACTCTCGACCTCTCAGGACTGCGCCTCACGCACATCATGCGGAGGGTGTTTCAGCCTCTCTGTCTAGTAGTTCTCGTGTGGCTTTATTGGGACATCGGCACTGGTCTTTTCGCCGATCGGCAGAGGGCTCTGCAGAACCGGTCGTTGCGCGTTTACATCGATACACCTGTTGGACGCCTCTGGACTCTCAACGCGGCGTTGGGCGACGACATAAAGCAGATCTGCGAATTTGTGAAAACGGCGAGCCGACCCGGAGACCCGATCTTCGTTCTCTATCATACGCCCTACCTGTACAGCTTCGTCCAACGGCCCAATGCGACGCGGTATGCCATATTCTGGCCGGGGTATCATTCGCCGCTGCAGATCGACGAGGTCGTACGTGCCCTTTCGGAACACAAAGCCGCACTCGTCATCAAAGATCAGACCGTCGAGCTCAACCTGCGAAGGGAGGATCTCCGACTCCTGAGATACGGGGCGGAGAACCTCCCTCGTGAGCCTCTCCTGGTGGCGGTGCAACAATTCTACACACCCGTCCTGCAGACGAAGCACTTCGCTGTTCTTGCCCCGCTCCAGCCACCCACCCCGTGATGATCGACCAACCCACCACGGACGCCGCGCCCGGCTCGCATGCCGTCTCGGACTCGGAAACACCCTCGCGTCGGATCTCCCGGTTGGCCCTGTCGGTCCTCCCTCACGCGTTTCTTCTTCTCGTCACCATCTACTCATCATCCGGCTACCTCCGAGCCTTTTTTGCCACAGATGAGGGTCTGTACTATGACGAGGCGATCAGAATCCTTCGCGGCGAGGTGATCTATCGCGACTTTTTTGATTTCGTCACGCCGGGTGTCTTCTTCTTCATCGCCGGCATCTTCGGTGTGCTCGGCACACAGATCGTCACGGTCCGCCTCGTGTTGTTTCTCCTGTACGCCGGCGAAGTCTGCCTCACGTACATGCTGGCCCGGCGCGTCATCCGGTCGCCTTTCGCTGCCCTCCTCCCACCATTGCTCTTCATCGAGATCGCGAAGTGCAGATCTTGGTGGGTCGTCGATCATCACGTCCTCAGTCACCTCATGGCGTTGCTCATGGCCTATTTCCTTGTCCGATACGTCGAAACCTGCCGATTGTGGTGCCTCATCGCGTCCGGCGCCGCAGCCGGGCTTGCTGTCTGTACTACGCAGCATCTCGGCGTGGTTTTGGTCGGGGCGGGGGTATCCTGGGTGTTGATTTGGATGCCGCTCTGGCATCGCCACTCTGCTCTCCGGCCTAGCGTCGCGTTCCTCGGCGGAGCCCTGGTTCCGATCGGAGGCATGATCGGCTACCTGGCGGCACACGGTGCCCTAGCCGACGCCTATTCGTGCACAGTCACGTGGATCTTCTCGACCTACCGGGCCTATCACTCCGTCCCGTATTTCGGCTACGGCTACCGAGAGCTGGTCGCGGTAATCTCGAGACTGCCGTCTTTCTGGGCGGTACGTCAAGGGATCTATCTCGCCGCTGTCGGATACCTGCCACCGCTGGTCCTGGCAGCTGCGTCTGTCCATTTCGGCGTGCGGGCCGTCACCAACTGGCGGAAAGACAAGCGAGATTCGGAGCTGACGGTCTATGGAATAGTCCTTATGGTGGGGATCGCCCTCTTCGCTCAAGTCGTCGCTGGCCCCAACACCTACTTCATCAAGCAGACGTCGACATTGGCCTTTGTTTTCGCGGTCTCCTATCTGGTAACAGGACTCAAGTTCCCCGTCAGGATCTCCCGTTGGGTTGAGGTCGTGAGGCCTCCGCCGGAGGGCCCCGGCGTGCCAGAAGGACTTATTCTTCGGATACAGTTAAGGAGCTTCACTGACATTGCAGCCTCATACCTGCCGGCGCTGCGGCTCGGGCTTGAGCGGGCCTCGGGCGAGGCAACCTCGAAGTACACCGGAGTTCGAGTCAGCCTGGTCCGTCCAAAGCTGGCCAGCCCTCTGCGCGGGTTGCGGTTCATTGTGGCGATTTGCATCCTCGCACTCGCTTTCCTGGACGTGTCGGATAGGCTTCTGGGCGCCCACCGCAATCTGGCATTGGGACGACCGAGGCGCATCTACATCCAGACTTCGCTCGGTCCGGTCTGGACCACTGACGCGCAGTTCGCCGAAGACATCAGGACAGTGAACAGTTACGTTCAAGGAAGCACCGACGCGGGGCAGAAGATCTTCGCCTACTACTGGTCCCCCTACCTCTACTGTGTGACCGGGCGATCTAATGCGCTGCGATTCAGCGGCACTCTGCCTGGCTACCATAACGAACAGCAAAACGCAGAGATGGTGGCGGCGATCCAACAACACACCCCCGCGCTCATCATCGAGGATCAAATCGTCGATCAACTAACTCGCTGGGGGGATTCGCGCATCGATGCGTACGGCCGGGAGAATCTGATCACGGAACCGATCAGCGTCGCGGTCAGAGAGTCCTATCGGCCCGTGCTCACGCTCAAGAATTTCGCGGTCCACGCTCCGCTGGCCCCGCCGCGTTCCGCTGCCGTGAGTGGGATTCTGTCATCGCAGGTCAGTCGTTGAACGATCCCCTTACGCATCAGGCCGGAGGGTCCGCGTTGTTCCGATAGACGACGTAACCCTTGTTTGCGAAGACTTTGAGGAGACGGAGCTCGTAGTGAACATTCGCGGGCAAGACGATGTAGTCAGCCCCGGCGGCAGTCGCCACAGAGAGCAGACGCGTTGGGTCTAGCGCGGCCTGCTGCAAACGCTCGATTCGGTCGCTGATCTCCCGAGGGTCATGTCCGCCGTGTAGCGCTCTCGTTATGTCGCTCCTCGAATGCGTCATTGGTCTCAACGTGAGAGCTCGAAATGCAGGTGCATCGTTGATATGGACGACACAACCGGCCAGCGTATTTTCCCGGATCCAATCCGCCATGTCCAAGTACTCTTCGCCAATCGCGGACCTTTGAACGGCGGGTGGCCCTTCGCGCTGTAGCGGATCTACGACTATCGAATAGATCCCGAAGGAGAGTGTCCCCACGATCACGAGCGACCACCCAAGTCGTCCGGGGGCTGCGACATGATCACGACCCAGCGGCATGCACGCCATCGCGATCGCCACGATGAGGAGACAGAATTGCGGCGGCTCCGGCGCAACCAGATGAGACTGGCCGGCCCTGGGCAGATAGATGAGCGCGACGAGGGTACCTTTGCCGACTGACAGCCACGTCACGAAAAGTGATACCGGCCAATGCCGAGAGGCAGATCACGTCAGATAGAACATCGCGGGGATATACACGAGGATACAGATCATCCAGAGGCGTTTCTCGGCCCGCATCACGTCTCCCTCGGCCACCGTCAGGTGCCGGAAGAGAAAGTCAAAAACCTTCGGAAACACGCTGAAAAACCGGCCGCTGCCAAAGTAGTAGTCGCGATTGAGGAAGCCGGGATGCAGCGCGTCAAGAGCGCTGAGCGCGTATCCATCGTACATGTCGAAGTCGATCAGGATCGTACCCGTTGGCGGAAGCGTAAGCATGAAAACCGCCGCCGCTACAGCCACCGACACGACGGCGATCCAGCCGAGACGATCGGGGGCAAAGCGACCAGTCCAGGTCCTTGCAGTCTCCACTGGCATTTGCTGAGGCTCGATAGGCCGATCGACATGTGTCTGGTCATGAATCAACACACTGCGACCAACAAGCCTGCCGAATTCCCTTCTTGCCCGTTGCCCATGCCGGGCCCACAGAAGGCAAATAGGGTAAGCCGCCAGGAGGATCATGGATGGTGTGAGAGGATACGAGTAGCGCCAGACAGGTTGGGATGCAAGAAAGAGGGCTGTCTGGAACAGTAGTGGGACAAAGATGAGCAATCGGTTTGTGCGCACACCGATGACAAGGGCGAGGCCGGCCGAGGCCAGCAATAGAAGGAGCCTGTCAACATAGATCCAGTTCAAAATCATAAACATTGGGGATAGAGGGCTTATCGCGGGCCTGGGTGCGGGACCGAATCCAACGCGGATGGAGAAATACTGACATGCCTTCGTCCAGACCATGTTCGGCAGCAGATACCATGCCTCAAGCCAATTCCGCAGGCCGGCCCGGTAGAAATCTGACTGCTTCAAGCGCCTCGCCGCAGGATCAATCGACGTCTGTCTCTCCATGATAATCTGCCGCAGAGTCGGTTCCATCCAGATTTCTCCACTCTCAATCTGTCCCACGACTCTCTTGAAGCTCTGAAGTGTAGTCGCGTCCGTATATTTGAAATCGTCGGGAATGACATACCATTTGGTCTCAGGGCGGCTCCCTATGTAGAAGGCCCACGCACCTCCTCCTCCGAACCCCAACCCACCCTGTCCGAGTGAGGGCAAGTTCTCGTATATCCGGACGGCATGAAATGGCAAGAGAATGATGAACAGTCCTGCGCCAAAGACCATGTGCTCTCTCGCCCGCTCCCAGAGGTGCCTTCGGTAGTGGAGAATCAATGTCGCGACCACGGCCCACGGTAGGTATTGGTAGGCGGAATGCGAGAGTGAGACGATGCCAAGAAAGATACCGGAGAGTCCTGCGAAAGTCTTGCCCCCCTTAGTAATCGAAAGGGCATAGAAGCAGAGGAACAAAGAAACAAGTAATGTCTGCCAGATCTCCGTCATGATCCAGGCCGTATGCCAGACGAAGGGGAGCCACAGGGCAGTGATCCAGGCGGCGAGTATGCCGGTTCTGTGGTCGAATACCCTCCGGCCAGTGAGATATGTCAGCAGGACGAGCAGGGGTAGAATCACAACCCCTTGCAAGAAAGTGACGGCGCCGACATGTGGTCCCCGGGTGACCCAATAGACGAGAGCGAGTAACGCCGGATAGGTTATCCCTCTCACATAGAGGCCGGTCAGCGTGCGTCCGGGAATAGCAAAGAACGGATCGGGCCGGCCGGAGATGGCACCCCCAATTCTGTGGTAGAGCTCCGCGTCATTTGAGGGCACCGTAACGGGCACTGACAACCAGTACCACAGGCCCAGCACGAGCGACAGGACCACGGGCAGGATCGTCCACCTTGCTCCGCGTTCCCCCGCCGACGGCATGGCGCGATCATAAGGGAGCCCAACGAGGTGGTCAATCCTAGCTTCCAGGGCTGCGGCAAAGTCGAGGCGCCGACTCGCGCGAGGCCGTTCCGTGCGAAACCGCAGATGGCGCAGATTTCCGCGCAGATTACGCAGATTCTTCCAGCTTTCAACCGACGAGCAACTTGCTCCTCACTCTCGGGTCAGCGCGAAGCAATCGGCGACATCTGCGAGTCAATCTGTGAAATCTGCGGTTTCCGGGACTTTGCCGTAGCCTTGTCCTGGCTTCGCTTCGGTGCGAAAGCTGTGCCCCTTCGGGTATACTATCGAGGAATGACGGCCAAAGTGGGTCAGCCCGGGTTGCTTCGCCGGACCTGTCTGTATGCCGCGAATGTCCTCTTCCAGTTTCCCCCCACCTTCGAGTTGCAGCAGTGGTTGTTCCGTCAGCCGACTCCCATCCGACGTGAGATCGAGGAGGACATGTCCAGCCTATGTGCTCAAGACGGCAATGTGCGGATACTCGACTATGGGTGCGGCGGCGGCTCGTACGCCGGGCTGATCAGCTCGCAGCATTACTGTGGAGTCGATTCGAGCGCGAGGATGATCGCCTGGGCGCGGCATCGATATCCACACCACACGTTCATTCACGCCAGCAACCTGGCAAGCATCCGGTCGCACCTCGGGAAAATCTCCTTCATCCTGCTGATCGGTGTCGTCCATCACCTCCACGATCGCGAAGTCGTGCAGCTCCTCTCCGACCTCCCTTGTGACGCCCCCGTCAGAATCCTTGCGATTGACACGTTGAGACTGACCGGTGGGGTCGGAGCCCTCATCCAGCTCTTCGAGCGCGGCCAGTTCCTGCGCTCAGAACACGAGTACCGGAATCTCCTCGGCCGAGTGGCACGAGAGGACGGGTATCACGAAGTCCCTTACGGTCGCTATCTCAAGATGGCCGTCTTCCGCGGATCTCTCCATCCCGGTCTGGGAGGCCTTCGATAGAAGCAATCGTTCGAGGGTGGCATGGCGCCGTACCCGCCGCGTCCAAGTTGACGTGGAAGTGCACGCCGGGCAACTGAGAGGGGCCTTCAACTGTGGGATCTCGTCAGGATGGCACAGTCCTCCGGCCGACCGACCACGCGAAAGCCCTGACGCTTCAACTCAGCGAACACATCCCTACGCTGCAAGACGAGATCGCGAACGACGAGATTCACGATGTCGGGATGCCGCGCGAGCAGGGCCCACAAGCTGCCGTAGTCAGCCTCTTTCCCGCTGAGACAGATCACGGCGTCGCCTCGTATCCGCGCCTCCTCACCCATGCCAGCGGCCGAAAGCCACGTCGAATAGCCACCATATCCTGCTACGAGTTGAGGAAACTGGCCGCTGAGCATGCAGACGGCCCCGCCAATATCCGGGGGCGCTAACATGACTCCCGGTCGAGCCTTTGCGACCACCGCCGTCGCCACGGAGAGCACATTGGGACGTATCTTGTAACCGGGTACCCCGACCCGCTCCAGATCGTCGCTTTCGAAGATCGTCCCGCGGTGCACACCAAGCCGCAGGCCGAGCCCAATGATGATGATGGCCAAGACGGAGGCGCAAGCTTTCAAGGCTGGCGTTGTCTGTCGCCACTTCCGCGACAGGATTGCGAGCGCGTAGCCTCCGATCAATGGAAAAGGCAGAATGTAGAAAAGCCGCCAGTAGGTATTCCTGCCCGTCACGTTGTCTATCACGTACGGCGCCACGACGGGATTGAGATACAGGGCAGCAGCCGCTGCCACCCATGCAAGAATCAGCCCGCGGCGTTCGCCGAACGCGACAGAAACGCCAAGGGCTATCAAGACGTAGAAAGGAGTCGCCGGGGCATGGCCGTTGAAGTAAAAGGCTGCATGCCCTGCAAAAGAGTCAGGCCAGCCGGCGTTCTCAAGTGCGCCTTTGCCAAAATTCGCCGTTGCATACCCCCAAATCGCCAGGATGTAGATACCGACATACAGGAAGGCAGAGACAAACCCGAGTGATCGGCGCACTACCAAACGCATGTTCTCCGTCTCGTACGCGAATGCGAGAAGGAGCACCGATCCGAGGGCCGGGAGTATGGACGCTGCGGAGGCGGTGCAGCCGACCATGGCGATCGAGGTACACGCGACGAGCCACCAACTGGATCTGCGCGCACGCTGGAGAAAGTCGAGCGTGGCTCCGATGAACACCGGTATGCCAATTGACAGGAACACCGCCTTCCCATGCTGCGCCCGTGCGAATGCAAAATTCCCAAACGTGCGGTGCGTATCGCCGATGAGGATGTAGAGCACAAAGATCGCCAATGTCCCCGAGCCAATCGAATCCCATCGATCCTCAAGTACTCCCAGCGCGAAGGCGGAAGCGAGAGGGATGAGGAATCCGACGATGCCGGGGAACACGCAGTAGTAGACAAACAAGTAGTCCACACCAAAAGTGAAGGCGAGCGACGCCTGATACAGCTCATAGGTCGACGTCAGATAGGCATGAAGGGTCTCTCCGTGCGTGTGAATATGGTGAACGGAGAAGCTGAGCGCTTCGTCAGGGTGCTCAAGAGCGTAGACTACCGGCGGGACATACGTGTAATCGTCGGTATCCGGCCGGTAGATCGCCAGCGCAAGGAGTGAACCGCACACACTGAGCAAGAGGACGAGCCCCAGACTTCGCATCTCCGAGCGCGTGATCAGAGGTGAGGGCGTCGTCGTGCACGAGGCATCGATCCCGACCGCGGAGGCATGGGTTCCCATTTCATCCGCACTCAGGGCTCCGGCAGCCGCGCCGCAGGCCGGATGCCGGTCCTCACGAGGCTGACGCATCCGAGGGAATACGCGGCTGCGCCTTACTGTGGTCAGAATGACGATCGTGGCGGCGGAGACCGACAGGAGTACGCTCGCGACGCAGTAGTGCCTGAACGAAATGTGCAAAAGTTGCGCCAGCTGGGTCAGCACGGTGCTGCCGGCCAGGACGGAAGCGAAAACCAGAAAGATCGACCTGAGGAGGATGTGGACAGCAGGGCGGCGCGGCTCGCCGATCATCCCCTAACCCGCGATCCCGAACAAGGTGCAGCCGCAGCCTTCATTCGGTTCCCCCACACCATGCTTTCCGAATCGTCAACGAGGGAGTTTGGTGAACGACCTCCGTTCGAAGACGGCCTTTCAAACGCTCCTGGCAGTAAAGGCCTAAGCGGTCCATTCTGTGTTTCGTCGCCACGATCGGCACACCTTCCGGGGAGCGGAGGCGGTCAATCATCCCACGCCCCACCTTCACCTCGGCAGTGGCGACCGAAAAAGGCGCATGTGTGAGGACGCCGAGCGGGTAAATCCTGATTGCGCGGGGAAGCGGGTCCCTCGAGAGCACCGGGAAGGCAGACTCGAACGGGAAATTCCCCCCCCAGCAGACGATTGAGTCGGCGGGGAGCTCACCGAGATCTCTCCGAATCTGCGCCATGGTCTTCTTGGATGCCGAAGCCTCCGGTATGAGAAGAAAAGCATTCCAGGCCAAAGCGACGATGAGTGTCGATGCGGCCAGCAGCCTCCGGAGAGTTTGCTTCACATTGCCAACGACCAGAGGCGCCACGACTAGTAGGCACATCGGGGGCACATAGACCCTGACGACACCCAGCCTCCCCATCGCACCCACAGCGAAAACCGCAGCCAGGCATGACATCCACGCAAGCGCTACCGACCATCTGGGTGCGAACGTAAAGAGCAGAATGGCCGGCACAAGCAACGGGAGAAGGACCGGAGCGATCAGGGTCCCGAGGGCTGCCCCACCCGTCTTGATTCTCGCCGCTCGCATCGGGCGAGGTCCGATCTCGGCCAGCATGGCATAGAGTGGTTGCGGGTCTGCGAGCTGGGGGTCAACGAAAAACCATTGTTCGATGAGCTCAACATCGTTTTCCGAGAAGCCATGGCGAGTCATGATCTCGGGGTGTTCCTTGAGAACCTCGCCCGCGCGGAAATCAGTGTAGAGGGCTCGTGCGCGGTGCAGTGCCAGAAACTGTTTCCACTCCGCTCCACGGTACGAGCAGCGATCCAGCGCGGCCGCTGATGCGATCGCCAACCCCAGTACCAGGGCACTGGCCTGCATCTTGCGGAGACGTCGGAACCCGTCCCAAGGCAGAAGAGGCAGGGCGACGCCGAGAACCAGAAAGAACTCACGGCTGCGGACGAGGTAACCGAGAAACGCAAGGAGTGACGCGGCGACGAGCATGCCACCCCTTCCACATCGAACGTATGCGCGCCAGCCGATGATGGCGGCGGCGGTCAACAGCCCGGCGTTCAGTGTGAACTGCGGAAAGAGAATCGGCCGCGGAAGAAGCAGGGCAAGGCAGAGCATACTGAGCAGGTAGCCGGCGCCAAGACGAAGCAGGAAGTAGAGCATCGCCCAGCCACTCACGAACAAGACAGCCATCGAAGCGATGGAATAGCCCAGCACGCCATGAATGGCGGGGATAGAGCGAGCGATGGCGCCCCACATGACATTCGAGAAGACCAGCAGGGGAGAGCTGTACGTGGCAAGGCCATAGCCGTGGGCCACCATCGACATGGCCACGTCGTCATTTGTCTCCCAGCGCGGATCGAATACCAGACAGAGGGCGCCCATCAGCGCTGCGATCGAGATCATGGCGAGAAGCCCGTGCCGCTCGCCCGGTCTCCGCGCGACCGCAAGCGTCTCACCCACGCGCGGCCACCACCGTCCCGATGACAATCAGGGCAACTCCCAATGTCTTCTGCCAGGACAACGGCTCGCTCAGCAACCAGCCGCTCAACAGCAGCACCACCACGAAGTTGAGGCTCATGAACGGGTAGGCGTGACTGAGCTCGAACTTGGTCATCGCGGCCATCCAGGCCAGTGAAGCCAGAAACGCCGCCGCAAAGCCCGAGAAGACAGCCGGGTCGAGCAGCAGCCAGAACAGGAACTTCAGTTTCTCGAATGACCCCGCAGGTAGTGGGCCGAAGTCGCGAATGCGCCATTTCAGGATGAGCTGCCCGTAGACAGTGAGGCCGACGGTGGCGGCGATATAGAGGTAATCCAGAGGGGGCCGATTCATTCGCTCTCCAGAACTGCAAGACCAAACCCAGTCTTGCCGTAACCGTTCCCGTTGTAAAGCATGTAGCGCTCCCCTTTGTGATCAAAAACGAAGGGGTACTCGATCATCTCCGAATCCCAGCCGGAGGGCGATACATCTATTCCCGCCTCTTGAAGACGGAGGTCCCACGCCTCCCGGCTCCGGCTGTGCGCATAGCCGATGCGATATTTCGTACCGGTTCCTCTCCGGTACGAGAACCACATGTGATGGGCGCCGTCCCGGCCCGCGATCACGGATGGCCGGGAGAACGCCTGCGCCACGCCAATGCCATACGGAACCGCCAAGCCTTCCCGCCGCCAGTGGTGGCCATCCTCCGAAACGGCGTGATTGATCACGTGCAGCATCTCGCCATTGCCTGCATCCCATGTCACTGTCGAGCCGTACCACATTCTGAATCCTCCCTGCTCCTCCCTGATGACCCAGGGGTAGGAAAGACTCAGCTGATCAATGTCATTGACCGGCATCAACGGCTTATCACCGTCGAGCCGCAGCGAGAGATCCGGATCGATCACGAGCTGTCCGATCTCTCCTCGCCAGTGGGCATCAGGAGGGCACTGCCATCCCATGAACAACACATACCGTTGTCCGCCAGCCTCGTATGAATTTCCCAGGCTGACGCCGTGCGAGTAGAAACTTCCCTCGGGTCCATGCTCGAACACAGGTATCTTGCACGAGGAGACGACCTCGCGCTTGGCCAGGTCGACATCCACAAACCCCACCGACGATCGACTGTGCATGTCACGACCGCTGTAGAAAACACGGAACAGATCACCTTCAATGAGCAGGGGCAGAGGGTTCGCCGCATGACTGTAAAGCTTCGGGTGTATGGGTTCGAGACAGTAGAGTAACCCCAGTTTCCTCCAGTGCATCGGCCCCTTCCCTATATTCTTCTCAGTCGACCACTCGCGATGCTGGCTCGTTCGCTCTGTTGGCCGATATACACCCCTTCCGGCTCGGCATCCGCAAGCAGAAGGGTGCCCGCGCCGATCACACATTTTTCACCCACTTTGATGTGATCCCGCAAAGTTGCGTTGACGCCAAGAAAACAAGATTCGCCGATCTCGACGCCGCCGGAGATGACGATGTGAGATGCAAGGAAGCAGTGGTCGTGAATGGTCGAGTGGTGACCGATGTGGTTCCCGCTCCACAGCGTCACATTGTTGCCGATGACCGCAAATGGCTGGATTGTGTTGTCTTCGAGGATGAAGCAGTTCTCGCCGATCCGGCCATCGTTGAGCACCGTGGCGTGGGAGCTGATGTACCTGGCCAGCCGGTAGCCCATGGACTTCGCGGCCTCGAATTTTTCTCGGCGAATCCGGTTGAGCTTGGAGTAGCTGAGCGCCACAAAGAGCTCGTTGGATTCGGGCGAGTAGCGGTCGGCAATCTCCTCAAACGGCACAACCGGGAGCCCACAGAATTCCTGCGCGGCCATGTAGGCCGAGTCGACCGTGAAGGCCACGATCTCATATTCTGAGTCGGTCGTGAAGTAGTAGTGAGCCAGTTGGGCTATATCCCCTGAACCAAAAACGACCAGCCGTTTCTTCATAGGACCTTCCTCACCAGAATCGTGAATTCGTACAGACCGTAATCATGCAGCAGGGCTACATGACGCGAAAAGCGCTTCTTGCAGAGGTCGAACAAAGCACACGGGTCGGCATAATAGAGGTTCTCTCGCCTCTTGTCGGCATCCGAATACGACGTCAGGCAGTTGAAGGCAAAGCCCCGCCTGCTGGTCCGGTCCAGCACGCCGATCGTGGCCTCCAGGTATTCGCGCCACTCAGAATCCGTGAACCCGAGCCTCACGTTGAAGATGCCGCTGGCGATGCCGAAATCTGCGAACTCCGGTGGCTCCGCCGCCACCACAAACCGGGCATTGGTGCGATGGACATTAAGCTTTCGTGCTGCGTGAATCATGTCGGCGGAAACATCGCAGCCAGTGTACGCGAAGCTCCCATAGCACGAGCTCATGTAGTCGAGGAAGGCGCCGTAGCCACAACCCAGGTCATTGACCGAGACGCCCTCGTGATCGTGGATGACCTTGCTCAATTGCCCGAACCTCAGCTTCTGGCCCTCCTCGCTGTTCCAATCGACGCCTAGCGGCGTCTCACCATGTGCGGCCAGGGTGGCGGAGTAATAGGCCGCGACCTCCGCCAGGATGTCAGTCGTCTTGTTTTCCATAAACCCGGCGCACGATCGTGTAGGGCCGACGCTTGGTCTCCGAGAAGATCTTCGAGAGATAGATGCCGACGACGCCGATGAATGAGATGACCAGGCCGCTCAGGAGCCAGATCGAGGCCATCACCGAGGTCCAGCCGTCTGGCGGTTCGGCGAGAAACAGCCAATGTACGGTGAGGTAGACAGTATAGGCACCAGCACCGAGAGAGATCGCCACGCCGATGTAAAAGATGCCGATCAAGGGAGCATTGCTGAATGATGTCACCGAGTTGACCAACAGCGACATCTTGCGGCCGAAAGTATAAGTCGTCTGGCTCGTGCAGTGCTTCGTGACGGTTTGCGGACGCTGGTCGAATCCGGTGAGGTGCCACAGGCCGGCCATGAACGGCTCGCGCTCATCGTGGCGCACCAGAGCGTCGACGTAGCGGCGTGTCATCAGCCGGGCCGTGACGACGTTTTCAGGGAGTGCGAAGCCGGTCAGCGCCCGGAAGATGCGGTAGAACCACCGCCCGCTCCACCGCTCCCAACCCCCGCCCTTGCGTTGCTCCTGAACGCCGTACACAACATCGCATCGATCCCGGTCCAGTTGCTCGGAGAACTTCACCAGCCACTCAGGCTCTTCTTCGAGATCGCTGTCGAGCAGGAAGATTCTCTCACCATGCGCGTGCACCAGTCCGGTCATCATGGCTTTGTGATGGCCGAAGTTGCGCGACAGGTCCACCACCATCACGTGGGCGTCCGACTCCGCGATGCGCGCGGCCAATTCCAGGCTCTCGTCCGGAGAGCCGTCATTTACCAGGACAATCTGGTAATCCGGGCCGACGAGCTGACGGGCCGCCTCGCCCGCACGCCGACAGAATTCCTCGACGTACGGCGCCGACTGATAAAGGCTCGCGACGACTGAGAGCTTCATGGCTGAACATGCTTCATATAACGCGGCGCTTCCTTGCCACAGTTGAACATCAGGTCGAGAATCGTGACGTGGTGGTTGAACTCACCCCAGAGTTGAGGGTATTCCAAATAGCCGGAGTACTCAAACCAGGTGAGCTTGATCCCTTTCTCCACAAAGCGACCTTCGTCGATGTAGCCGCGGGCGGCAGGGCCGGAGATGTACTCCGTTCCGCCGATTTGCGCGCAGATCTCGACAAGGCGTTCGGTCTTACCGTCAACCAAATCGTACTCCCATGAGCCGCTGATCTTCGTAGTGATGCCCAGATAACCGCAGATCGCATCGATGAACGCCCGGTTCAGTGACGACAAATGAGTGTACCGATGGTCGCGGTAGAGCGGTTGAATGTGAGAGGCGACTTCTTCGAAATGAGGCGCCCGACGGTAGTTCCGGTAGAGTGATTCCCAGTGTACCTCCTCCCACCGGTCCCCATCAACCTCGGTTTCACGGATGGTCTGGAGATACTTGTCTTTCGTCTTGACCGGGACGGTAAGCCACCGCAGTCCCTGCGACGTCTTGATCTGATTGCGGTTGCGCCAATCGCGCCGTGTGTATTGCACGTCGTCATAGAGAACGAACTCGTCCACGGCCGCGATCAGGTCGAAATAGCCCTTCCACGGGATGTAGTTGGACTGGACGATGGCGACCTTTTTCACTCTGATGCCCGCCCGGCCCCAACGGCCTGGTGCGGATGCAGAGGCTGTGCCCATGGCTCCCATTTGTCAGCCAATCCCCCCCATGGTCGCCGCTGCTCCCTTCCGGAACCCACTATTCCATCACTCCGACATTCCACCTTTCCAATTACGCGCGGAGCGCGCCGTGTTCAAGAAACCGTCGTCCCATTCTGCCACGGCTCCATCTCACCGGCAATCCTCGCGTTGACCCCCCGGCTCTCTCCATCTCAACTTTTGTTGACGATGCTCTCCACCGCTGATACCCTCTCCATCGTGAGAACGCGCGGCCGGCTGCTGGCCGGACGACCCAGCCGTATGGAAGGACATGGTCCGGCAGATGATGCTCCGCTTCGGTTCGGGTCCCTCCACTTCGCGTTCCCAAAGCGGTTCTTTCACGGCCCTGCCTGTGCCAGGAATTCGGAATCACGGGGCGGCGGGGGCTTATGAAACGCGCTGCCATCATCCAGTCCTGTTACATACCTTGGAAGGGATACTTCGATATTATCAACTCGGTGGATGAATTTGTCCTCTACGATGATGCGCAATACACCAAGAACGACTGGAGGAACCGGAACCTCATCAAGGTCCCAAGCGGGACGCTATGGTTGACCATACCCGTAGGGATCAGCCGGCGATTCGGCCAGGCCGTCCGTGAGGTCCCCGTTCGGGACGGTAGGTGGGCGCGGCGTCACTGGAAGTCCCTTCGCACGTACTACGCACGCGCTCACCATTTCGACGAATTTTCGTCCCGTCTCGATGCGCTGTACGATCAGGCCCAACGTGAAGATCTGCTCACGAATGTCAACGAGCTGTTCATTCGCGCGATCTGCGAGTGGCTCGGGATATCGACACGGATCTCACGTTCGTCGGAGTACGCGTGCCAGGGCGATCGCACCGAAAGGCTCGTGTCACTCTGTCATCAGCTGGCGGCGGAGGAGTATCTGACGGGCCCGGCGGCCCGGAACTACCTCGACGAGGGCCAGTTTCTACGCAGCGGGATCCGCGTGCGATGGATGGACTATGGGGGGTACCCGGTCCACCGCCAGCGTTACTCGCCTCCCTTCATCCATCAGGTTTCGATCCTGGACCTGCTCTTGAACGAGGGAGCAGCCGGTGCCAGGGAGTTCCTGCTCAGCACCCCCGAAAGCCGCGCGACCCCCTGCGTGGCGGAAGTCTCATGTTCGTCTCCATTGTGATACCGGTCTACAACAGCCAGGTCCTACAGGAGCTCGTTTCGAGGATCGAGCGGGTGTTCGCAACGCGGCCCGCCGACCGGCACGAGATCGTGTTCGTGGACGACGCCTCGCCGCTTTCCGACGTCTGGCCGACCATTGCCGCGCTGGCAACCGACCATCCGCAGGTGACGGCTCTCCAACTGACACGCAACTTCGGTCAACACGCCGCCACGCTGTGTGGGTTGAGGGAGGCCCGGGGCGAGGTGGTCATGACCATGGACGATGATCTCCAGCACAATCCGGAGGACATTCCGAAGTTTCTCGAACACGCGGAATCCGACGTCGTGATCGGCCAATTTCTGTACAAGCGTCATGATCCTATGACGCGCGTGACCTCATTCATCAAAAGTTTCTTCGATCGCATTGTCATCGGCAAGCCAAAGGGCGTTCGGCTGAGCTCGTATCGGATGCTGAGTCGAGTGGTGGTGGACGGGATGCTCTCCATACGCACACCATACCCGTTCATTCCCGCCTTGATCTTCCAAACGAGCAAGCAGGTCAAGACTGTTGAGCTGAGTCACAGTCTGCGTCGGGAAGGGACGAGCGGCTACAGTCTTGTGAAGCGCCTGTCTCTCTTCACAAATCTCCTCATCAACAATTCTTCGTTGGTCCTTCGCCTTGTGGGGTCTTTCGGCCTCGTCCTCGCTTTCATCAGCCTTCTGTCCGGAGTGCTGCTGGTCCATGGCGCGCTGTTCAAGGGTGATCCCTTGATGGGCTGGGCGTCCCTCTGCACGATCGTCCTGCTGATCGGCGGCATCTTGCTTTTCTCCTTCGGAGTGGTGGGAGAGTATCTCATTCGCCTCCTCCACACCGCGGAGGACAGAGCTTCATACCGTGTTCGCAGGAGCACCGCTTCCAGCCGGCCCGGCGCTCAAGAAGCGCTCCGGCGTGCCCGCGGGGATGTGCAGCCTACGGGCTGAGGCCGCTCGCAGGATCGACGGACTTCCGACAGGGCAAGTCAGAACGCCGAGCACACCTGCATGAGACGCGTGGCAGTGAGGCGCGCCCTCGTCGGGTCTATCTGCCTGCTGAGGAAGAGGTTGATGATGCGCGAATGGACCTCCTCGGCCACAGGGTACCTGCCGTCGCAAAACACGCCGCCGATGGACGCGTAGTGCTGGCTGACCGGCAGTGACTCTTCCCTGAGAAGACTGAGCACGCGCGTTGCGTCCGGCACCCAGATGTTGAAACGCCAGGCCTGATAGGGTTTGGGGAGATGCATCTCTGCGGGAATGATCTCCTCGTACACAGCGAGCACGCGCTCACGGTGATCAACCTCCAGCCGCAGCTCCGCCTCTGTCCTCCGCCGGTGGGAATCCCACGTCACTCCAGCATCTGACAGATCCAGCCACTCGCCGTTCGCCGGGATGAATCGTTCGCGGCGCTGCATGGCAGACTTGTACGCCTTCGTGACCTCCTCGAGGCCGGCCGGGGCATAGGCGGCGTTGTGAGGACGATAGGGGAGGGGAGTCCGCACGTGCGCGAACCCGCCGACCTGGAGATCGAGGAATTTGGATGGTCCCGTGCTGAACAGAGTGATATCCGCCACCGACGTGAGGCGGTCGCCGGCGCAGTCAGGGGGGCAGAGGCACTTGTCGTCGATCACGATCAGGTCTGGCCGTATCTCCTTGATCCGCGTGAACCAGGAGTCCACTTCAAACTCGGCTCCGTACGGCCTCACGAAGAGCACCCCGGCATATCCATCCGGGTCGTGCGACAACAATCGGAGGCACTCCTCGATGTCGATGCACAGGTCCTCGCGGCGAATGTCCACGGCCCGAAAGGGCCGACCCGCCTTCATGAACGTGAGAGGGACGATCGGGCATATGTTGGCCGGGAGAAGGAACGGCCTGCGGTCGTCGGTCGCGACCAACAGGTTGAAAAGGATAGCGGAGGCGCGCCGACCGATGAGGACCGTCATGCCAGGATTGCTCCGCGGAGCACCGAATGCACGCTCGCAAATCGAAAATAGGAGACGACCTCTTCCGCGGATTCCTGCGACAGTAGGTCCAGTCGCCGGATCTCGTCGGCTTGGATCTCTCGATCCGGCACGTACCTCCGAAGCTCTTCTCGTTCCAGAGGGGTCGGGTCCTCGAACTCCTCCAACGATGGCCCAACGTCGCGCAACCCCAGTTCGGTACGATAGCCAAGGAACCGCATCTCGGGATAGCACGCGGCCTCGATCGATCTGATGACGGCTCTGTCCAACCTCCCCGGATGTCTCCCGATAGAGCTCCGGCTGATGGCATCCAGAGGACCATGAGACGAATTGCCGGCCCACAGTGAACCGTCCAGATTGTGCACGCCTCGGGTAAATGCCCCCGCGGCGAACGGCTCCACCCCGATGGCCCGTGCCACGCGACCGATCGCCCCATCCGGGTCTGAGACCAGATCCTCGTAGCGCAGCCAGGCAAAGCCAGGATGACCCTGCAGGTGAATGGCAAACGCAACGCTCTTCCTCCAATTGCGAAGGTTGAAGAGAAGAGGCTTGAGCCGGCCCGCGTGCCGCCCGTCGGTCCCCTCGTTCAGGGAGACGACCACGTCGCGAGGGTCGCGCAGAATGAGGACCACCTTCGCACCCTTGTGAAGCAGGTAGGGGAGGAATTCCTCACAAATGGTCTCTTTCTCGCCCACCACCGCCGCGCCCGGCCGCCGCACAAGCAGACGACAAAGCTGAGACAGTGTCTCTGCGAAATCACCGGGCGTGAGCCTGCTGAGCGCGAGCGCCGTCTCGTCGGGCCCAAATCGCGTGTACTGTCCCGAGTATTCACGCATTGCCTCCAGCAGACTCGAGAGCACGGATCTCTCCGGCCTGTATTCCCCGAGAAACCCATCAAGCTCCTCCGGCGCGTAGCGGTCCTCGCGGAAAAGGTCTCCCAGCGGCAAGGGTGCCGGGGCCAGCCCCTTCCGGCGAAAGAACTCACGCTTCGCCTCGAGGAACAGATAGTAGAAGGGTTGGGAAAGCAGTGAGATCTGGGGGTGATTCGTCAGCATCTTTTCGATCAGAGTCGTCCCCGATCGTTGCATGCCCGTGACGAAAAGAAAGGACTGACTCATCGAAGGGGAACCCCGTGCCCTCGCGTCAATCTGCGCGGCTCGACCCACTGCGGCTCGTCGCCGACTAAGAGCGCTTTCACGACGAGGGCGCTTCGTATACCCTGATAGCAGCGCATTCAGGATTCACCGACATCGGCAGGAAGCTGCAGGTGAGATTGCATGATGTGCAGAGATATTCGAAGATTGACATGAGACTCTCGAGTACACGCAGGCTGCGGCGAAGTCGCAAACTGCGGGTGGGGCTAAGATGCGCGATGACGAATGGCCGCCGCAACCACGCCGCAATCGTGATCTCCCTCTACCAGCGAAGGCCCGTGATGTCGATGAGGCGCTCGTCCGAGGACGGCCTTTTCTTGCCCTGAAACCCAGCCCTACTGATCAGGGCGTATGTGCAGGTCAGGCCGGAAAAGGCCGGCTCCCTCATCACCCGGGATCGAAGCTGGTCAATCAGGTTCACGCTCACTTTGGATTTCGACCATCTTACCTCGGCGACGAATGCGTGACGGCGAGTCTCGTCGAGGAATACCAGGTCGAGCTCAACCGTGCTGCTCCAGTAGCGTCCTGACGCCGCCACATTGAATGGAAGGATATCCACAAGCGGCGGCTCCTTCAGGAGATCGCGAATAACGGGCTCCACCGCGCGGGACAGGTAGGCGTTCAGGACCGGCCGCACATGGTGCGTAACGACCTCGTGGCCGAAGCCGCGTTCGAGAGCGTCTCGATGGGGGTGAACGAAGCTGAACCATGTGGCGAGGAATGGGTCGGCGATCCTGTACAAGCCCTTCCGGCTCTTCTCCGGATGGCTCTCGGTGACGGGAATCTCGCGTTCGACGAGGCCCAGATCGATGAGCACCCCCAGATACCGTGTCAAGTTTGCGCGGTCCAGTCCGACCTTGGACGAGATCTCTCCGAACTTCCGTGCCCCCGCGGCTATCGAAGCCAGCACGGCGTGATACACCCGCGGCTCCCGCAGCTCCTCGCGCAGCAGGAAGGGGACCTCCTCATAGAGCGGCTCTCCTCGCAGCAGCACATGGCGACTCAAGTTGCCGATCAGGTCCTGCTCGGGCTCCAGCCGCTGCAGGTACCCGGGGACTCCGCCGAACAGCGCCGCGAGCTCCAGGAGCTCGGCGGCGCGCCAGGGAAAGGCCGCGACGAGCGATCCCACCGGGAGCGGTCCCAGCTTCAACTGGCCCGTGCGCCTTCCGAAAAGCGGTGCCCCGGGCGAAAGGAAAATCGCTTCCATCATTCCGATCGAGGATCCCGCGAAGACCAGCTTCAGAGCGCTCCGCGAGAGCTTCCTGTCCCACGCCGCCTGCAGCAGACCAGGTAGAGCCGGATCGCTTTCGACAAGGAACGGGAGCTCGTCAAGCACCAGGACTGCCGGCGTTGTGAGGCCCTCGAGGAACGCGACGAGCGCTGCGCACGATGCCAGCGGCTGTTCCCGGAGCAGGGGAACATCCCAGGCTCGACTCAGCTCCACCGAAAGCCTGCTCAGCTCCTCCACAACCGTAGAGCGCGTTCCCGCATGGTAGGCTGCGTGCGGAATCGCGCGTATCGCCCGCTCCAGCAAAGCCGTCTTACCGATTCGCCTGCGGCCGTACAGCACAAACATCCCCGGCCCACGACGCGCCAAGTGGCGTCCCAGCAATTCAAGCTCGTTTTCGCGGTCGACGAATTCCACTCTCGCCTCCAAGGTCCGTAAGCGGTAGCTAGAGTAGCAGATTCAGACTACATCTTCTAGTACTCTGGCCTCGTCGCGGTACGGTTCGGAAACGAAATCGAAAGCCGCGTCCGTCTCCTCCCGCGAAAGAGAGGATCTCGGCGAACGTGCGTGCGAGTTGGTGCGGATATGCCGCTGCGGAGATCCCCGGCAGATCCGGTAACGGCGGCAGAAGTCAGGATGCTCGTTTCAACTCAATCGACAGCTTCAGCCCGAGTGCATCGAGAAGCGCGTAGAGGCTACTCAACTCAGGGTTTCCTTTCCTCGAAAGAGCTTTGTAAAGGTTCTCGCGATTCAACCGGGCGTCGCGCGCGACACGAGACATGCCACGGGCTTCGGCGACATTCCGCAATGCCACGAGGAAGACTTCAGGCATGTCGCTCTCCTCAAGAGCGGCTCTGAGATACCCGATTGCCTCCTCCGGGTCCTTCAGTGATTCCACGAGGTCCTCGTGGTAGCTAGCATTCCTTTTGC
This sequence comes from Acidobacteriota bacterium, assembly GCA_016191015.1. Taxonomy (GTDB): domain Bacteria; phylum Acidobacteriota; class CAIWXX01; order CAIWXX01; family CAIWXX01; genus JACPPM01. The sequence goes on along the minus strand of JACPPM010000338.1, from coordinate 11,768 downwards.
TAACCTTCGACATGATGCCTCCAGTAGTCCGCCCAGTACTTATGAGCGGCTCTGATGTCGCTCTTCTGCGTGCTCTTGTCGCCGCCGCAGAGGAGGATAACGAGCTTCTTTCCAACTTGCCCGAAGTAGACCCGATATCCGGGGCCAACCTCTATCTTTAGCTCCATGACGCCCTCTCCCACAGATGCACAATATCCAAGATTGCCTAAGCTCACACGGTCGATCCGAGCCCAAATCTTGCGGCGGCCTTCCCTGTCTCTCAGGGAGTGAAGCGAATCCCGAAATGGTTGCCTCCCATCCTCCGTGTTGTAGTACTCGACATCTCTTTCTGGGACTTCCACTACCGAAGTGTAGTGCAAACACTACACCCGGTCAAGGCGAGCTCTTCGCGATTGGGGCCTGATGGCGGTGCTTCCGCTCGCTCTCACCCGCGCGATCGTGTTGGGATTGCGCGGTGAGCCAGCCTCGATCCCGTCTCGGGCTTTCAACGAGCCGTTCCCTTCATCGATGGCCTCCTGACGATCCCCGAAGCCGTGCAACTGGTGCTCCAGGCCTCTGCAAGTGAGATGAGGCGAGTCTCTTCGTGCTCGACATGGGTGCCCCCATCAGGATCGTCGATCTTGCACACGATCTGACGGAAGTTTCGGGGCTCGTTCCCGGTCGGGAAATCCAGATCGTCTTCGCCGGGCTGCGACCGGGCGAGAAGCTCGTCGAGGAGCTGTTCCCGGTATCGGAGCGGTCGGCCCGGCCGGGAGAAGTCCTTGACGTCGACGTAGCTCCGGTATATACGAGTCTATACTGATGTTTCTCTACGAGCTCGTGGACGCCATGCACAAAGCGGAAGTCCCCTTCGCGATTGTCGGGGGGTACGCGGTAGCTCTGCACGGCGCGGTCCGCGGCACCGTCGACATCGATATCGTCATACGTACGGCGAAGAGGCACTACCTCGCAGCCGAGGCTGCCTTAAGGAGCTTGGGACTGACACCAAGACTCCCCGTTTCGGCGGCAGAGGTCTTCGGATTTCGGGAGGAGTACATCAAGAACAGGAATTTGATCGCCTGGAGCTTTCTCAATCCCGCGGATCCGACGCAAGTCGTAGACATCATCATCACACACGATCTCACCAAACTTCGGATCACCAACATCCGATCCGGAGGCCGGACACTTCCGGTCCTGGCCATCGCCGACTTGATAGCCATGAAGAAGGCCGGTGGCCGACCCCAGGACCTGGAGGACATCCGGGCTTTGGAGGAGTTGCAAAAATGAGACCTGTCCAGCGTTTTTCGACAGAGTACCTTCGTCAATGCAGTGGCATGGAACCCGAGCAGATCGTCCGGTTTTTGGAGGATTTCCGGGGACTCCATTCGCGAGTCCGGTCCGCCAAGAGCAGGCTCATCAGTATGAGGGTACCCGACCCCCTCCTGGAGGCGTTCAAGACAAAGGCGCGCCTCGGAGGCGTTCCTTACCAGACCCAGATCAAGCGATTGATGCAGGATTGGCTGAAGACCACCTGAACACGGGCCGGTAACGACTCTTGACGAGCCTCAGAACCCCGTGGGGTACGACTCCTCGCCCGATGCCGATGCGCTGCTCAGGGAACGCCGCGTGCTGATCACAGGCGCCGGGGGGTCGATCGGGTCGGAGCTCTGCCGCCAGGCGCTCCGATATCGGCCGGCCAACCTGAGGCTGCTCGGGCACGGCGAAAACAGTCTCTTCAATCTTGCAAACGAGATCAGACTCCTCGATCAGCCGGGGGTGGGCTATCGTCCGAGCTACACGGTTGCGATCGTCGGCAGATCCAGCAAGTATTGTCGCGTATGGTCCCCGCGTATCAGCCGACGCTGGTAGAGTGTGCCTCGAATCAGCCCGGTCCACGGCGGCTCGCAGCGCTCCGAGCCGGCATGCAGCCGATGTATGTACCCGTCAACATCGTGACGGAGGATGAATCGGCTGGCCGTCGGAGGCCGCGTCACCTGGGCGTGACTTGGCCGTCGAGAACCTGCACCACCCCCAGCTCGGCGGCGGTCTCAGCAGCGTCATCCGTGATCGACTTGCCCGCGACGACGGCCAGGACGGGGGTGCCCAGCTTGGCGAAAGTCCTGGCACGTCGTACCGCCCGCTCCACGTCGCGCGAATCGATCTTGGCCGAAACTTCGGCGACCATATGAGTTTGTACCCGATCCGGAAGTCTCCGTCCTCTGGCGACAAGATCGGCAAGAAGAACGTCGTGCCGCTCGTCCTCCGTGATGACCCCTTTTTCACAGGCGTCCTCAAGCTGGTCGTTGAGCTCTTCCTGGGAAAGGACATGTAGCCGACGCAACACCTTGTCGAAATACGCGTGTGCCCTCCGCTCGTACCTCAACTCGAGAACGAACCCCTTCGTATCAGCCACATCGATGATCAGGATCTGTACGGCATCGGAGAGTTGTCTTAGACTCTCTGCCAGCTTCCGTTGCTCTTCCGCGAGTTTCCGTTGCTCTTCCGCGAGTTTCCGCACCTCTACCGCGATCAGCTCGACCTTTTGAGCCAGCTCCTTGACGATCTGGGGAAGGCTCAGCAACTCATCCGTCAACAGGACTCGCCGCAGCTCAGCACGCCACTCCTGATGCATCTCGACGAGATGGATCAAGTCATGTAGATCTTGGACGGTCATGGCCATGGACAAATTCTACCGCCCATGCTCTGCGGTTGCAACACGGGTCCGCAGGCCCCTCAGGGCTGCGGCAAAGACGAGGTGCCGACTCGGGCGAGGCCGTTCCGCGCGAAACCGCAGATGGCGCAGATTTCGCAGATTTCGCAGATTCTTCCACCATTCAACCGACGAGCAACATGCTCCTCACTCTCGGGTCGGCGCGAAGCAATCGGCGACATCTGCGAGTCAATCTGTAAAATCTGCTGTTTCCGGGGCTTTGCCGCGGCCTCGGGTTTGCAGGACAGATCCTTGTTGGGGTTCCGTGCAGCGGCTATAATGTCCAGAAGGCGAACTGAGGATGGTGAGCCAGATCGGAGCGCTGCGACATACCACGATCATCTGGAGTTGCCGCAGCACCTTGTCGGCGAGATCATCGACGGGGATCTCTACGCGAATCCGCGCCCGGGACCCCGACACACAAACGCGTCGAGAATGCTGGGGATAGATCTTGAGGGGACTTTCGCCTGGGGAATGTCTGGAAGAGCGGCTCGGAGGATGCGATTGCTCCGGCGGCGGCGGCCCGCAGATATCGACGCCAGGATGAGAAGAGGTGCTCTGTGACGATAGCGGTGGACGCAATATACGAAGGCGGCATGCTCAAGCTCAAGTCGCCGGTTGACTTACCGGAGAGGGCGGAAGTCCACCTCACCATCGAACCGGCCGCGACTCCACGCACCCCTTTGGGGCGCCGTCTCAGGGAGCTCCGGGAAGAGATCCTCGCCGATGGTACACCGACTCTTGGCTGGGATGGCATTACCGAAGAGGTGGCGACGAGGCGGGGCGGCTGGCGGGAACCGCGGTGAAGCTAACGTTCGTGGACGCCGGTGTGCTTATTGCGGCAGCCCGAGGTGGGACGGAACAAGCTGCCCGCGCGCTGGCGATCCTGGATGACCCGGACCGTGAGTTCGCGGCGAGCGCATTCCTTCGCCTCGAGGTGCTTCCCCAGGCCGCATTCCACAAGCACCAATCCGAGGTCGCCTTCTATGAGGCTTTCTTCGGCGCGGTCGGGACTTGGGTGACGGACCTCCCTGCAGTCGTCGATCTCGCGCTGCAGGAAGCGAGCACCTGCGGTGTGGAGGCCATGGACGCGCTCCACGTGGCCGCCGCCGCTTTGACCGGGGCCTCGGAACTCGTCACGGCGGAGAAGCCGGCTCGTTCGATCCATCGGGCGCGAGCCGTCAAGGTCATCACCATTCATCCCGCCTAGCTGGCATTCGGCCTCGTCAGAGTCTCGAGCAAACCGTAGATCCGGTCCGCCGGCTCGATCATATTGCTATAATGTCGCCGATGAATCCCTCCGTCACCAGCCTCGAGTGCGACCGCAAGAATGACCGGCAGGGCACAACCTGCCCGCCGGGGAGAGCTCCTGCATCCCGGCGTTGCGGTTCCCCCGGTCCCGCGTCGAGGCTGCCGGCGGCGTGATGTTGCCCGTGACCCTGCGCAATCGGCACTATCTCCTTCTCGACGTGCTCCTCTTTGCACTCACGCCGGCGATCGCCCTGGGACTGCGCGTCGAGCCGGATTCGTTTTCGCTGCATACGAGCGGACTGGCCTGGTTCACCGTGACGGCTCTCTTCGTGAAGATTTTCGTCTTCGGTCTCTTCGGGCTCTACAGCCGATACTGGCGGTACGCCAGCGTCAACGAGATGATCAGCCTGGTTGGAGCCGTGAGCCTCGCCACGGTGTTGGATGCCGGGCTCCTGCTCGCCATGCTGTTTGCCGGCCTCGATCCGGTCTCGGGATTTCCACGCTCAGTTCCCTTCATCGATGGCCTCCTGACACTGATCGCAGCCGGCGGGCCCAGGTTCGCCCACCGGATGGCCCGGGAACGGCCGAGCGGGCCACGATCGACGGCCCCGAAGATGAGGGCCCTGATTGTCGGAGCAGGTCAGGCCGGGGCGTTGATCGCCCGTGAGCTGATGACCAGCGCACGAGCGCACGCACAGCCGGTTGCCTTCGTCGACGACGATCCCGGCAAGCAAGGGACTTGGATTCTCGGGGTCCCCGTCCTCGGTGGGCTCCCGGCGCTGCCGGAGGTCGCGGCAACGTGCGGCATCCAGGAGGTGATCATCGCGATCCCATCGGCACCGGGCACGGTTGTTCGCCAGATCGTGAAGATGTGCGATGCCGCCGGTTTGCCTCACAAAACGCTGCCCGGGCTTTACGAGCTTCTTTCGGGCCGGGTCGGCGTCACCAGGCTGCGCGAGGTGAACATCGACGATCTCCTGCGGAGGGAGCCCGTGCGGTACGACTCGCCCGAGGCCGACACGCTGCTCAGGGAACGCCGCGTCCTGATCACGGGCGCGGGTGGGTCGATCGGGTCGGAGCTCTGCCGCCAGGCGCTCCGATATCGGCCGGCCCACCTGACGCTGCTCGGGCACGGCGAAAACAGTCTCTTCAATCTCGCAAGCGAGATCAGACTCCTCGATCAGCCGGGCGTTGGGTATCGTCCGAGCTACACGGTGGCGATCGCCGATATTCGGGATCGAGAGCGCCTGGAGGGCATTTTCCGTCAGGAGAGGCCCGAGATCGTGTTCCACGCGGCCGCGCACAAACACGTTCCTCTGATGGAGCTCAACTGCGATGAGGCTGTTTCGAACAACGTCATGGGTACGCAGAATGTCGTCGATCTCTGCGAGGCACATGGGGTGGAGCGATTTGTGCTGGTGTCGACCGACAAGGCAGTGAACCCCTTGAGTGTGATGGGCGCGACGAAACGAGTCAGCGAACTGATTGTCCAGGATGCGGCCCGGCGCTCCGGCCGGCGCTATGTCGTGGTGCGCTTCGGCAACGTTCTCGGAAGCCGAGGCAGCGTCGTGCCGCTTTTCCAGAAGCAAATAGCCGCGGGGGGCCCGATCACGATCACCCACCCCGAGGTGGCCCGGTACTTCATGACGATCCCCGAAGCCGTGCAACTGGTCCTCCAAGCCGCGGCGATGCGAGACGAGGAGAGCCTGTTCGTGCTCGACATGGGTGCCCCCGTCAGGATCGTCGACCTCGCACACGATCTGATGGAGGTTGCCGGGCTCGTTCCCGGCCGGGATATCGAAATCGTCTTCAGCGGACTGCGACCGGGCGAGAAACTCGCTGAAGAACTTTTCCGGAAATCCGAGCGGCCGGCTCGCAGCTCCCACCCACGCATCCTCGTAGCTCGTGACACGGCGCCCTTGTCTTCGCCCCGGAGGGGGGAGGATTTCCGCGATCGCGTGCGCGAGCTCGTGCATATATCCCGCTGCGGAGATCCCAAGCAGATCCGGCTAGTCTTGTCGCGCATGGTCCCCGAATATCAGCCGACGGCGGAGGAGCCTGTCGCGCCTGCTCTGGCGCGTTCGGGGACAGCCGGCACGGCTCGTCCGGAAAACCGTTAGCTCGCCGAGAGTTCGAGCAGCAGCCGGAGACCTTCTTCGACCTCGGTCATGAGTCGGCTTCGGGGCTGCGACGGGTGCATGACGGTTCTCTGGGTCGGGCGCATTGATGTCCCGGGTACAGAGGCGATAGGCGCCTTGGCGCTCGACTCTTACCAACATGTTGTCAGCCGCGTGGATGATGAAATGGCCGTCCAAACCACCAAGACTCCAAGGCACCAAGCCGCACCAAGGGCAGCGCGAAGGCTCTTGGTGGATTCTTGGTGTCTTGGTGACTTGGTGGTATTGCGGATCTCGGCTGCGAGGGGAGCGAGCCTCTCATTCGAGGCGCAACCGTCGAATGAGCAATCATCTCTGTGCTTCTCCGTGCCCTCCGTGTCTCTGCAGTGAGTGCCTCGCTCGACGCCGCCGGGATCGTCGCATGTCCGCCCTCTATGCGTGCTCCAGCTGCGGACCTGATCCTTGTTGGGGTTCCGTGCAGCGGCTGTGATGTCGAGAAGGTCAGCTGAGGACGGCTGGCCCAACTCGGAGTGCGGTGACTACAGCAGCTTCCTGAACTCCCGGTCGGTCAGCCCGGCGTCGCGGATGATGGCCTTAACCGTGTAGAGTCTAGGAAGTTGAGTGTTGGCACAAAATGGCAAGACATTTGAGGCGGCTAGATCTTCCGAACTCCTCTCAGGAAAGCAGGAGGGGAGGAATGCAGGAACGGAGCGGTCGTCTCGGCCGCGTTAGGGATTGATGCGAAGGTGGCGCGGGACGACAACGCGCCGTTCGCCGTTGGAGAGGCCGATGTGCTTGCCCTCGTGGATAACCTTGTAGCCGTGCTTCTTGAGGGCCCGGACGACACGGTCGGAGGAAAGGTCGGTGAAAAGCACTACGCGGCGACGAGGACGTGGCGAACGCGCTTGCCCCGGGTCTCGCGGCAAATCATCACCAGGTACGTCTTGATGGCGTCCTTGATGTTCGCTAGGGCTTCCTTCTCCGTCTCGCCCTGGCTGTGGCAACCCGGCAGTTCCTGGCAATGCGCGTCGATGCCGTACTTCGACTCGTGGAGCACGACCGTATACTTCATGAAGCAAGCGTAACAGGACCGTGGGTGGTGGTCAACCAAGGCTACGGCACCCAAATCCGCGGCTGAGCCGCGGATTTGGGCAATTCAAAATACAAAATTCTAAATTAAGAAACCGGAAACTGCTCGGTCAATCGCCGGGCGCGGCGTGCTCGGGTCGCTTATGAAAGCCGTCCCACACACGAGTCAACAAGGTCAAGAATCTCCTGACAGAAAGAAATCACGACCCCTTCGGTGCCACGATGAGCGTCGCATCTGCGCTGGGCCCGTCACTCAGCTCTACCGCCTCGGAATCCCCGAGACGGTATAATACCGCCGATGCGAATATCCGTCATCATCGTGACGTACAACCGCAAGGACGATTTGCGGCGCACGCTCCGGAGCGTGCAGAGGCAGATGGGGGTTGAGTTCGAGGTGATCGTGGCTGACAACGGGAGTAGTGACGGCACGGTCGAGATGATCCGCTCATCCTATCCGCGGGTGCGCGTGATTGCCATGGGCGCGAACACCGGGATGCGCGCGCACAATCAGGCCGTTCGAGAGGCTCAGGCCGATTTCGTTTTCATCCTGGATAACGACATGGTCCTGGTCGAGGATTACGTGCTGGCCAGGGCCAGCGCCTACCTGACCTCCAACCCGCGACTCGGCGCGGTCGCATGCCGCGTCTGGGACGTCGATAGGACACGCGGTGGTGCCGCGCTTCGTCTCTCAGGCAACTCGCCAAAGCACATCGACTCGGGCAGAGCGGATGCAGGGTTCGACACGAGCGCGTTCGATGGCGGCGCTGCGGCCTTTCGCAAATCCGCGCTGCTGGAATCAGGCCTCTTCTGTGAGGAGTTCTTTCTTTATCATGGTGAGGTGGATCTCTCGACGCGCCTCCTCGACCGCGGCTGGCTCGTTCGCTACTTCCCGCAAATTTCGGTCATCCACTGCCGCTCTGCGGTTCAGCGCTCCTCGCGGCTCCACTCCTATCTCGCGACGCGAAATTTTTTTTGGTATTTGTATCGGAACTATCCCGCGGTGGATCTGGTGCCCGAAGCCGCGCGCTTCCTCGTGCAAAGCGCACGGGCAGTCCTCACCGGCCAACGCCGCCCGATTCCGTGGCTGGAGGGGGTTGCGGCGGGACTTCTCAGCCCGTGGCGTGCACGCGGGCGCATGCCGGCCCGCCGCGAGACCATCCGGCGGCAGCAGGAGATCCGGGTGGCGGATCGTGTTCGCAAGAATCTCAGCGGCGAGATGGACTCGCTCCGTCCACTCACGACCGAGGAGATTCAAAAATTCGGGCTGTAGCTCGCACACCACGGGGCGAGGTGGGGCGTATGAATCCGCGTGTTTTTTGCGTGGATTCAGGAGGGCCGGCGCGTCTTGTGCCTCCGCAGCGCGCACAGATATACTGGATCGAGGTGATCTGATGCGATCGATCGATGATGATCTTGCGGAGGTCCGTCGTCTGGTTTTTCGAGGGCTGCACGGACGCAAAGCCGAGGTGTTCCTCTTCGGATCGAGGGCAACGGGAACGGCGAGTCGTTCATCCGATATTGACATTGCCGTCCTCCCGTCGGCCCCGCTTCCCGATGGGCTGCTTGCTGAGATCCGGGAGGAGCTGGAGGAAAGCCGGGTGCCATACCGCGTCGAGTTGGTCGACCTTTCCACAACCGACCGTACGTTTCGGGAGCGGGTGCGGCGCGAAGGGGTCCTATGGGCCGGCTGAGGGAACGTACGGAGGCGGCACGCATGGCTCTTGCAACGCTCCGAGAGCTTCCGCTCGGTAGCACGCCGACGAAGGTCGAGCGCGACGCCGCGATCCAGAGATTCGAGTATTCATTCGAGGCGGTCTGGAAGACCGGGCTGCAGTTTCTCCGGGAGGTCGAGGGCATCGACCCGGGTTCGCCGAAGGGAACGGTGCGTGCTTCGCTTCAGGTAGGCCTGCTCGACGAGGCGGATACGCGGATGGCGCTGGAGATGGTGGATGACAGAAACCTGACGGTCCACACGTACAACGAGGCCCTCGCCGACAGGATTTTTGTGCGGCTGAACGGGTATGCAGCGACGATGACCCGTTGGCTGGACGCAATCGAACGTCGTGGCTCCGGTGTTTGACGTTCGGTTCCTCACGGCATCCTCGCGAAGACCGTTGAGGAGCTCGGACATCTGCGCGATCTGTCCAGAAAAGGTCTCGGAAATTCTACAACCAATTGAAAATCACCGGCTCGCTGCGAGTCTGTGGACGGAGCGAGTGGAATAATGGAATGTTGGAATGATGGGTGCCGCGGCCGCGCCATAGCGGCCTCGGGCCAAGGAAGCCCCATCGCCGCCGCTGCTCCCTTCCGGAACCCATTGTTCCATCATTCCACCATTCCAATCTCGCGCGAAGCGCGCTCTGTACGACTCAGACAGCGTCGCCGTTCTCGAACGCACCGCGGGCTGTTCATTGACTTGCTCCTCGGCGGTTGCTAGATTCCTCACCTTGGACGTTCGGCGATCGAAGATGGACAATTGGCTCGGGTGCGCCGCCCCCGCGGTCCGCTCGAAGGAGATATGAGCTTGGACGAGAACGCGAAGAGGCAGGCTTTGCTGATGATCCCGTATGGACTGTATGTGGTCGGCGTGAAGGCCGCTGACGGATCGATCAGTGCGTTTACCGCGAACTGGCTTTCACAGGCATCATTCAAGCCCCCGCTGGTGATGCTCGCCGTCAAGACCGACAGCAGCTCATTCCCGGTGATCCGGGACTGCGGCAAGTTCTCGGTATCGATCCTGGAAGAGGGACAGAAGGCGGTCGCGGGCACATTTTTCAAGAAACCAGAGTACGTCGACGGAAAGCTCGCCGGGTACACCGTCGAATTCCATTCGACGGGCGCCCCCGTGCTGTCGGATGCGCCAGCGTTTGTCGAATGTGAGGTGCGCGATTCGGTGAACCGCGGCGACCATGCCGTCTTCGTCGCGGAAGTGGTCAACGCGGGGCGCAAGCGGGACGCGAAGATCCTGAACCTCGCCGACACGGGATGGAAATACGGAGGCTGATCCCTCACGCCGCGAAGGTGCCATGTGGTCGACACGATCCTCATAGACGGCATTCAGATCCGGCCGCGCATCGGCACGACTGCTGGAGAACGCGCCTCGCGCCCACGGTGCTCGGTCGATGTCGAGATCGAATGCGATCTGTCTGCGCCGGCCCGGTCCGACAGGCTGACCGATACCATCGACTATTACGGAATCTACCAGGATGTGAAGCGAGCAGCCGGCGAAAGGGAGTACTGTCTGCTCGAGCGATTCGCGGGGGTGATCGCGGATACCGTGCTCGAGAGGCCGAGCGTCCATGCGGCGAGTGTGACGGTGCGCAAGCTTGGCCGTCGCGGTCTGGATGCGTTCGGCGTGACGTTGAGAAGAAAGCGGGGAAGGTGATGAGATCCTTCGTCGCCTACCTTCGGGAGGATATTCATGATGACATGTAGGTGGGCATGGAACCACTGAAGGACAGCCTCGGGCGCCGGATCAAAGACCTCCGATTTTCGGTGACGGACCGGTGTAACTTCTTCTGCTCCTACTGTCGCGACGAGAAATCGGTCGTGCCCCGCGAGCGGCGCGAGATTCTGCGCTTCGAAGAGATCGTCCGCCTCACGCGGATTCTCATCGGCATGGGGATCGAGAAAGTGCGCCTGACGGGCGGCGAGCCGCTGCTGAGGCGCGAGATCGAGGCCCTCATCGGCCAGCTCTCGCATCTGGATGGACTGCGCGATCTGGCCATCACCACGAACGGATTCCTCCTGGGTGAGCGCGCGGCCGGGCTGCGGGCTGCCGGCTTGCGCCGGATAAACCTCAGCATGGACTCCACACGCCGGGATCGATTCGACCGTTTCGCAGGCGTCGAGTCCTACGACCGGGTCATGAACGGACTGCGCGCTGCGGTGGACGCAGGGTTCGAGCGAATCAAGATCAACACGGTCCTCATCCGAGGCGAGAACGACGACGAGGTGGTTGATTTCCTCGAGCTCGGCCGTCAGTGGGGCGTCGAGATACGGTTCATCGAGTTCATGCCGCTCGAGGAGGGTGATCGTTGGAAAAGGGAGCTGGTCGTGGCGGCCTCCGAGATCGTCGAGCGAGTCGCTGCCAGGTATCCCGTAACACCTCTACCCATGGAGGATCCAAGCCAGACCGCGTGCGAGTACCTTGTCACTGATCTCGGCACCACCTTCGGCATCATCGCATCCGTCTCGAACCCGTTTTGCGGCCACTGCAGCCGCATTCGCATCACCGCTGATGGCTGCCTCCGCACCTGCCTCTTCTCAGTCGCCGAGACCGATTTGAAGCGGATACTGCGCACGGGCTCATCCGACAGCCATATCGCTGCGTTCCTACGTGAGAAGGTATCACTCAAAGAGCCCGGTCACCGCATCAACGAGCCGGACTTTGTGAAACCCCGCCGCCGCATGCTGGCAATCGGCGGATAGGCGCGGATCCTCGTCCGGGTGGACCCGCGCATCGAACGGTTGTATAGACTCCTTTCTCCACCCTAACGCGGCGGAGCCGCAACCTGCATTGGTTGCGTCTCCACCGCGCGTGAGAGCGTCCGGCCCGCTTCGCGGGCCTGGAGCGTGGAGCCGGAGCCCTGAGCGAAGCGAAGGGGTGAGAGCGTTCTTCC
>JACPPM010000342.1 GCA_016191015.1 Acidobacteriota bacterium | reverse complement strand
GATGACGGTCGGTACTTCGCTCTTGTTCGTGTTGGCGACCGTGAGGACGTCGACCGAGACGTCGGTCGCGAAGCCGACGCTGATTGTCAGGGGCGCGCTCTCGCCAAGCATGGGATTGAAGATGCCGGCGGCGGCGGAATTGGTGATTTCGAAGTGGCCGATCTGCACCGTGACCTCGTCGTAGAAGTCGCCAAGATACGTCGTGGCGGTGAGCCGGACAGTGAACGGGCCATTGCTGGAGTCGGTCGAATCCCACGGACCAAACGAGTGGTCGATCATGGAGGTGGTCTCCTCCCCGGTCGTGCCCCAGGGATCGAGCGTCCAGGTGTACGGCATGTCGAAGGGCAGAATGATCGACCCGCGCAGGTCCTGGACCTGGTTCCCGAGAAGGTTGCTGATCACCGTCCCCTCGAGGGGTGAGGTCACAGTGACAGTCGGTGGCGTGCTCCATGCAACGACGAGTCCGGCGATCTCCTGAGCCAGGGCCTCCCCGTCGTGGATTTGCAAATCGAAGTTGTACCGATTGTCAGGCAGAAGCTCGCCGGATTGGTCGCGTCCGTCCCAGACGGCGTTCAATGTCCCAGAGCTGCCGGTGAAGGTGCGCACCACCGAACCCGTTGGATCCGCGATCGAGAGATCCCAGGAGGTCGCGTCGTCGAAGGTGCCCGTGAAGGAAACGGTGTCATCCACTTCGTCCCCGTTGGGGCTGAACGGGTTGGGCGCGACGGTCAGTCGCCCGCGGTTGACCGTGATTCGCTGTTCCGTGGTGCCGTTCGCATTCGTTGCCGTCAACACGAAGAGGTACCGTCCATCTGTCTGCGTTCGGAGATCGGCTGTCGTGAGTATCGCGTTGATCTCTTCGGTGGTCCCGGATGCGAGGACGGTCATGTCGGGGACGGAGGTGTTGAGAAGCCATCCTTCGCCAGCGCCTCCGCGAAGTGTCCAGGACGTGGGTGAATCGCCGGCTGTGCCGAGGACGTCGAACAGCCCCGGCGCGTCGTTCTGTTCCACTGGTGCGAGAAGCTCCGCGGTTGGGATCCCCGCTTTCACCTCGATCCTTCCGGCGATCGGCGCGGCAGCGAGCGCGGGATTGTCCGACTGGACCGCGGCGAGACGCCAGGTGTAGGGACCCGGGGCCAGCGACTGCGCCTGCTCGTCGAGGCAGTTCCAACGTTCGAGGAAGACTTTGCCCGTTCCGGTGGTGTCATAGACGAGCGTGTCCTGAGCGTCGCGGATCTGGAAGGTCCAGTCAGCCTTGACTGATGAGGTTGCCCAAAACGAGGCCATTGACTGCCGTGCGGGCACCACGAGGTTGCTCGCCCACCCTTCGGTGATCTCGATTTCCGGGACGTCGACGCTTTCCAACCAGGGGAAGTAGACGAGGTAGACGGACCCGACGCTATCACCGCCTCCCGGCCCGACACCAGACGGGCCGGTAGAGTCGCCCCAATAGTTGTAGCGTGTGTCGATCAGGCTGCCGGTGGTACCGTAGACGGCCCCACCCTGCAGGTTTCCACTGATTGCGCTGTGTTGGATCGTGGTGCCTGTCGGGCTCGACCCGCCGTCCCTGTCGATATCGATGCCGAGTCCGGGGTTGTTCGTGATCGAGCACCGCCGGATGGTGGAAATCCCGGCATTCAGCACGAGGCCCGCCTGCCCGTTGCCTGCGATCGTGCAAGCAGTCAGCTCATTGGTGCCGCCCGTGACCACGACCCCGTTCGCGCTATTGTTGCTGATCGTGGAGCTGCGCAGGGTCGTGCTGCCGGTGCCGTGAAGCCTGACGCCCGAGCCGGTGTTCAGTGTGATCGAGCAGTTTTCTGCATCGACCAACCCCGCCGCGCCGGCATCGAGTCCATCTCCTCCGTTGCTCGAGATGGTGCACGCGGTGAGCGTGGCCCCGGCAGATGACGTAAGCGCTACGCCATCCCCTGCGTTCCCGCTAACAACGGCATCGGATACCACCGACGCTTGGCCCCCCGTGATCGTCAGACCGTTGTATGACCCGGATCTGATCTGGCAATTCCGGAGCGTCACAGTGTCACCAGCGAAGAGTCCGTTGACGGCGTACTCGATAGTGACGTATTCGAATTCCGAAGCTCCGCCCCCGGTGGCGGTCTCGACACCGGGCCAGTATCCCGGTGTTGGAGTCGCGCTGCTGGCTGTGAGCAGAATAGTCTGCGCGGCTGTTCCGACAGCGGTCACCGTGCTGCCATAGATCTTTCTCCATTGCTCGAAGCGCATTTCGACGCCGGCCTCTATCGTGACGGGACCCGTGACGGCGATGTCGTCCTGAACGACGTAGGGGTAGCCAACGTAGGCGATGTGATGCGAAGCGCCTGTGCCGCCCTTGTGCTCGATCGTATTCGATGCGTTGCCGCTGAGGGTCAGGCCGGTGGTGCCTGCGAGACCCGACTGCGAGTCGAGCGCAATCGCGGTGCCGCTCATGTCGCTCACCGAGACGCCGGTAAGAACGGCTGGTGAAGAGGTCAGCCGTATGCCGGTCACCGAATTGCTCAGCGCGCAATTCGAGGCTGTGAGGGAACAACGTGTCACCGAAACGGCATCGCCGCCGGCTCCCGAGGCGGTGCAATCCTGCATGGTCGCTGTGGAGTCGGACAGCTTGATGGCTGTGACGCTGGCACCGTCAACTGAAATCCCAAACATCCCGATCGAGGTCATCCCAAAGACGAACATTCCCGTATTGCTCAGTGCGATCCGGGTCGTGCGGACGGTGAGTGGAGGAGCGGCGTCGATCTCGATGCCAACCACCGCGTGTTCGACGACCAGATTCGAGAGCTCGGTTTGGGTGGCATCGGCGTTCTCTCCCACGCGGATTCCGGTCCACGCGCCCGGCGAGGTCGACCCCAGTGCGTGCAGCGTCACGGGACTCTCAGTCGTCCCGAGGGACCGTAGGGCGCCCTGCGCCCAGACGCCGAGCTCTGTGGCAGCTGCAAACTCCAAGACGACGCCGGGATCGACGCTGAGCACTGCGGACTGGGTCGATCCCGTGACACTCAGCGCAGCCTTGACGTGATAGGGAAGGCCGAGGGCCGGGAGTGTCTGGGATGTCGCGATTGTGCCGCCGCGATGCTCGATCGCGCTTTGCCCGTTCGTAACGAAGGTGAGCAAGGCGGAACCTGTGATCGAAGCGTCACCGTCGAAGGTGATCGGGTACCCGGTACAATTAGCGATCGTGCTATTCGTGACAGCCGCTGAGCCCGCATCGAGATACAGACCTGTTGGGGTCGAGGAAACCGTGCATCCAGTGATGGTGCACGTGCCGGAGCTCATGCGGACACCCCCCAGACTGTTCGAGGAAAGAGTGGAACCCGTGAGCAGGAGTGTGCCTGAGGAGTTGATTCCCCAGGTGTTCCCCGTAATCGTGGAGGACTCGATCGTGAAGGTGCCGACGCCTCCCAGCGTAATCCCCTCAGCACCGTTGGCATCGATCGTGGCGCGCGTGAGCCGGGCCGAAGACGTGCTCGCAGATACCGCGGCTCCGGACGACTGCCTGATGCTCGAATCCTCCAGGAGAGGAGATGAGGTGGTGATGCTAATCCCGGGGCTCCCTCCGTACTCGATCTGGCAGAAGGCCAGGTGCGTGGTAGCGTCGATCGTGCCGTCACGGAATTCGAGGCCGCCCCACCCTCCGCGCGCCTGTGTCTGACCCGTGAGGACGATCGGCTGGTCCACCGTGCCGACTGCGATGAGCGCACCCGGCTGCGACCACGATGCCCCACCTACCAGAAGCTTCGAGCCGCTGCTGAAGGCCAGGCTGACGCCAGGATCGATTGTGAGCGTCGCGGGAGACAGTGTCGTGCCCCTCACCTCGATCGACCCGTTGATGTAGTACGCACCACCCGCGTTGGTGATGCGGTGGTCTGCCGTGAGGGTTCCTCCCCTCAGTTGGATCGCGTCAGGGTTGCACCCGCTGAAAGTATTGGAGGCGAGGGTGGCAGCTGAGGCGATGTCGAGAGAGATCGGATAGCTCGTCAGGTTCTGGAAGAGCGTGCTGGTGATCGAGGGCGCGCCACCGGTGATGTACATGCCAATTCCGGTGCCCGAGGAGATCGTGGAGCTTGATAGGGCCGGTGATGCGTTGTCGATCAGAATGCTTCGATTGTTGGTTTGGCCCGCATGCGTGACCGTGGTGAAGGCGGCAGATGAGGCACCCGATGAGGGGTAGAGCTCGAGTCCGATCCACGAGCCCGCGGTCTGGGAGGTGCCATCGAGGATGATCGGCGCGCCCGCCGAGCCGTTGCAGATGAGGGTGCCCTTCTCGCCTGTCTGGAGGCCGATTGTGAGCGCGCTGCCCGAGGGGAAGATGAGGTTCGCGCCTCCGGCGATCGTGAGTGTGGTGGCGGTCGAGGTGTCATTCGCAACCTGAAGCGAGCCTGAGAGCACGATGGGTACGCCCGGAAACGCCTCGTCCTCGCCCTGGAGACGGCCGCTCTCGTACTCGATCTGGGCCCCGCTGTCCAATGTCAACGAGCCGATGTTCTTCAGACGCGAGGATGTGTTCGCGCGGATCGGCGCCGTGCCGCACTGCGTTATGGTCACGCCGGAGAAAGTCGGCGATGCCGCGTCGATGGTCACGCCGTAGGTCCCGGCGGCCGCGATCGAGCCTCCCGTCATGGCGAAGGCGCTGCCGGCGGCAAGCTCGACCGCATGCGCTGTGAAGGTGTCGAGCGTACAATCAGTGAGCGTCGCGCTCGCTCCGGGCTCAAGCACCGCGATGGCCGTGCCCAATCCCTGCCGGATCGTCACGGTGTCTAGCGTAACCGCGCCCCCGATGAGATCCATGGAGCGCTCGTTCGCATTGCCTGCGAATTCGATTGTGACCTGCTTGAGCGACGACGCCGGTGACGCGGTATATGCCTCGAGCCCGTGCCACGCACCAGGCGCCGGCGTGAGGTTTGTCGTGAACGTGATCGGCTGCAGGGCAGTGCCTTCGGCCACGAGCCTGCCCTTCTCGCCCGTCGGCAGGCCCACCGTGATGCCGCCGGTCGTATTCTGTTTCAGCACCACCCCAGGGTCCACCGTTAGCGTCGCAGCCATCTCGGCAGTGCCGTGGATCGAGATCGCGCCGTTGAGAACATACGGCTGCTCTGTGTAGGCGATCCGGGTGTCGGATGTGACGTCGCCTCCACGCTGCTCGAGGCTGTCTGGATTATTGTTAAGGAAGATGTTCCCCGTGAATTCGGCGAGGCTCGTCATGATGTCGATCGAGACTGGGTAGCTACCCGAGCCTTCGAAGACCGTGCCGGTGACTTGAAGGCCCGGCGAGCTTTCTGCCCAGAGGCCATGGGCAGGCGATGCCTCGATACGACAGTTGTAGAATATCGGTGAGCACGATCCGACATAGACCGCGCGATTCGAGCCGGCCCCGGCCAGTGCGATATTTGTGTGGTCAAGTCGAGTAGAGCCATCGACCGAGCCATCGAGGAAGTTCACCGAATCCCAGGTCGCTCCATCGATGCCGGAAAGCACAACCGGGGATGACTCCGTGCCTGCACTGATCAGAATGCCCTGCGATGCGTCGGCCCAGGTGCCGACGTTCAAGCCGGTTGCGGGCGCAAACTCGAGGCGCGTCCCGGGCGATAGCGTCAGTGAGGCTGCCGTGGTCAGATCCTGATAGACCTCGATCCATCCGGTGACGTGGTACGGAACTGAAAACGCCGGAAGTGTCTCCGATTCACCGGTGATCGTGCCTCCAGAGTAGTCGGCCCAGGTGTTCGGATCGAAGATGAAGCCCGACAGATTCTTGAGGCGACAATTCGCAGAAGCAAGGATCGGTGCGGAGCCCGTGCCGGTGATCGTTGCCGTCGTGATTGTCGGAGCTGCCTCCCACAGGATGAGGCCATATTGCTGCGAGCCCGATATCGTCAGGTTGTCGATGACCGGGCTTGATCCGGCGATGTAGAGAGCCGCATCGTCTTGACCTCCTTCCGCCACGGTGACGTATGAGAGATGCGTGGACGAATCGAGCGACGACGAGTCGACAAGGACTCCT
>JACPPM010000046.1 GCA_016191015.1 Acidobacteriota bacterium | reverse complement strand
GGCCGAGACGACCGCTCCGTTCCTGCATTCCTCCCCTCCTGCTTTCCTGAGAGGAGTTCGGAAGATCTAGCCGCCTCGAATTTCTTGCCATTTCGTGGCAACACGCAACTTGCAAGAGACTACATCATCATGCCGAGCTTGACTTCCTCCCACTTCCCGTCCTGCTGGACTTCGACCTTCTCGGCCAGGATGGAGCCGTTGTGGACGGAACCCATGGCGCGGATCGTCTTCCCGACGTGAGGCGCGAGGATCGAGGCCGGAACGATCACGGCGTAGAATACCTTGTCCTTGGTGAGCAGGCCACCCGGCGTACCCGATTTGAGGCAGATGGTGCCGCATTCCTTCACGGGGCCGTGGTCATTGCCCGTGAGAGTGTTGTCCTTGAGGTAACACTTGCTGTCCACGAGCGTACCCTCGAGTGTGACGGTCTTCTCCGCGGCAGATGCGCCCAGAGCGATCAGCATGGCAAACGCCATGAGCACGAACAGTTGGGTCTTTCTCATTCGAACTCCTCCTTGTTATTTGGTTGGCTGAGAAAAGTTACGTCGTAAAGACTGGCTTGCGGAGCAGGCGCGTCCACGCAGGTGCCCCAGTCAGCTCTTCGATGCAGAGGCGCCGATCCGGCGGACGTAATTCACGAGGTGCCAGATCTGCTCCTCCGGCATGCTCTTCCCGAACCCGGGCATTCCCGTGAGCCGGATGCCGTGTTTGACGATCCAGAAAAGCTGTTCATCCGAATACGCCTGAACGCCGGGTGAAGCCAGATCCGCAGCGCGCGGATACATCCAGCGGCCGATGTCGGTCGGGCTCCTGCCATCGGCTCCGTGGCAGGGCGCGCATCGAACGCCGAATTGCATGTTCCCGATGGCGGCACTTGTGGCGTCATTTGGCGCCTTGGCAGGAAACGGGCCACGCGCGTCCCGAGCAACGAGCCAGCGTTTGGCTCGCGTGGCCACACCGGTCTCCACCGCGCCGGGCTCGTCCAAGGCGCTCAAGCTGAATCTTCCCACAGCGATCCATGACCCCACGAACGCCACGCCAGCGAGCAGCGCGAACGAGATCAGAGCGCGGCTTCGCATGTCTCCCTCCCTCCAAGCCAAATCACTTCGTGAGCTCCTCCGAGCTTCGATTTCTCACATCCTTCTCGAAGCACTTCGATCAGTCTCCCGGCGCCCGGAAACGTTACAGTGGAACGGGTGCGGAGATCGTCGCGGCGCGTGCAGGGTCCCGGGCGGCATGTGTCCGAATGAGCGAGCGGAGTGCCGCCACTTGAAACGGCTTGTCGATCCGCGGATTGGGGACGGCCTTGAGAAAGGCTCGGGCCCGGTCGGTGAAGGCTCCGCCGGTCATGAAGACGAATCGCCTCTCGGTTCCCGGGCGCGAGTGCTGGACCTCTTCGTATATTTCCATCCCTGACAGATCCGGCATCTGCAGATCGCAGAGAATGACGTCGAAAGAGTTGGGAATCGCAAGCAGCAGCAGAGCGTCCCGACTGTTCGCAGCCAGCTCGACATCGTGTTCGTCGGAAAGCAGGAGCCGCAGAGCCTCTCGAATGTAGGGCTCATCATCGATCACCAGTATTCGAAGACGTGGTCCGGTTTCCATCGGATGCGGCACCGCAGGCTCTTCCACCGGCCCGGTCCTCTCCACCGCCGGCAAGCTCACCGAGAATGATGTCCCTTTTCCGGGCTCACTCGACACGGAGATATCCCCGTCGATGCTTCTCACAATACCGCGACAGATCGCCAACCCCAGCCCCGTGCCCACTCCCTTCGGCTTGGTCGTGAAGAAGGGCTCGAAGATGTGTCCGATCAGACTTGCAGGAATGCCTGGGCCCGTGTCGCGCACCTCTGCAACGACACGGTTTCCGGCGAGCCGGGTCGAGACCCGAATCTCGTTTTCGCTGACATGGCCCTCAGGAATGGCTTGGGCGGCATTGATGAGCAGGTTCAGGAATACCTGCCCCAGGCGGGATGAATTGGCATCAACCCTCGGCACCTCGGCGTAATCCTTCACCAGCGTGGCGCGATATCGAATCTCATTGTGGGCCATCTTGATCGCCGAATCGATCACGTCACAGATTTCGAGTGGCTCGCGTCTGTCATCTCCGGGGTGAGAGAAGGTCTTGAGATCCCGCACAGTGTCGACGATGCGTCTGGTTCCCTCGCGAGCATTCTCGATCGCTGCGGCGATGTCCCCGAAATCCCGCAGGCCGTGCCCGCGCTGCGCGACGAAATCCAGATTGGCGCTCACATAGGCCAGCGGGTTGTTGATCTCGTGAGCCACCCCCGCTGCCAGCACGCCGACGGATGCCATACGGTCCGAATGCGCTGCCACACGCTCGAGCTCCAGCCGTGCTTCCAGCGACTCTCGTTCTCTCTTCCAGTGAAGGCGTCGTTCCCACACGCGGAACCCTGCGGTTCCGGTCAGGAGACAGACCAACATGACCAGCGCGAGGATCTGTGACGTGAGGGCGTCGTGAACCGATCCGGTTGCGTCCGAAGCGTCCGATGAAATGACGACGGTCAGAGCGGGAAGGCTGCCAGCAACCGGCGCGGAGGCGGCCAGGAGGCGCCGCCGGTTCCATTCGTATGCGAATGTGTCCTCCTCACCCCGACCCGTAGCCCCTGCGAGCCGCTTCCAAGGCGCGTCCCGCATGGCCTGGAACGGGCGCGTGCCTATCTCGCGGGCACTGGCGCTGGCCAGAATCAGCCCATCCGTGGTCATCAGCCAGAGGGCGCTCCGGCCATCACGCGTAATCGGTGCGACCAGACGACGGCTGAATTCGCTCAGCGACAAACGGATTTCGACCGTCCGGCCTGTCTCCTCACGCACACCGCGGACCGTCAGCATCTGTCCCTCGGCCAGGCACCGAGGGCACACCACAACCCCGGGCCCGTGATGATGGTGATCTTCCACCGGCTGGCCGGCGCTCGCAAGCAAGGTGCCCTCATGTGATTCGACCCGGGTGGCAACCCACGGTTCGACCCGGTAGGTGGCCATCTGTCCGGCCAGCCACTGATTGGCAGTCTGGCGTTCCTCCGGGAGGCCATGCAGGTCGAGCGTGCTCGTCACGACTTGAGCCCGCCAGAGAGTTTCGCCGACGCGATCGGCGATCTGTCGCGCGAGCAGGCGTTGCTCATCCTGGAAGAGCGTCTCGCCGGCGGTCTCGGTGTATCGAACCGCCCACCCGAACGCGATCAAGGTAAGCACCGCGCCACAAAGGAGAATACCGGGGATCCAGAGCAGGATGGCTCGATGCGAGACCGGGAGGGGGGAAGATGCCGGGTGCTCAGGCGAAGGCGAGCCGAAATCCACCAGATGGAAGGACCTGTGAAGCATGAGCCTCAGCCATCCCTCGTGTCTCATCGCTACCTCCCCGATCGATTGTCCCAGGACCCTCTCCTGCATTGACGGGTCCACACACGCACCGCAGCTATGCCAGTCCGTAATGGCAGAACGATCATCGAGGATCCCCATAGAGACTCGCTAGAAGCCGCGGGGCAACCCCCATGCGATACAGCGAGGGGAAGATGTTCACGAGAAACGTGTAGTACAGGGGGCGGGAAAGAAAACGGCGTCCTGAGACGCGAACAACTGCAGGAACCGTTCGGACTTGACCAATCCGGCGAAGACGACGGCTGAGCTCGAGATCTTCCATCAAAGGCAGTTCGGGGAACCCTCCCAGCCGCCAGAACGCATCGGCGCGGACGAAGATAGCTTGATCGCCATAGGGAAGCCGCGAGTACCGCGAGCGGACGTCGGCGAGGTGGAGAAGCGGCGACAGCCACGTGCTCCCACTGTCTGTGACCGTCCATGTACGGAAGGCGCCACCCACCACGGCGGGATCGGCAAGCGCACGGCGAATCCAATGCGCCGCGTCCGCCGGTAGGCTCGTATCAGCATGGAGGAAGAGGAAGACATCTCCGGACGCCAGACGAGCCCCGGCGTTCATTTGCGATGCCCGCCCTCGCGGAGCAGCGATCACCTGAGCTCCTGCAAACGACCGGGCAATCTCCGTCGTCCCGTCGCGACTGTCGCCGTCAACGACAATGCGCTCGTGGATGCCATGGATCGCACTCAGCTCGGCGAGCCGATCCCCGAGGCAGCGCGCCTCGTCTAGAACCGGGATGATCACTGAGATGCGGAGGCAGGGGGTGGCCCCGGCATCGCAGGTCTTCTGATCGGGGGCTGAAGCGTCGAGCGACTTCATCTATGTGACCGCCCCTTTGGGGCGAAATGGCGTCGCAGAATCTGAGCAGTCAGACCTGCGGCGGACGGGTCGGTCAGATCCTCCTTCCGTATCACGAGAATACCGGTGGGGCTTCCAAGAGCTGGTGATGCAAGGGTGCCCGCAAGGACAGGCAGGATCTCCGGTTTTGCCATCGACACTGATAGTTGGAGCCGAAGGGCATGTTCGATGGAGTCCCAATCGACGAGAGTTGTGAACGCGACGGGCAGGTTGGGATACCTCCCTCTCAGGGCCTCGAACACTTGCAGGTAGGTCTGACGCACTGATCCGTGAGGGGCCGTAGATATGATCGATCCGGCATACCCGCGTGTGCCGATTCGGGCGAGGTCGGCGAGATCGGCGAGCGCCTCCGGGCTCCAACCGTTCGCCGTCAGAAAGGGACGTACGACATCGACCATGAAGGGATGTGTTCGAGCGAGAAGAATGCGACCGTTCGCAACCATTTCACAGATCCTCCAGCTACATCCAACTGTCTCCGTAGGCGGCGATTCGTTACAACGACGCCCAGGTCGCTCGAGCTTGGAGGATTCTCCACCGGCGAGGGGACTCAAGCACCTCGGCTTGCGCCTGCGCCTCGGACGGATTCCTCGAGAAACCGCCTGACCTCCGGCGGAACAGATGTGAATCGGATCCTGTAGTGCTGGGGCGGGTCCGGCGCGGACAAGAGTACCTTCGCGTAAACCTCACCCTGAATCGGCTCGGATTCCTGGTCAAACAGCCGCATCTTGATATCAGACAACGGCCCGACGTTTGCCGACGTGCTCAACACCCCACCCATCACAGACACTCTGAGCATCTGGCCCTCACGCTGCTCACCGACACAGATGTGCTTCCCTTCCAACACCGTGAAGAGAACTCGCAATGGGTGTGCAAGGACCGATTCTGGAGGGTCCCCCCGAACGATGCGAATCGGGTTCGGCCCGCCGATTCCTAGAAGGTCGTGCGCAAGAATCGGATCGGCGAAGCCTTTCGCGTTGACTCCGACGGATGCTCCGATGAGCACATCCGGTCCCGCCGCTCGTAGTGTCGAATCGGAGATCAAGACCTGTCCGCCGACGGTGTAGCTCTCGATTCGTGCCGTCAGGTTCATGTGACTGCCGACGGCCCCGTACTTGGTTCTCTTGGTCGAGCCGATGTTGCCCACTACGACGTCTCCGGTGTTCACTCCGATCCCCATCTCGACCTCGGGTAACCCCTGCTCGCGGTTCACCCGGTTCACCCGTTCCATCCCCTTTTGCATCGCAACCGCGCAAGCCACGGCGCGGCGAGCGTCATCTTCGCGCGGCGTCGGAGTACCGAAGAGCCCCAGAATGGAATCGCCGATGAACTCATCGATCATCCCCGAGTGCGCGAGGATGATGTCCGCCATCGTCCCGAGGTAGTTGTTGATCACTGTGACGACCTGCTCGGGCTGGAGCCGCTCGGCGACGGCGCTGAAGCCACGCAGATCGGAGATCAGGATCGTCACCCTCTGCCGCTCACCGCCGAGCTCGAGGCCGACGGGCGATTCCAGGAGGCTTGCGACGACCTCGTCGCTGAGGTAGCGGCCGAAGGTCTCCTGGATGAACCGGTTTCTGACCTTCAGCGCACTCGCCAACTGCTCGATTTCGCTCATGTACTCTCTTTCCATGTCGCGGAGTCGCTTCTGAGAGAGCGAAGAATTGATTCGAGCGCGCAGCAATATGGGGTCCACTGGTTTTGGCAGAAAGTCGGTCGCACCCATCTCAATGCACCGGATGACACTATCCATCTCGTCGAGGGCCGAGATGACGATGACGGGCAGGTGCTGCAGGGAATGGCTCTTCTTCAGCTCCGCCAGCACCTGATAGCCGTCCATTTCGGGCATGATCAGGTCGAGGAGGACGACGTCGAACGGAGTGGATTGCAGCATGTCGAGTGCCTGCCGTCCGTTCTCGGCCGTCCTGACCTTGAACCCCTGCTCTTCCAAGCTCGCTGTGAGAAGCGTGCGATTGAGACGGTCGTCGTCGACGACCAGCATTGTCCCGGGATCCGCGGTCATCTCAACGCCCCTTGCGCCTGGTTTCGTGCGCTTCTCGCGCCTTCCCGTCAAAATCCATGCGACCACCCCCACACGATGAGGCACTACCCGGTGAGTTTCGCCCGGCTACAGTCCGCGCACCAACTCGCGCCGAACCGTTTCCAACTCAGTGCGGGCGCGCCCGAACTCCATCTCGATCCGCTGAAGCAGCTCCTCGGCGCCGTCGGTCGTTCCCGCCTTGACACGATTCTCCAGTTCCTCGCAGGAGTCTCCCAATGCCATCGCACCGAAATACCGACTGCTCGACTTGATCGTGTGCGCTGCGCGGCGCAACAATTCCGCGTCTGTGCCGGAGAGGGCGGTGCGCGCCTGGTCCAGCAGGCTGCTGACATCGTCGAAATAGGAGTCGAGCAACGAGGGTACCGTGGCGGAGGCACGTGTGCCCAGCATATCCTTCAAGCGGGCGAATGCCTCAGGATCTATGGCGGGAACCGAGCTCGAAGTGGAGGGTTCCAACTCAGTGGTGTGAGATTCCTGGTCGAGACATGGGGCTTCAGCTCTCGAGCTTGCGAGCCCGGAGATGGGACGTGCCTGGCTCAGCGCCCGGACAAGCTCCTCCATGGTGACTGGCTTGCTCACGTAGTCGTCCATGCCCGCCGCCAGACACGCCTCGCGGTCGCCCCTCATCGCATTTGCGGTCATGGCAACAATACGGGGTTGCGCGGACGCGGGAAACTCGTGGCGGACACGACGCGTTGCTTCGATGCCATCCATCTCAGGCATCTGCATGTCCATCAGTACCAGGTCGTAGGGCTGTCGGCGAAGTGCCGCCAGGGCTTCCAAACCGTTCGCCGCGATATCTGCGCGGTAGCCGAGACGTTCCAGCATCAGCAGCGCTACCTGTTGATTAGTTGAATTGTCTTCAACCACCAAAAGCCGCAGTGGCAGTCGAGCGGCCATCGGCACGTCCTGCACGGATTTCTCCGGGGATTTGTAGGTTCGCATTTGATTGAGCCCCGCGAGGACCTCAGTGAGGGTGTTGTAGAGCTGGGAGACCTTGACGGGCTTGGTCATGAACGCGGCAAATGCCGAGGCGCGAGGGTCCGCTGTGCGTTCTCCCACCGATGAGAGCATGACGAGCGGCAACGCGCGGGCGTCCCGGTATCGCCGTATTTCCGTCGCCAACGTCAAGCCATCCATCTCGGGCATGTTCATGTCCAGGATCGCAATGTCAAACGGTTCGCCCCTGCTGATGAGCTCCAACGCCTTCGGGCCCGACGCGACAGCAAGAGGCTGCATGCCCCACGACCGTGTTTGCAGCGTAAGGATTTCGAGATTTGTTGGATTGTCGTCCACCAACAACACGGGCCGGCCGGTCAAATCCGGCTGGTCCGCACATAGATACGCTGGGCGGACGTGCTCAGAAGCCCGCGCCCGAATGGTAAAGTGGAAGGTTGAGCCTTGGCCTTCGACCCCGTCACTGTCTACCCACATGGTCCCGCCCATCAGCTCGGCAAGCCGCCTGCTGATAACGAGACCCAAGCCCGTTCCGCCGAATTTGCGCGTGGTCGATGCGTCCAACTGTGTGAAGGACTGAAACAAATGGGTCACGCGATCTGATGGAATGCCGATGCCGGTATCGCGAACCGCGAAATGCAGCTCGGATTCGTCGGCCGGCTGCGTGAGATCGCGAGGGGAGGAGGGGGTTGGCGAGCTCTTCCACGGTTTGACAGTCACAACCACTTCGCCCTTGTGCGTGAACTTGACGGCGTTGCTGAGCAAGTTGACGAGAATCTGGCGCAGGCGGGTCACATCCCCGATGACGGCTTCGGGTGTGTTGGCGTCCAGGCGAAGAAGTAGGTCGATCTTCTTCTGCCCCGCGTTCAAAGACACCATGTCCAGGGCTGACTCGACACAGGCACGCAGTTCGAACGGCTGCAACTCCAGAGTCAGTTTGCCAGCTTCCATCTTGGAGAAGTCCAGGATGTCGTTGATCAAGCCGAGCAGGTTGTCGCCGCTGGTGCGAATCGTCTCGACGAACTCCTGGTGCCGGGGCGCCAGATCACTATCGAGGAGCAGGCTTGTCATACCGATGATCGCGTTCATCGGTGTTCGTATTTCGTGACTCATGGCTGCCAGAAACGCGCTCTTCGCACGGTTGGCGGTTTCCGCGGCCTCGCGCGCCTGCTGGGCCTCATGGGTGGCTTGGTTCAACTGTGCGGTTCGTTCCTCCACCAATAGTTCCAGGTGATCCTTGTAGTCGCGGAGCTCCTCCACCGCCTCCCTGCGGTCGGTGATGTCCTCCACGCTTCCCTGGAAATACATCACCCGGCCGAGGTCGTCTCTCACCGCCCCCCCGGTCTTGTTGACCCAACGGACCGTGCCATCCTTCCGGCGGACTCGAGTCTCGTAGTGGAGCACGGCCCCCTGCGTCTCCATCGCCGCCATCCAGCGCACGCGGTCTTCCTGATTGACAAACAGGTCCGCGGCGTTCGCGGCCAGGAGCTCCTCGCGTGTCTCGAATCCGACGAGTCGAACCAGGGCTACGTTGACATCGAGAAACTGCCCAGCCGGGGTACATCGATAGAGACCCACGGGGACCCCATCAAAGAGCTCGCGGTATCGGTCTTCCCCTTTGCGCAGCACCTCTTCCAGGTGCTGGGATGGCGCAAGCAAACAGAGCTCAGTGCCTTCCTCCGCCTTGACCGCCTCGTAGAAATCACAGCTCAAACATGCGAACTGCTTCTGAGCAAATGAGCCCTGTACCTCGCCTCGGCAGAGTGTCCCCGTGACCGCCCAGCAGATTCGGCCGCCGAACTTCCCTCCATTCAGCCCGTCCGAAGAGCGATCCGTCGTCGCGGGGCAAACACCCAACTGGGCGGTCCGGGCGCCCCCGGGCTCTCTCCCGCAGCTTTTGAACTCCCAACAATTTAGTTTTCCCATGATGGGTCATCCTTGCGCCCACGGCGCTCCGTTCTCTCAGGGGAAGCCCCCGGATCGGAACTGACGACGAGCATCGGAACCCCGGGGCCCAGAGTAGGCCTTCCTCCGGACCGTGTCAAGAACTACGGACAGCGAGCTGAGATTCGGAGTACACTTGGCCGCAGTACAGCCAGCATGTCATCCTGAGGCTCGGCGCAGCCGGGCCGAAGGATCTCCTGCAAGACCCGTAGCCCATGGAGGAGATCCTTCGTCACCGGGCTTCGCCCGGCTCCTCAGG
>JACPPM010000349.1 GCA_016191015.1 Acidobacteriota bacterium | reverse complement strand
ATCCAATACCAACCTGGACCCGCGCGTGAAACCTCGCTGTGTCCAATCCAGGGCAGCGCCAACGTCGAGGCGCCGATTCGGGCGAGGCCGTTCCGTGCGAAACCGCAGATGGCGCAGATCTCCGCGCAGATTACGCAGATTCTTCCAGCATTCAACCGACGAGCAACTTGCTCCCCACTCTCGGGTCGGCGCGAAGCAATCGGCGACATCTGCGAGTCAATCTGTGAAATCTGCGGTTTCCGGGACTTTGCCGTAGCCTGGGTGTCCAAGGGAGGGCTGCGTCAACGTCCCGAGGAAACGAGAGATTTCGCAGACGGATGCGCACAGACCGCGCACTCGGGATGCCGAGAGTTGAATTTAGATCGGCGTTGCGGTCTAATTGGCGCAGTGATTCGGAAAACACTGATCGGTACGATTCTGCTCGTTCTCCTGCTCTTCGCAACTGTGTCCACATGGCGGCTTCCGGCGGGATTCGGAGGCAGTGCGGCACGCGGAATCTGGCTCGTTGGGATCCTCGTGGGTATCGTCATCGCGCTGGTAGCCCGGCTGTTGTTCGCCCGGGGGGCGACCGGAGGGAAGGTGGCCGTGGGCACGGGGCGGAGCGAGGAGCTGAGCGAGCTGTCTGAGGAGGTCGCGAATTTGAATGAGGCTTCGACCCTTCAGTTCCTCCTCACCAATCGCTTGACCGCGATCGTCGGATGGAAGAGCGCGGCGCTGTTTCTGCTTGATGAGGAGAAAAGCCGCTACCTCTGTGTCCGGAGCTGTGGAGACATGACGACGAAGAAGGTTGAACAGCTCCAGTTCAAGCGGACGGAGACCTTCTTCCAGGACGTCTTCGAAAACCGCAACAGGCACCATGACGCTGCGCTCAGGATCCAGGGGGCCAGCTTGTCGAATCCTCAAATGGCGGCCCTGATCGAGCGCCACGGGTTCACTCATTTCGTTCCACTGGTGAATCAGAGCCGACTCCTGGGATTCCTTCTCGTGGCCGGACTGACCCGTCTGGAGGTGATTCAGGAGCAGTTGTTGCGCGCCGTGGTCTCCCAGGCCGCCGCGACCGCGGATGCGCTCATGATGCGCGAGAATCAGGCCTTGGATCTCCTCACGGGGTTCATGAAGCCGGCGTTTTTCGAGCTTCGGATGGAGGAGGAGATGCGTCGCAGCCGGCGCCTTCGCAACGCGTTCTCGGTGCTGCTTCTGGACATTGACGAGCTGAAGGCGATCAACGACCGATGGGGAGACCAGGCTGGTGACGATGTCATCCGCACGATCACGGTTGCGGTGCGAGACAAGCTGCGAAAGACCGACCTCGCATGCAGGCGCGGGGGTGAGGAATTCGCGGTGTTACTGCCGGACACGGGCTCGGACCAGGCGAGGATCGTCGCAGAGAACCTGAGAGGGCTCGTCGAGGGTCTTCGCATCCGTCTCGACCAGGCGCGCGGCGAAACGGGCTGCACCGTTTCCATCGGAATCGCCGAACACAATCCAGATGAGCCGACTTTTGGGGACGCGATCTTGCAGAAGGCCCAGCAGGCTCTGATTCAGGCCAAGACGCGCGGGAAGAACTCAATCGCCGTCTACGATGCGTCCCTGCCGTTGTGAATGCTGAGAGAGACCACCGTGCTCGCATGATCTCCATTATCCGCCGACTCCTGGGTCGCCCTTCCGCCGTGGACATCCTCGAAAAGAGAATAGGACGCCGCTTCAAGGACAGAAGCATCCTTGTCCAGTCTCTCACGCACTCCTCGTACGCCCGCGAGCACAAGAACGTGGCCGACAATGAAAGGCTCGAGTTCCTTGGTGATGCGGTCCTGCAGCTTATCGCCAGCGAGCACGTCTACCAGAGGGAGGACGGCGACGAGGGTTGGATGACGAAGACCCGGTCCGCGATGGTCTGCGGCGAAGGGCTGCTTCGCATCGCTCAGGAGCTCGACCTCGGCGAGCACGTTCTCCTGGGGAAGGGGGAGAAGAAGAGCGGCGGACACACCAAAAAGCGAATCCTGGAGGATTGCGTGGAATCCATCGTCGGGGCCATCTACCAGGATGGAGGACTCAAGGCGGCCCGCAAGTTTCTCGACCGGTTCTGGGGGGGCGTCGCGCCACAGCAGACCACAGATCACAAGACAACAGCCCAGGAGGTGTTCCAGAGGGACCATGGCGCGACACCGCGTTATCGCATCGTCGAAACCACGGGCCCCGCCCATGCGCGCCGCTTCGTCTCCGAAATCCTCGTCGCCGGCGACGTGCTCGGCCGCGGCGACGGCACCTCGATCAAAGCCGCCGAACAGGCCGCCGCGCGCAATGCCCTCGACGAGCACAGCCGCGCCCCATCCGCCCACGCCAAGCCTCGCCCCAGCGCCCGCTCTCGCCGCCGTTCATCCGATTCGCGTCATACCAAGATCGAACAAGTTCCGGTCCCCGACGCGAGACCCACCAATTCGGATCCCTCCGACGGCGGCGGCAACCGCACCTGACTACCCGCGCTCGTCCGTCGCGGAATACCACCAAGTCACCAAGACACCAAGAACCCACCCACACAGGTCTTGCGCTCCCCGCTCCGGCGCAGTGTCTTGGTGGCTCCCATGGGCGTTCCCCCATCGAAGCGGCTACCAACACTCCGGCACGGTTCATCCACGATCGCCCAGATTGAAACTTTAAACTTTCAACCTGAAACTGCTAGACTATCCGTCCGCGGGCCCGTAGCTCAGTCGGTTAGAGCAGGTGACTCATAATCACTTGGCCGGGGGTTCGAGTCCCTCCGGGCCCACTCAGTTGGCTGCATCTCATGCGCGGTGATCGATTCCCTGGGACGAAGGGACCCACTTCGACACAACACCGAACTGGCTTGGTCGTCGTCGTGGTTGCTGGGAGACGATTCAAAGCGATCCACGTCCCCCCACAGCGTGGAGCGAGTGGTGAATGCGGCACTGGGTTGCGGACTGCGCCTGCGAGGAGAGGCCGCGTTGCGGCAGCCGGAAGACCGGAGGGGAAACCGCAGATTTCGCAGATTACGCAGATTCCCCGGACCAACGATCTCGCGGCCGTCAATACTCAGAGGTTGAATCTGTGAAATCTGCGAAATCTGCGGTTGTTCGGCTCCGGCCGCGTTTAACTTGACAACATGTTGGTAGGAATGGGCCGCTAAGCGGCCTTGATTGCCTTCTTGAGCTCTTCTCTAAGAACTCGTCGAAGCAGCGCCTCGTTCATGGGCTTCTGTGATCGTCCCAGGTACTCGCGGAGAACCTCGTTGATCATCGTCTGGTAACCTCGTCCCTCCGCATCGGCGCTCTTCCGGAATTCATCAAGGACCACGTCGTCGATGTAGATCGTGATCCGTGTCTTGCCAGTTCGGGGCAGGACCGCCCCACGCTTCCCTCGTCTGAAATCATATTCTCGTTTCATACTGTTCTCGCTCTCGTTTTGTCGCACGGCGCGCAGAGATGAGCCGAATGTCCTCTCCACGAAAGCAGCAGTCCACAACCAGGACTATCCCCAGGGAATCTATTCCCATGGTCATGAAACGCCTCTCCACGTCGATGCTGGGGTCCTCCTCGGCGATTGCGTTCGGATCGAAGAGCACGCCTTCGGCATCGGAAAACCGAATCCCATGTTTCCTGAGATTGCTCGCTGCCTTGCCAGGGTCCCGGACGACCTTCATCATGCGCCTTCATATATGTATCTTATACATACAGCGACGCGGGTATCAAGGGGCGTTGCTGATGGGCACGACCTTTTCATCGGTTCGCTTCTCTGTCAGATCGCGACGGTCGGACAGGTTGTCAGCAGCTTGGATGGTGGACCTGCCATCGAAACCCCCAAGGCACCAGGTGGCACCAAAGGGGCGAGAGAAGCTCTTGAGGGTTTCTTTGTGTCTTGGTTACTTGGTGGTATTCGACAGGAGTAGCATTTCCTCGTCAGGAACACGAGCGATCACGCTCCGCCGGTCCCGCGGGCCGTTTCTTCGGCTTCGGCTTCGCTTGCGGCAAGCTCCAGGGCCCGGCGGGTCGTCATCTCGTAGATCTCAGACATCAGCTTTGTGAAATCGGCGGGGTCCTTCCAGAAGGCAGGTTTGCCGAGTCGCTTGAGCACGGCGATGTCGACTTCGGGCGCCTGGATTGTGACCCAAAACTCGTGAAGCCTCGGGCCGGTTCTCCAAAAGGCCTCGGGATCGGCGGGGAGCATATCGCCTTCGGGCGCACCGCGCTGGTCCGGCCGTCGACCTCCTCCGCGCCGGTCGCGGAGAGCATCGAGCAGGGCGTCCTTGGTCATCCCCCTGAGTTTGAAGATCATGAACGGGTCGTGATCGAATTCGGCCGCTGCGATGTAGTGGACGGCGGCGATGTGCTTGCACGGGTTCACGCGGTCGGGACAGGTGCACTGTGCATCGAAATCGGCCTCTTCACGCGGCAGAAGAGACACTCGCGCCTGCTCGAACGCTTTCTCTATGTTCTGCGGCATCTCACCAGCCAGCAGTTTCGCCGCGAAAGAGGCTCGTTGCGCCATGATATAAATGATCCGCCGCCATTCCTTCGGCGGGATGACCTGCAATTTGATATCAACCCGGTAAGCCTCGGGCCGCGATCCCTGCACGAGCCCGAGTATCAGCCCGGGTTCGACCGAGAGCTTCAGGACCTGGCCGTCTCGCGCGTAGCTTCGCCCCCGCTGCAGACGACTCGTCCAGCCAAACGACTCCAGCGCGCGGATCCAAAGTCCCGACCACCACTTTTCTCCGAAGCGTCGCTTCCGCGGCTTCTTCTTCCGTACGACCGGCTTCGTCATAGCCTCCCCTCAAGCGCCTTCACGCAGTAGACGATCTCACGGAGACACGGAGGAGCCCACGGGGATGTGCTCTCTCCGTGTTGTTCTCTCCGTGACCTCTGTGTCTCCGTGGTGGACTTGTCCAGCATGTGTCTCGCCTTTCCTACAATTCGATGACCGCGTCCTTCTGCAATGTGAACATGGTGGCGAGGTCCTCGGTCGAGAACTCCGTCAGCCAGTCTTCGCCGGCCGCCACGAGGCCCTCGGCCATTTCCTTCTTCGATTCGATCATCGCATCGATCTTCTCTTCGACCGTTCCGGCGCAGACGAACTTGTGGACCATGACGTCCCGGGTTTGTCCGATACGAAATGCCCTGTCCGTCGCCTGGTTTTCCACGGCCGGATTCCACCATCTGTCGAAATGGAAGACACGGTTGGCACGCGAGAGGTTGAGGCCGGTGCCGCCCGCCTTGACCGACAGCACGAAGATATGCGGCCCCGCCTCCTCGGTTTCGAACCTCTCCACCATGCGTGTCCGATGGCTCGCCTCGATCCCGCCATGGAGGAACAGCACCTCGCGACCGAAGCGGCTCTGGAGGTGGCGAGTGAGCAGGTCGCCCATCACTTTGAACTGCGTGAAGATCAGCATACGATCGCCCTCATCCAGAGCCTCCTCCAGCATCTCTTCGAGGCGCGTGAGCTTGCCGCTGCGGTCGGACAACGCCGAGCCGTCGTTCATCAGATGCGCGGGATGGTTGCAGACCTGTTTGAGGCGCACGAGGGCCGCGAGGATCGCACCCTTGCGGTCGATTCCAGACGTCCCGGCGATCTTCTTCATCGAATCACGCACGATCGCCTCATACAAGCTCGCCTGCTCGCGCGTCAATCCGCAGTACACCTTCATCTCGTATTTCTCGGGCAGGTCCTGGATGATCTGTTTGTCGCTCTTGTTGCGCCGGAGCATGAAGGGCTGGACGAGCCGCCGGAGCTGTTCAATGGCTCGCCGGTCCCGATTGAAGCGGATCGGAACGTAGAAGCGCCGCCGGAACTCCTCGGCCCTGCCCAGATACCCTTGATTCAGGAACTCCATGATCGACCACAGCTCTCCCGGGTGGTTCTCCACGGGGGTACCTGTCAGGGCCACGCGATAGCCCCCCTTGATGGCCCGAGCCGCTCTCGATTGCTTGGTCGATGGGTTCTTGATGTTCTGTGCCTCGTCCAGCACGACGCCGCGCCAGGTGATCGACACGAGCTCGGTGAGATCGCGCGCGAGGAGGCTGTAGGTGCTCAGCACGATCTCCGCCTCGACCGCCGCCTCTCGGAAGGCCTCGTCCTTCTGGCGGGATGATCCGTGATGGACCAGCACCCGCAATGATGGGGCGAATCTTCGGATCTCGCGCTCCCAGTAGCCGAGAACGGAGGTCGGACAGACCAGCAGCACCGGCGCCGCCTTCGGCTCGATTGCGCGCTGTTGCAGCACGAGGGCGAT
Source organism: Acidobacteriota bacterium (assembly GCA_016191015.1). Lineage (GTDB taxonomy): Bacteria > Acidobacteriota > CAIWXX01 > CAIWXX01 > CAIWXX01 > JACPPM01. The sequence goes on along the minus strand of JACPPM010000349.1, from coordinate 8,650 downwards.
GAGCTGGATCGTCTTTCCGAGCCCCATGTCGTCGGCGAGGCACGCCCCGAGTCCGTAGCGCGTGAGGAAATCCAGCCACGAGAGACCGCGGATCTGGTACGGCCGCATGACGCCGAGGAATCGCGCCGGCTGCGAGAGCTCAGCCATTCGTTCCGGGTTCGACAGCTTCGAAAGCACATCATCCAGCCAGCCGGTCGCGACGGCTCCCGTTACCGGGAGCCCCGCGACAACGGCGCCTTTGCCGACGCCCATGCGGAGCGCGTCGCGGAGCGTGATTTCAGCGGACTTGCGCGCCGCCAGAAGGCGTATCGCAGCGCTGATCTCCTCTTTTGACAGGCATACCCACTCGCCGCCGGCCTGCACCAGCGGCACCGGCATCGCCGACAGCTCATCGAGATCAGCCCGATTCAGCGAGGTCTCTCCGAGAGCGATCTCCCACTCGAACCGCACAGGCATGTCCATGTTGAGTGGCGCGGGATCGGCCGAGAGCTTGCCTCGGATTCCGAGGCGCGCGCCGCGGGATGCGTCGAGGCTCGCAGGCACCAGGATGCCAAAGCCGCTTTCGCGCAGGAGGGGAGCTCCCTCCGAAAGAAACTTGTACGCGAGGTCCATCCGCAATGACGCCATCTCCGGGCGCCTGCGACGCAGGCTGCGCTCGATCGGGGAGAAAAGGCGGGCCGCGCGGCCGAGGTCCCCGAGCAGCTTGTCCTGCGGGTTATACATGCGGCGACCCGATGCCTCCAGGACCCGCGCCCGCTCCCTCCAGACCTGCCGCGCCGGAATCTGGACGGCCGGGTCCTCGGCCGATTGCAAATAGTAGCTCAGCGTCCACGCGGACGGGTCCCGGGGGTTGTGGTGCGTAGCGTTGCCAGGGGGGTCGAGGCGGAAGCAGGTTCGCGCCGCTGATCGGTCGACGTCGGTACGAATCGCGCTAGTCCATTCCACAACGTCGCGTGTCAGTGCACCGAGATCGTTGCCGTCACCACCTCCAGCCAAGGCCGAAATCCACCGCCAGACGGCGCCGGGTGGCTGAGCCAATCCGAGATGCCGCCTCAACTCGGTGAACTCGCACCAGATCCTGATGCTGGCATCAACGGAGGCTTGGAAGAAACTCGCCAGAATGTCATGCACCGGCCGGGGTGGGGTTTCGAACGCCCGGGAGGCGAAGGGGATGTTCTCGGCAAGCGTGGCGACCCGGTTGGCAATGTCTGTGTCACCGAGAATCGGCCGCCATCTCGGCGTTGCCGCTTCCCCCTCACCCTGCCGTACGACCCCGGGGACGTAGCGCTGGCGCGCGAGGATTTCGAGGGCAAGGAGGGCTGGTTGAGCCCAGTAGCGCAGATCATCCGCGATCAGCAGTCCTGGGCGCCCGTCGAAATCCTCCGCGATGCGAAGCGCAAGAAGCGGGAGGGCCGTCGCAGGATCGAGCTCGACGCCCCGCACCGACCATGCCGCCACGTGCGGGTCACCCTCAGGCGGCGTCTCACAGTAGGCCGAGAAGATCGGGGATGGGAGCGGCGTCGAGCTCACGGTAGGCAAGTGGAACACCTTGCGGCTCTCGGGGATCGGACCGCTGACGACATCGTCCCGGCTCTGGAGGGCGAGGAACACCAGCGGCGGTGGCGCCGTAAAGGGATGGGGCGGTGCGGCAGCGTCATCCTCCTGTGCCGCGGGCAGGGCACCATTCTTCATCTCGCCCCATATGAAGAAGGTACCGCTCGAAGCCGAAGGCACCCAGGTGCCGTGCAGCACCATCGTCCCCTCCGCACGCGGTTCGAATTGTTCCTGATCTTGCGCCATCACCTACGCCGTTCACACGGCGAACCGGCCTCTGTCGCCCGGTTCGACCGTTTCCGGCGGCATGCCGGGAATTGAGCTGCCCGGCTTGCAGCACCGCCTGCTCTTTTCTAACCCGGCGGCCACGAGTATTGTGCCATAACGCGCCGCCGACCGCAAGAGATCGATTCGTGGCGCGGTGACGCCTCAGTCTCGCGGCCTCGGTTCATGCCTCTTGAGGCGGCGCTCTCCGTGGGAAGAAGATTCTGAACGTTGTCCCGTGTCCCGGTTCACTCGAGACCCGGATGTGGCCGCTGCACTGGTGAACGATTGCATAGACCATCGTCAACCCGAGTCCCGTGCCCTTGCCTTTGTCCTTCGTCGTGAAGAACGGTTCGAAGATTCTCGACCGTGTGACCGCGTCCATCCCGACACCGGTATCTGAGAATGCGAGCATCATGCCAGGGAACGAAGCGAGCGGCACAGAGCCGCTGGATGCCTGGTCGGTCGATGGGGCGTTCCGCGTCTCGATCGTGAGTTGGCCACCTGTCGGCATGGCCTCGCGGGCGTTGGTGGCCAGATTCGTGATGACCTCTTCCATCTCCCCGGGATCGGCCATGATGGGCTCCGCCCAGGGGTCGAGTCTGAGCTGAAGATCGACCTGATCACCGGCGATCTCGCGCAAAGCCGTGTCGAGGCGAGCGAGGAGAGCGTTGAGATCGACGGGCTGGGGTTCGACTGGATGCCGGCGGCTGAATGCGCTGAGCTGGCGGGTAATTCCCGCTCCTCTCTCGCCCGCCTTGCGGATCTCGGCCACGTCATCGACGAGGGGATGCCCTGCTCCGAGATGCGCTTCGAGGATATGGCTGTAACCCAGGATCGCGGTCAAGATATTGTTGAAGTCGTGCGCGACCACGGATGCCAGACGTGCGACGGCATTCATACTCTCGGTGATACGGGACAGTTCTTCGATCTCGCGTTTTGCGGTGACGTCGCGTGCGACCCCGTTGATGAATGCCGGCGTTGCACCTCCATCGAGAGCCAACGAGCACCGCTGCTCCGTGACGATGATCGTCCCTGGTTTCGTGATCCAGCGGAGAGCGAAGGGCTCGCCCGCCGGGATCTGGCCGCGGCGAGCTTTCGCAAGCGTCTCCTGATCCTCGGGATGGACGAGCCGGAACAGAAGCTCCGGGTCCGCGCGGATTTCTTCGACTGCGTGTCCCGTCGCGCGAGTGACGGCGGGGCTGATGTACTCGAACCTCGACTCCGGCGCCATTCGGTAGCGGAAGATCACATCCGGAAGCGTGTCGACCAGCTCCCTCATTCGGCGCTCACCCTCTCGCAAAACTTCCTGCTCGCGCATCATTTGGACTCGGGCGTGCGCGCTCTCCAGCACCCTGGGGAGTTTGTGGAGATATCCCGGGTGCTTCAGCACGTAGTCGGCCGCGCCGAGCTTGAGGGCCTGACTCGCCAGATCCTCACCCCCCTGCGCGATCACGAGCACAACCGGCGTTTCGTCTTGCAGCGTGTGCCGGAGGTCCCTGAACATCTCCAGCGCGCTGGTACCGGGCAATCTGTAGTCGAGGAGCAGGACATCCGGACGCCCGGCCTGCCGTGGCGCTGCGCATCGAACAAGAGCCTCTTCGGGTGTGCGCACGGCTTCGAGTCGGATGCGAGGAGCGTGACGTTCGAAATGGTGCCGGGTCAGGACGATGTCCGCCGGATTGTGCTCGACATACAGGACGCTCAGAGGGTGCGCGCTCCGGACCCCAGCGGCGCGATGCCGTCTCAGCGCACCATCCAGAAGCACCGGGAGGCGGTCCACGTACTTGTCGCGCTTCACGATATAGTCGTCCGCACCGGCTTTGAGCGGCGGGAGAATCGTCTCTTCATCGCCCGATCCTGTGATGACCACGACGGCCGGCGATGGGTCTCGATTCTGGAGATGGGGGAGGAGGTCGAGCCAGCCTCCGTCGGGTAGCCGAAATCCGCTCAGCACCACATCGTAGACGCCATCGCCTTCCAATAGTGATGTCGCCTCGATCAGCGTGCCGGCGTGATCGAGCCGGAGTGAAGGCGCGCTCTTGTGCAACGCGTCCCGCACCAGCTCTGCTTCTGCCCTGTCCCCTTCCACGTACAGAACGTTCATCCATCTCCTCGGTTGCGCCTCAGGATCGCGTCTAAGGAATCCGGCGTGGCGCTTCCGGCCGGTGTTCCTTACCACAGAGTGGCGTCCGTGGGGCGGAACTGTCTGTGAGTATGACCCGCCTTCGGAAGCGGCGCAAGTTGAGTGGCATTCACACGCGTCGTAAATTGCCGCCAGCGAGGTTGGAAAGGACGCCGACTCGGACAGGCCGTGGGGATCGTCGACATAATACCGACCATTCTCGCGATTGCAGGCATCGATCCCGACCCGATCTTCGACGGGAGGAACCTCGTGCCAATCGCAGAGACGAAGGGGGCGGACACGGGGACGGGGGTGTCGTATTACTTCGAGCTCGATGACAAGTTCGAAGGTGTGAGAACCGGGAACTGGAAGCTGCTACGGCCAAAGTCAGGTCCGCAGCATCGGAAGCTCTTCGATCTGAGCAGCGATCCACGGGAGCTTCATAACATAGGTGACGCCGTACCTGAGAAACGGGCCGAGCTCGAAGCGATCCTCGCCCGCCGGCGGCAGACGGCCGCGCCGAAGTCCGTGGGCATCGGGCGCGCCCAGTTGTTTCAATACAGCCGCGATATGGATGATGCGCTCAAGGAGCTCGAATACGTCAACTAGATCGCCTCGCTCGCGATCTCGGTAGCCGGTCAGAAAAGCGTATAGATGAACGGGGCAAGTGCGGAGCTCTGCACGAAGAACATGATGAGTCCGAGCAGAAGCAGCACGATCAGGGCGGGAAGGAAGAGGTACTGGCCGCGGCGCACGAAAAAGCTGATCACGACGAACGGCTGTGCCAGAAGAGGCAGCCTACGGCTCGCAGTCGCGCGCATCTCAGCCGGGAGGTCCTTGCTGACCCATCCTTCCCCTGCGACAGGGCTTCCGTCGCCCCAGGAATAGAAGGGGTGGTTGCCCCGCCATAGGCGCATGATCCGCCCGACCGGAAGGAAGAAAACAAAATAGCCGGTCGTCAGAATCGTCGCGAAAACCGCCCGGCCTATCCAGCGGGTCGCCGCGACCCAGGGACGTTCGATGATCCCTATCGCGGCCGGCACCGAAACCGTCACCAATAGAATTGCCATGCCCGCTATCAGGACCGCGTGCCAGATGGCATCGTTGGCGCCGGTCACCAGGAAGTAGTTGAAGGCGCCGAGGACCGTCATGATCCAGCCAAGAACCAGCCCGAAGACGATCTGGCGCTTCTGTTGGCGAGCATGCGCGCGGTGGTCGAGGCGGACGAGATAGCTGTATCTAATCAAGCTCGAACCTCTGAAGCCACTCCGCGCGCTCGTCGTCGTTGAGCGGGCGGTTCTTCTGCTGATCGCGGTGGAAGAAGCGGTTGCCGATTGCGAGACAGTCGATCTCGGTCGCCATGAAGCATCTGTAGGCATCCTCGGCCGTGTTCACGATCGGCTCTCCCCGGACGTTGAACGACGTGTTCACGATGACCGAGCACCCGGTGCGCCGTCTGAAATCCGAGATCACGCCGTGCATGAAAGGGTTTCGCAGCCGGTCGATCGTCTGGACCCTGGCAGAGTAGTCGACATGGGTGACCGCCGGAATATCCGAGCGTGGGATCTTCAGCAGGTCGATCCCGAAAAGCGATGTGTCGGCCGGAGGAGAAATCCGCCGTCGCTCGACAACCGGAGCGACGAGGAGCATATACGGACTCTCCTGGCGGAGATCAAAGTACTGGGCCGCGTCCTCCTCGAGCACCATCGGCGCAAACGGGCGAAAACTCTCACGGAATTTGATCTTCAGGTTCATGCGGCTCTGCATGTCGGGCGAACGCGCGTCGCCGAGGATTGAACGGCCGCCGAGCGCACGCGGACCGAACTCCATCCGTCCCCGCGCGACAGCAACGATCTTGCCGTCCGCCATCTTTTCCGCGATCGTGCGTTGGAGATCCACCTCATCCAGCACCTCCCAGACAGCACCGAGCCTTTCGAGGATGGCGTCGTCCTCGGCGGAGGCCGGCGGAATATCGGGGCCGAGGAACCCGCCGTGCATCCCGTCGGGCGTTCCCGGAGTCCGCGGGTTTCCGAGCTTCTGATGCCACATCCAGAGGGCCGCGCCGAGCGCGCCACCGGCGTCGCCGGCGCCTGGTTGGATCCAGAGTCGGTCGAACACGCCGTTGGCCGAAAGCAGGCCCGTCGCGACGACGTTGAGGGCAACGCCTCCGGCGAGGGCAAGATTGGCCATTCCCGTCTTGTGGCGGACATGGCGCGCCATGGATAGCACGGCTCCGTTGAGGACCTCCTGGACGCTCGCCGCGATGTCCATCTCCTTCTGCGTGATGAGCGACTCGGGTTCCCGCGGCGGCCCGCCGAAAAGATCATTGAAACGCCCGTTGGTCATCGTCAGGCCGCCGACGTAGTTGAAATAGTCCTGGTTCATGGCGACCGCGCCGTCGTGGCCGATGCGAATCAGCTTATCGCGGATCAGGTCTGCGTATTTCGGCGAACCGTACGGCGCCAGGCCCATCAGTTTGTACTCGCCGCTATTGATCTTGAAGCCGGTGTAGTAGGTGAAAGCGGAGTAGAGGAGTCCCAGGGAATTCGGGAAGCGGATCTGCTCGAGGAGCTCGATCGTCTTCCCGCGCCCCACGCCGTAGGTCGTCGTCGACCATTCACCGACGCCATCGATCGTCAGGATCGCGGCTTCATCGAATGGCGACGGGAAGAAGGCGCTGGCGGCATGCGAGAAGTGGTGATCGCAGAAATGGATATGCTTCCTGATGCCCATCTCCGATGCGATCTCGTTTTCCATCCAGAGCTTCCCGGTCAGCCACGCGGGAAAGGCCCTCAGGTAGCTCCGCAGGCTGCGCGGTGCGGTGATGTGGTACGTCGTGAGCAGGCGCTCGAATTTCACATACGGGTTCTCGTAGAAGACGACGAAGGCGAGGTCTTTCTCATGAAGACGTCCGGCATCGAGGCAGTAGGCGATGGCGTTGTGCGGGAAAGCGGCATCGCCCTTGATCCGAGTGAAGCGCTCCTCTTGGGCTGCGGCGACGGTCTCCCCGCCGATGACCAGCGCGGCGGCAGAGTCGTGGTAGTAGGCCGAGATGCCAAGGATGGCTGTTGTGCGGCTCATCGGGCGCCCTCGGGCGGAATGAGGGTGAGCGCCAGTCGGCGCTCGGGCCCCTCGAAGTCGGCCGAGATCCGGATCGTGTTCACGTGGGCGGCGCCGGCCCATCCGCCCAGGTCCCATGAAATGACGCCCCCGCTGATCTTGCCGACACTCGACACGATCCCGGGATCGTACCCGAGCACGGGGTCGTCCGATGTGATCCACAGTGCCGCGCTGGAGAGGTGCTTGCCTCGCAATTTGACCTGTCCGAGTGCAGCGGGAATCTCAAGATTGAACTGCATGAAGCGCTGCCGGACCGGCATGTAAAGGAGGTGGTCAATCGGCGGATAGTCAAAAATCAAGCCCCCTCGTTTTTCTTGCACCTCCAGGTTGCCCGGGACCCAATCGTTGACACGGATCGATGTCGGGTGGATCCCGGTGCGCCTGGCACCAAGGCACTCCGGGTACCGTTCCTCGAGGTAGTCGGCTGCCTCAACGGCGAAGAAGTGCGTGCTGCGCGTGGCGGGGTGGCCGTTGGCTGGATTGACACCCCATGCGAGAATATTCTCCTTGTTCGACTTCTCGTCGGGGTAGGCGGCACAGAAATCGTCGAGGGTGTCGAGGAAGGGCATGCCGGCGGACCGGAACAGCGGCTGCACCTTCGCATACCGCGGCTCATAGTACCCGCGACTCGGCCAGATCGGGAGTGTGATAACGAACCCGGGCAACCCCGACTGCTTCTGAAATGCCCCGAGCTCAGCAACGGTCTGCCTGTAGAGCTTGAGGTTCTTCCCCTCGAGCATCATCAGCTCCCATCTGTTCTCGTCGTAGCCATGGACCGGGCCGCTCAGCGTGCTCTCGTGCTTCCGATCGCGCAACATGAGGACCTGAGCCGTGAGGCTCGGAAGCAATCCGGAGGCGTGCCGCTCGATCGCTTCGAATGCCGCCTCCCGTGGTTCGTGGAATCGCCTGACCTCCTTCTCGTACGCGTCGTTGGTCACATATCCCCAGATGATGAGATCCGGCTTGTACCGCGGAACGATCCATCGGGCCGCCTCGAGCTCGGTCCGCGTCCCGCGTCCCCCGCGTCCTGCCGCAATCACCTCAACCTCCTCGTACCCGCGGCGGTCCAGCTCACGCGCAAGCTGACGCCACCAGGTATCGTTCACGTTGGCCATTCCGCTCCCCCACACGAATGAGTCTCCCATCACCAGTATGCGCCACGGCTTGGGCTTCTCAACGCTGACGGGTAAGGCGGTCGATCGCCAGATCCAGTTCTCTTCTGTCGCCGCGTTCCTCAGGAAGATGTTATGCTCGATCAGTCTGTTTTCCGCGAGCCACCAGTAGCCGCAGATCTTTCGCTTGTCTTCAAGGCCGGGCAGGACCTTCCGGTCCAAGCCGACAAGCGCCGCGAGCAAGAGCAGCACCGATCCGGCAAAGTAGGCTGCTCCCCGGACCGGGAAGATGTCGATACGGCGGTTCCCTACTTTGAGACCTGGCAAGAAGAAATCCCTAACGCGGCGGAGCCGCAACCAAACAGGCAAGACCCAGGCACGCTGCAAGACCCTTCCGAGCACCTCTCAGGAAAGCAGGAAGTTAGGAAGGCAGGAAGGGGTCTGTTCGATGCCACCCTGAGCTCCGGAGATGACT
>JACPPM010000336.1 GCA_016191015.1 Acidobacteriota bacterium | reverse complement strand
TGACGTTTCCATTGGCGTCGTAACTGAACGAAGAGCTTACAGTCCCGTCGGCGCCGCCGGCGGTGAAAGAGGTGACTGCGTTGTATGCGTCCACCGTGTAGCTCGTCACGACACCTTCGCCGTCTTTGTGGCTCAGGACGTTGCCTCGCACGTCATAGGCGAATTCGCTCGCGAGGTTGTCTCCTGCCGGGTCGCTCACAAGCTTTGCCAGATACCCGCCACCGGAGGTATCGAGAGGTCTGCTGGGCGGGGTTTGCTGAGTCGCGCCACCTGGTGAGGTTTCGGGATAGTACTCGGAGACGGTCGTCTTGCCCAGCGGATCCGTCTGCTGCACGACGCGGCCGTACTTGTCGCGCGTGATCTGCGTTGTCGTATTGTCCGGCGCGGCGATCGCTGTGACGTTGCCCTGAGTGTCGAGCGTGAGGCGCGTCGAGTTGCCCTTCGGGTCGACTACGGAGGCGGCTTGGTTCGTCCATGGCTGATACGTGTAGGTCGTGACGAGCAGGTCTCCTCCGCGCGCATCGGGGATCGCCTTGACCTGCAGCAGATTCGCTTGCGCGCGGCGATCCGTGTTCTGGGAGTCGTAGGTGAGCTCCTGTTTGTTCCCGAGCGGATACGTGACTGACGTGACAAGCCCGTCCGCGTTATACGCGTACTGCGTCGTGGCGCCCGCTTCGGTGACAGCGGTGACGTGACCCTTGCCATCGAGCGCGTACGAGCGCGTGTGACCCAATCCGTCGGTCGTCGCCGCCGCGAGCTCACCTGCCGAGACCGACGCGTTCATGCCGTTGATCATCTCGGCGACGACGCTGTCTCCGCTGTAAGTGATCTCGACCGCGTGTTGACCCTTGGGGTCGGTGACCGCAATGAGATTGTGCGCGAGCTTGATGTCAGTGTCGTTCACGCTGTAGAAGTATTCGCGGACGCGTTCGCCGTATCTGACGGTGACGAGATCTCCTCTGAGGTCGTATGCGTACTCGACCTTGCGGCCCGAGTAATCGCTGACGCTCTTCAGCCGGCCTGATTGCGGCGTGCCGTCGTCGAGGTAGTACTCGAACGTGTAGAGCCTCGCCATCGTGTCCATGACAGCCGTGAGGCGCCCGCCGGCGTCGTAGTAGAGCTCTAGCGCGTTGTCATTCCTGTCCTGGATCCGCGCGAGCCTCCCGTACTGATCGAAGATCTCGGTGTAGAGATTCGGGAAGACCATCGTCCACACGCCATCCGCGCGCCGCTTCAGCTCGGCGAATACGCCCTCAGGCGATTCGTATCCGCTGATCGCGGGGCCGGTTCGCTTGGCCTTGAACTGATCCCGCCGGCCGAGACCGTTGAAGTAATTGATGTCGCCGTTGGGAAGCTCCTGCAGACACCGGTGGTAGTTGAAATCCCAGCCCCAGCCGATTGGCCCGGAGTACACCGGCTGGCTCTCGTAGCGCCGCACCAGGGCGAAATCCAGGGCGCGCGCGCCCCCGCGGCCTGGGACTGCGAGATCCGTAGCTTCGACGAAGAGAGTGGCCGGCTTAGGAGACAGGCCGGACATGCATGGTTGCGGTGTCCCCGGTATGACCAACTTGGAATAGTCCTGCTGGGATTTTCTTGCTGATGCCCCAGGAAGCCGAACGATTGATGCCGATGGTTCGGGCCAAACGACCATGCCGAGCAGAAGGCACAGCGCAGACCTTCCGATGCGCATTTGAACTGCCCCGATGACCTGACGATTCACGGCTCAAGCCTGTCGTGAAGAGGGATCACCGACGTCCTCATACGTTCGCCATGAAGATCAATGGCATCTTGTTGGCCGACCCTGGCAGCTTTGCGGAACGATGGTAGAGCGGCTTGACGGCACCATCAAGCGCGAACGGTTCGGACGGGTGACCTTCATCCGGGGCATGAATCATCTCGCCGATCTTTGCTCGACGGCTGCTCGCTGGTACAACGAGCTTCGGCCTCACCAGGCACCCGCCGGCAACAGACCCGACGATGTCCACCGCGAAGGTCGTGTCATTCCCTTCGCCCCGGACGATCGCTCCGAGCACAAGACCGTCCCGGCCGAGATCGAGCGAACACACCTCGCCGAACCTCGCACCACAGCCTGGCGCTTGGAGCGCTGCGCCTGATCTCCTTCCCTTCATATTGATCGCATCTGCGTTTCGACCGTAGAGGTCCGTTCAAACTCGCCCACATTGACGCACCGCAGCATTATGCGAGGCGCCGGCTCGGTCGGTGACCGCTTACAGAGTGTGTTCCGCCAGTTCGGATCTGCCACAATCTTGACTACTGTGTTATCTTTAGCCACGTTGCGGTGGCCTGATTTCGCCTTGACCAGGACACAAGTCATAGTCGGAATAAGACGCACAACTTGTTCCGTAGATCATCCAAGAGCCTATTCACGCGCCGACGGTCTTCAAAATCATCCTTCCAGATGATGAGATCGGAAAAACTGCCGTATCCGCCGCACATCGTCTTATACCCGCTCCGTGCTCCGTTCACGTCAGGTGGTTCCTCAAGCAGTTGCAAAATTCCGTCGATTCCGTAAACCCAATTTGATTCACCTTCCTGCTGCAGAAGATCGCGCAGTGCGACCAGTAGCTGTCTAATTTCACCCACCGGATACTCAGCCATGTGTCTCACCTCAGAGGGGCCGATCCAACCACGTCGACGCCTGCAATATCCCATGGTCGATCGACGTATATTTGGGGAAAATTAGACCCTCCAACATGAATTCCCGCTTGATAGGCGACCGGGCCCTCGTAGATTGTCGTACCCTTCGGTATTCGGACGGCGAATACCGTGTCCACGGGGGATGAACCTCTGAGAGCCCCCGTGGCGGGATCGATCCATTGTGGTCTCACGGCGTTGTCGATCCTTACCTGCGCAACTGACTCTGGCGCTTGGCGGGAGAACCATTGGCCGAGCGGCTTGCCTGCTTCGCCCCCGCGGTAGAGGACAGTGTCTTCCTCAAGGACTATGGCATTGTACCTTCCGGCGAGAAAATTCGCAGCGGGACGCGTTGGCAAGGCGGCGAGAGGCCCCGGGTTTTCGACAGCGTTGAACGTGTACAACTCTTCGATAGGCGCGAGGTCCAGTGCTCTGGACGCAGTCGTTCGCTTGGTCATCGCGAGTTCTGCTTCAGCGATCTGCCTTTCCAACGTCAGTGCTTCGGCCTGCATGCGCATGCTCTGCGCTTGCATGTCGATCTCAAGGCCCAATCGGGATCTCACTAGTCTGGATGAGGCGCTACCAGGACCACGAGCTTCAGGGATTCCGATGAACAACAGCAATGTCGCGGGATCACTCGCCATCCTGTGAAATGTCGTTTCTACACCGCGGTCGATTTTCCCTTGGAATATCTGAGCAACACCCGGGAACCCCGCCATATCAAATGCCTCGAGGAGCGTGCCGTACGCTGTCTCCCAGCCGGCGACGAAATTGGTAACCACGCGGTTTGCCCGTCGCGCCAGGGTCTCCTCCAGTCCCATCGGATCAGTCATGTTCGCCGGATTGTTGCCGAACCCCTGATACAAGTTCGTCGAGTCTGCGTACCCCAACGGATCGGGCTGGAGGAAGCGACCGAGGTCCGGGTGCAGGTAGCGGTACCTGCTGAAGATCAGTCCGGTTTCCGGATCCAATTCGCGGCCTTGGAATGTTGTCGTGTTCGCGACGGAGCTGGTTTCGCGCTCGTTTTCAGGTGGGAGGTCGTAGAGGCGTTTGTCGCGGTTCTCGAAGACGAACGCGTGTTCGAAGAGCTCGGCCAACGGTTTGGCGCTCAGGTCTGTGACGGTCGTCTTGACCTTCAGGGTGTAACGCGTGCCTGGCGTGAGGGCGGAGGTTGGCGAGATGTCGATGCCCTTCTCGCCTTGGGCCGCCACGGTTGTGGCTATGGTCGCGGTCTGATCGTCCAGGAGATCTACGTTGTTTGCGATGCTCGCTGGGTCGATCTCTTCGTCGAAGTCGATTCTGATTGTGCCTGCGATGAGCTTGATGCTCTGGACCTTCGGGGGGCCTCGATCGTAGATCAGGAGGTTCGCTCCGGTCGGGGTGAACTGAGTCGTGAAGGGGTCTGTCATTTGATTGCCGGACAGATCTGCTACGAGCGTAGTGATCTCCACGGTCAACGCCACTTGGGGGAACGGGCTTGTTGGCGTGAAGATCGTCAGGCGGTCGTTCTCAGCGAAGGTCAGGCTGCCGCCCAATGCGTCGGCTCCTTGCTTGACCTTGATCGCTGGCTCTGCGGCTTGGCGATCCACGGGCTCGGAGAATCTGATTCGCAGCACGCCGTCGACCAGGCGGACTTGGTCTACCTTCGGTGGCTCGTGATCGTAGATGAAGGTGGGCTTTCCGTACGGCGTGTACTGGACTCGTTCGACGAGGTTGCCGGCTCCATCGGTCAGGCCTAGCACACTGCCGTTGGTGTCTTGCATTGGGATGAAAGTGTCCATCGCGCCCGTTGACGGATTCCTTTTCTCGATCTGGACTGGTTCGTCGATCCCGTTACCGTAGACGTAGCGGCTGGTCACCTGATCCGCCAGATTCCGTTCTTCGATCGTCTGCCAGCCATCCCACACGTATCGCTGCGCGTTGGTCTCGCCGGCTTTCGTCACTCGCTTCTCAACTCGGCGGCCCAGGGCGTCGTAGGCGAATTCGACGAGCTGACCTTGGTTGTCTTCTGCCTTGATGAGCTGGTTCCGCCAGTCATAGAAGTAGTCCGTCTGCTTGCCTTCGGCGTCTCGCACCTGGCTCAGGTTTCCGTTTGCGTCGTAGCTCAGGGTGTGGCCGTTGAATGCCGTTACCTGATGGCGGTTGTTCGTCGTGAAATCCGTGCTCGTGGTGGTTCCGCCTTCGGTCTCCGTGATCTGCTTGATGCTGTCTGTGGCGTCCAGCGCGAACGTTGTTTGCTTGTCCGGTTCGTTCCTGGAGGTGAGTCGCTGGGCCTCGTCGTAGGTGTAGTCGGTTCTCTTTCCCTGGTCCTCTTCGACAGTCTTGAGATCACGGAGGTTCCATTGGTTGTTCCGGCTCACAAGGGTCTGGTTGTTGGCTGAATACGCAAATGACACCGGACGCTTGCCCGCGTCGTGTTGGGCTGTCATCGTCAGGGGGCCCATCAGTTTCTGCACGATCTTGTCCGGGCCTTCGTAGCCGTATTGCACGAGAGGTTGCCCTCCTTGCGTGATCGTGCCGATGCGGTTGAGCGCGTCGGGTGTCATCGCCAGGATCTTGCCGGAAGGATAGGTCATCGATGTCCGGTTGCCTTCGGGGTCGTGTCCGAAGCTCACTTCGTAGGTTCTGTTGCCGCCATCGGACACAGGGGCTTTGATTGTTTGTGTCTCCTTTGTCAGACGCCCAGCCACATCGAACGTGAACTGGACGGTCGCGGCGGCGTTCTCGGCTCGGACCATACGACCGAGACCGTCGTAACCGAAAGTCTCGATCGCGGCGGTGCCGTTGATGACGCGTTGTGTCATCCGTCCTGCAGCGTCGTAGGTCATCGCCGCGGTGGTGCCGTCAGCCCTTGTAATAACCGTAGCCTGATCGTTGTTGTTGTAAGAGTACGATTCTACTTTCTGGTCTGGATACGTGACCGAGACGAGGCGATCGAAGTTGTCGTAAACATAGCTGGTCCGATTCCCGAGCGCGTCGATCATGGCCGTGAGGTTGCCGTTTGCATCACGCTCGTAGGACACCGGCTGCATCTCGGTGCCGACTTTGCGCATGGCTTTTGTCACGCGGCCGAGACCGTCGTACTCGAGAGCACTGACACCGCCCTCTGGGTCCGTCGCAACATCCGGGCGCGCGTTCGTGTCGAAGTGCGTGCTATAGCGTCGGCTCAGGGCGTCGTTCTGTTCGCGGGCTTGCCCGAGGGCGTTGTAGCTGGCAGTGTGGAGGAGGCTCTTGCCGCCCGCCTCCTTTTCCTCGAAGCGCACTGGCAAGCCGCGCTTGTCGTAGCCGAGATCGTTTCGGTTGCCGAGGGGGTCGGACATGGCACTCACCATGCCCGCGCCCGTGCGCTCAAGACCCCAGTTGTTCCCGTTTGGCGAAGTGTACTGCGTGAGCGCACCGTTCGCGTCGTAAGCATAGCGATTGCGGATGTTGGACTGAGTGCTCTCGACTTGACGGTCCATTGCGTCGTACAGGAACGAGGCCGAGAAGCCTTCGGGTCCGGTCGCTAGGATCGGATTCGAGTTGTTGTCGAAGCCGTACGAGACCATGTTGCCCAGTGGATCTTGTGCGCGCACGAGACGATCGTGCCCGTCGTAGGCGCTCGTCCAGGGCTGGTTCTCGCCGTCGGCCGAGGAGAGCACGTTTCCGTTCGCGTCATAGGTGTATTTCGTGCGTGAGATGCCCGCTCTCTTCGCGTCGACTACGCGGTCCAGTTCGTCATACGTGAATTCGTCGACGACGTCCTTCGGGTCCTTCCTGCTGATCAGATTCCAGTTCGCGTCGTACGTGA
>JACPPM010000015.1 GCA_016191015.1 Acidobacteriota bacterium | reverse complement strand
GTCAGGAGGATCACGGATGCGGTGCCGATGCCGATGCCGAGCATGGTCAGGGCCGTGCGAAGGCGGTGCGAGCGCACGGTGCCGAGCGTCAGGCGAGCGACATCTTCGAATAGCATCTTCACACGTCTCGTTCGGGTTTAAAGTCTAAAGTTTCAAGTTGGTGACGGCGTAACCCCTGGATCTGCCTTGCCGCAACTTTAAACTTTGAGTAACTACTCAGGGAGGCCAACCACAGAAGGCACAGAACGCGCAAAAGGCACAAGAGGAAAGGATGAAGAAGAGGTATTAAACTTTTGTGACTTCTGCGCATTTTGTGCATTTTGTGGTAGGTTTACCCTCACCTGAGCAGCTACGACTTTGAACTTTAAACTTTAAACTCACCTCTACCTCCGCGCCAGAGCCTGGATCGGATCGAGCTTCGAGGCGCGTCGCGCCGGCCAGACTCCGAACACGAGCCCCACGCCAACGGCGATGAAGAGCGCCGACATGACGGCCCAGTCCGGCACCTGCGCCGGGAGATCCGGCAGGAACTGGACGGAGAGCCGCACGAGCACCTGCGCCGTGATCAGGCCCAGGATCCCGCCGGCGGCCGAGAGCAGCGAAGCCTCGGCCAGAAATGCCAGCACGATCTGCCTTTGCGTGACGCCGACGGCTTTCATCAGGCCGATCTCCGAGGTCCGCTCGGAAACCGACACCAGCATCACGTTCATAATCCCGATGCCGGCCACGGTCAGCGAGATCGCGGCGATGCCGGCGAGAGCCAGTGTCAGCGCGGTGAATATCTTGTTGAAGGAGGCGAGCACGGAGTCCTGGGTGATCAGCGTGATGTCCTCTTCTCCTCCATGCCTGGCGATCATAACCTCCTTGACCTGCCCTTTGACCGAACCCAGGACTTCGTACGAATTGGCCTCGATCATGACCCGGAACAGCGTCGTCTGATCGAAGACCTTCATGGCGGTCGCGACGGGAATGATCACGATGTCGTCGAGATCGAAGCCGACGCTCTCGCCCTTGGGCGCCATCACTCCGATGACTCGGAAACGCCACTCACCGACCCGGAGCGTCTGTCCCAGCGGGTTCGCCCCCGCGAACAGCTCCCGTTGCACCTTCGTGCCCACGACGCAGACGGGAGATCCGCGATCGATCTCGCCGGGTGGCAGGAACTCGCCACGTGCCACTCGCAGCCGGCGAATCTCCTGGAAATCGGATGTCGTGCCGAGGACGGGAATGTGGCGATTGAGCGACCCGCAGGAGACAGTCGCCTGCCCGACAGTGATCGGGGCGAGGCGGGTGACAAGGGCGACACGGCGACGGATCGCCTCAGCGTCGGCGAGGGTCAGGTCATGAGGAACTCCGCCGATCAGAGGAAGGCCGCCCGAGGTTTCGACCTTGCCGGGCAATACGATCAGGAGGTTGCTGCCGAGTGTGGCCAGCTCGCCGGTGACGTAAATCCGTGCGCCCTCGCCGAGTCCCGTCAGCAGAACAACGGAAGCGACGCCGATTGCGACGCCCAGCGTGCTGAGAACGCTCCGAAGACGGTGACCGCGGAGCGCCTTGAGAGCGAATAGTGCGAGATCGAGCGGACTCATGAGAATGCCTCAGCCCTCAGCCCATCCCATTCACAATCAGACCATCTCTCATTGCGATCGTCTTCCGCGCCCTCCGTCCTATGGCCGGATCGTGCGTAACGACAACCAGGGTCAGGCCGTTCGCGTTCATCCGCTCGATCAGCTCCACGATCTCGCGGCCCGAGTGGGTATCGAGATTCCCGGTGGGCTCGTCGGCCAGCAGGATCGACGGCCCCATCACCACGGCCCTCGCGATCGCCACCCTCTGCCGTTCTCCACCCGACAGTTGATTCGGCCGATGCCGGGCGCGGTGCGAGAGCCCGACACTGTCGAGCGCCTTCGCCACCCGCTCGCGCCGCTCACCCCGCTGCACTCCCGCAAAGACCATCGGCAGCTCGACGTTTCCCGCAGCGTCGAGCCTCGGGACCAGATGGAAGAACTGGAAGACGAACCCGATGCGGTGGCGGCGGACGAGAGCGAGCTCGGTCTCGGAAAGGCCCGTGACATCCTTCCCGTCGAGCAGATACGCCCCGCGCGTGGCCCGGTCGAGGCATCCCATCACATTCAGCAGGGTCGATTTCCCCGATCCCGACGGGCCCATCAGCGCCACGTAGTCTCCCCCGGTGATCTCGAGATCGATATCTTTGAGCGCGTGCACGGTCTCATCCCCCACTTGGAATTCGCGGGAGACGCCCTTCAATGCGATCACTTCTTTGCATCTCCCGAGACCGTGACGAGCGCGCCTTCCTTGACCTCGGCCCGATCCAGCGAGACCGCGATGCGGTCGCCTTCCTTCAATCCGCCTGCGATCTCCACGAACTCCCAGTTGCGAAGGCCGGGCTTCACGTCCCGCGCGACGAGCTTCTTCCCGTCGATCAGAAGAACGCGATCGCCATCCAGGAGCGTGTGTGTCGGGACGCGGAGCGCCTTGTCGCGCGCCTGCAGGATCAGCTCGATGTCCGCCGACGTGCCCGGCAACAGAGTGCGCGCGAACGACTTGTCATCGAGCTCAACCTCGACATCCACCGTGCGGTTCTGGCCTTCGATGTCGCGCACAAAAGGCGCGACGCGAATCAGGTGGCCCGGGAAGGACCGGTCCGGGAACGGATCCAGCCTGATCCGCACCGGGTAGCCGGCGAGCAGCCTGCCGGCATCGACTTCGTCGATCGGGGCCTCGACGTAGATGCTCTCCGCATCCAGGATGTCAGCGACCGGCGGGATCGGAACGGCCGGCGGGGACGGACTCACCCACTCGCCGATTTCCGTCGTGAGCTCCACGAGCATGCCGTCAAAGGGGGCTCGAAGCTCGGTCCTCTGAAAATTGGCCTTCGCCACGGCGACCGCCGCCTCAGCTCTCCGCGCTTCTGCGGTCGACGCTTCGCACCGCGCTCGCGCGGCATCCCGTTGATTGGTGATCTGGTCCAGGAGGCTGTCGGAGACGATCCCTTGTCGCCGCAATTCCTGATTGCGGGCGAGCTCCTTCGTGGCCAGCTCGGCGGACAAACACGCCTCGCGCGCCGAGGCTTGCGCGGCCTCAAACGCGCTTTCGGCATGGGTCATCGAGGCGCGATACTCGGCATCCTCGAGGCGCAACAGCAGATCGCCTGCCTTCACTCGCTGCCCCTCGCGCGCGCCGAGGTACACGACGCGACCTCCCATCTCGGGGCTCAGCTTGGCCCGCCGGCGGGCCTTGACCGTGCCGGCCTTGCTATTGGTGACGGTCTCTTCGACCCTGCCGGGCGCAACCGTGTACGCCGTGATGGCGACGGGCTTGGGAGCGCACCAGGTCAACCGGAGGATGAAACCCAAACATACGACGAATCCGAGCGCGATCAGCCTCTTTCCCCATCTCGCAGTCATAAACTCCCCACTCTTGCTGTATCAAACGGCCGCCAAACCAGTCGTCATGGCGTCCGCCCCGGGCCGCTGACTTCACGCTGATTATGGCCCGCGTCGTCGCCGTCTGCAACACCTCGGTCGCGCCCGCGCGCCCGCGCGCCGTGTGCGCCTGCGCGCCGTGGTAGAAGACGGGTGGTCGCGGAAACCGGTTACAGATCGCGCGAAACGCCACGCTCTGCGCTCTCTGCTTGACTCATGGTCGTGGCATGATGGGCCCCTTCGCTCCGCTCAGGGCTTCGGCCCCACGGCCTTACCGTATCCTGATCCCCTCGCCGGGGTGCCGGGCTGCTTCCTTCAAGAGATGAGCGCGTACGTTGCGTTCGAGCTCGATGACGTCCATCTTGTACCGTTGTCTGAGGGCATCGTCGAAGTGGGTGCCTTCGCCGAGGGAGCGGAGGAGTCTGTTGAGCTCCTCGAATCCGTACAGATTCGCGAGGTATGAGGCGGCGACGAGAGATTCGCCGTAAGCCAGCTCAGCGCTCTCCGCCCCCGCGTACCCTTTGAAGGAATGGTCCAGGCCGGCAAGCGGCACGAGCTGATTCTCTTGCGCGCGCGCCGCCAGAACCCTCGTATAGTCGTCGAGCTCCTCACCGGTCACGTACATCGAGATCCCCTCATTCAGCCAGACCGGGAGGTTTCCCTTCGTCATCATGCGGAGGAACGAGTGCACCAGCTCATGCCTCATCACCCGTTCAGCCTCTTCGGTGACCTCCTCCAGCCCGCCGATCGGCAGGTAGATTCTGCCGTCATTGATGCCGCCGGTCCATTCCGGCGCTCGGGTGATATCGTAGAAATGATGTCGACTGGTGAGGATCACCTGGATTTCGTCCGGAGGCGAGTAGGAGAACAGGCGCGCCTGATCGGTGAACGAGCGTTCGAGCGAATCCAGCATCTGCTGCGCCAGACGGGCGTTCTGCGGGGAGTCGTATTTGATCATGAAATGGGAGGTTCGTGACGATCCTCCGCTGGTAACCAGAAAGGACTGCCGCTGGAGCCGCTCGAGGAGGTCCCTCACTCCCGGGTCCTCTTCGATTTCCAGCGAGCGCCTGAGGAATCTGACCGCATGTTCGTCGTGTCCGAGGTGGTAGTGACAGAGCCCGAGGTAGTAGTTGAGAAGCGCGTCGCTTTCGTGGTCGACGAGGAACGGCTCCACCGCCGTCACGGCCTTGCCCCATCGCTGCAGCTTGATGAGAGCGAACCCAAGGAGCATTCCCTCGGAGAGGCTGCGTTGTGTCGTTCCCGAGAGCGCCTCCACCACCGCGCGCAGATCCCCGCGCCCCAGCGCCGCTCGAGCCTCCGTGTAGGCTGGTGTGTCCGTCACCGAGAGGGACGGCTCCCATCGAATCTCGGATTGAATACCGGGGTCGGTCAGACCGGGTGCGTGCGTCGCAGCATCCTCGACCGCCGTCTTCTCGATGCGATCAAGTGACGCGATGGGAAAGGCAAGAGTGCCTTCGGCGATCCGGTAGTAGACCATCGACTGATCGATCCACGCCTCCAGACACTCGATCCTGCCGCCGCCCCGCAGGTGCACGATATCTGCGGACGTTGGCAGAGCGGCGCCGAGCAGCACAGCGCCGGCGATGGCGGCGGCTCTCGCGATCAATCACTCACCAGAAGATCGGCTAATAAGACGATCTTGTGGCCTCCCTGGTTACGGAAATACTGAGGCAGATTTCTGCTATCAGTCTGGGCCTCCATCCACGTCCGATAAAGACCCCAGCACACATTGTAGCACTTCCTCCCACGATACATCGTGGCGACGACGAAAAGCGCCGGATCAGCCGAGGCCTGGCGATAGGCGTCCTGGACCGAGCTCGCGAGGCAGTCGGTCTCCAGCACGATCGAGTAGAGGTTGAGCCCCGCCTTGAGCAGCCTCTCGCGGCTGATCGCCACGGCAGCGTCAACGTCCCCGGCCTGGATCGCCGCATACGCGGGATCGACGACCTCAGCCGGCTGTGTCTGCTGCGTCTGGGAGGCGGCCGGCCCCGGTTTCCCCTCGGGCGGCGCTTCCGCAAAGAATGTCGGTGGATTCGGCTTCGGCGGAGCTGCCGGGAGCCTGCTCCTCCGCCACCAGTAGGCCGCTGCCACAGCGACGATAATGAGAAGTATCACAAGTGGAGCGGCCAGTCGCGGCCGTCGTCGCGGGGCGTGCCGGGCGGCGAGGGAGTCGAGCACATCCGTGGGCTGATCGGCGAGCGCTTCCGCGCTGCCGTCCTCCTTGCGCACGATCAGACGCCGGCCCCTTTTCTTCTCGGAAAGCAGCTGAACGCGTTGGAGCGCCCCGAGCAGCTCCATCGCGTACAGAAATTTGCAGACAAAGAAATTGTCGCGCGATGAGCTGCGACAGATATCTTCGACGGAGTTTTCCCCGTCGGTCAGGCGGAGGAGCGGCGCTGCGTCCTCGGGTGCAAGGGCGAGCGCGCCGCCGGGTTCCGCGACCATCTGGAGCACGGACTCCATCGGCAGGCGGTCGGCGATCCAATGCCGGTCGGTGCACGCAAGGATCGCATCGAGCAGCACGGTGGAGGTCTGAAATGTCGGCCCCTCCCATTCGATTTTCGACGGTTGCACCTTGTACGTGCCGTCTGCCCCCATCGCGAGAATCGACGTCAGAATCTCGACGATTCGCCGGCGAACGATCTCGTCGGCCTCGCGCGCCGTGAGCAGCCCCGACCGTACGAACGCGATCGCGGTGTCCTCCTCCAGCGACTTGCGTTCCAGCGCCGCCGCCATCTGCTCGGGACTGAGCCTCCCGCTTCGCCGGATGAACTCCTCGATCGAATCCTCGGTTCGATCTGTCGACACACCAAGAATGTCGCCGTCCTTGAAGGTGAGGATTCGCAAAACCTTCCGGTGGTCGATCCGTACGCTTCCGCTGAAGCTCCATTTCCAGACGCGCACGAGCAGATCAGGGAGCCCCAGGCTCTCGAAACTCCCGTCCTCGACGAGCAGGCTACCGGTTGTGGGCATCCCGCGCCTCAGCGACTCTGGACATGGGGCGTGGGACTCTGGCCCCCAGTCGGCTGGGCGGCTGAGGAAGCGGGCGAGCCGCGTCGTGTGGAGAGCTCGGGGTAGACGAACCTGTACCGGAAATAGCTCGTCATGATTCGCTCAATATAGGCGCGCGTTTCGGGGTAGTTGACCTCGGTCAGATATCGGTGCATCTCTCCTGTGCCGGCCATGCGGAGCCAGAGCTTGCCCTGCTCTTCACCGGCGTTGTACGAGGCGAGCAGCGGGGCGATGTCGGGGGAAAACTGACGCGCCAGCTTCGTGATGTAGTACGCACCCAACCTGATCGAGACCTCCGGGTCGTAGAGATCCTCCTCGTGGAGATTGCTCCCGCCTACCTCCCTCAAAACCGCTCCGGCTGTGCTGGGAATGAACTGCAACAGACCTCGCGCACCCGCCGGGCTCCGCGCGCGGATGTTGAACCGGCTCTCCTCGCGCACGAGTGAGAAAAAGAGCGCCAGGTCGAGGTCGGAAGGGGCGTATTTGTCCACGATGCTGGTGAAATTCAGCGGGTAGAGCAGCTCCTGAAAGCGCCTGGGCAGGAGATCGAATTCGTAGTCGCGAGGGAGCAGCCCCGCCAGCGACTCGCTCCGCAGCATCGCCATGTAGGCGTTCCCGCCGCGATGGTAGTAGTCGGCGATCGTGTAGAGCATCGCGAGCGATCCGAGTCTCCGGCCTCTCGCGGCATCCATCTCGCGCGCCGCGTCGGCGTAACAGCCCAGAAACGCCAGTTCCTCGCCGGCGGATCTGGATGTCGATCCGCCGATCGTGCCCATGACCGCGCGCCGCGGGAGCGGCTGGAGCGTCAGGAAGTCGCGATACTTCGGCAGTCGGGAGTACACATCAGCAAGCTCGCGGGCAGTCTCAAGGCGGGAGGTCGGGTAGCGCAGGAGCAGATATGAGAGGGTCTTCTTCGCTTCGTCGAGCCGCTTGGCGGCGACCAGACCGTGGACGGCGGTGATCGCCTCCCGGTAAGCGGACGGATCTGGGGGGAGAGCCGCCAGCCTGTCGGATGCCAACAAGGCGTGAAAGCTGCGTGGTGATTGCCGGAGAACGGAATCGTAGACCGGAACCGCGTCTGCGGGGATCCTCTGCTGCTCGAGAAGCCACCCTTCCCAGAAGAGGAGCTCCGGGCGCCGGGCGGATGTCTGGGAGGCGAGCAGCGTGTCGACCAGCGCGATCGCCTCGGCATGTTTGCCCTCGGCCACCAGCGCCTTCACCGCGCGGAACTTCATGCTCAGGAAGAGCGACGAATGGATCTGCAAGATGCTCTTCATCGTGTCGAGGGCGCGATCCTTCTGTCCCGATACCTCCTGGCATGTGAGAATGCGCAGGCGGACAGCCAGATCCTGCTCGGAGCCCGGCACCAGGGGCAAGGCACGCCGGTACCTATCTTCAGCACGGCTCAAATCCTGCCGCTTGAACAGGATCTCCGCCTGGAACCAGATCGTCCAGTACTTGTACCTGGGGCCGACAGTTCGCTCGGCACGCTCGAACCATTCCAGCGCCTCGGCCTTCTCGCCCGAGAGATCCAGTGAGCGGCCGATGGCGTAAAGGAGCGAATCCGATGAATCGTGTCGATCTTCGTTCAGCATCCGGTAGTAGAAGAGTGCGCGATCGAAGTTGCGGTTCGCGAAATAGAGGTCTCCTCGGAGCTTCAGCTCCTCAGCGGACAGCGCTCCCAGCTCCCGCTCACCATCCTCCAATTCCACCAGGCCGACAGCCTTGGTGACCCCGTCCGAGCGGCGTGAGCGCCGCAGGGCGTCGGTGACGGCTTTGCGCGCATCGATCGAGCGCCCGAGCCCGAGCAGGCACTTCACTTTCTCGTAGGTCAGATCACGGCCCGCGAGGCGCGGGGAGGATAATCCGTCGAGCGCCTTCTGGAAGCTCCCCTCGCTCAGAAACGACTGAGCGCGTTCGTAGGCGGCATCGGCGGCGAAAATCGAAGACGAATCGGCCAGAAGCCGATCCAGATACGCGCGACGGTCGGCCTGCAATCCACGTCGCGCTGCGATCTGGGCAAGCTGCCACGTAGCATACTCGCTCAGCTCCCGGCTCCCTTGCGCCCGAGTCAGGTACGCCACCGCAACGTCGACATGCCCCACACGATCCGCAACCAGTCCCGCCAGATAGGGGTAGTTGTTGATCGCGAAAAGATCAGGATCCGTTCGTTCCAGCTCCTGGAGCGCATAGAACGATTTGGCATCATCGTTCTGCGAGAGAAAGGAATCGAGCTGCTTTGCCAAGACCTCGAACTTGGCCGGATCCGCCGGGCGCAAGGCTGGGGCGGTGAGAAGAAGGATCAACAGAGATGTGACCATGGATCGACGCCCTCATTATATGAGCAGCGTTTTCGCAAATTCAACGCCATGGAGCGCGTGACAACGGCCTTGACAGATCAAGGGTGCTATTCTAGTGTATACCACGGTACATGTGTACCCAGGTACATCACATCCCACGCCGGGCGGGGGATGCGGAAAGGAGTCGACCATGCACAAACGGAGAAGGGACGGGAATCCGGAGGCGCCGGGGGAGCCCATTCTCGTTGATCGAGTCCAGACCGGGGTGCGATTGGAGAAGCGCATCCTGAAGGTCTTGAAGACGCTCGCCGAGTATCACGACATCACGCTGGGTGATCTCATCGAGGGTATTGTCCTGCATGTCTTCGACGGCAAGATGCCGTTCGATCAGGCGAATCTGAAGCGGATCGAGGGGTTACGCCAGTTCTACGGGCTCGATCTGCGCGCCGATGCAAGCCACAGGCTGAGCGAAAAGCGTGACGTGTCGCAGAAGAGAGGAAAGGAGTAGCGAGATGATGAGTCGGTATGGCGAAAGGTGCGAGAGGTCCTACACGCAGCGGATCGATGCATCACCCGAAGTTGTGTTTCCACTCTTGTGCCCGGTCCGTGAGGCCGAGTGGCTGGATGGGTGGGCCTACGAGATGATCCATTCGGAATCCGGGGTGGCCGAGGAGGGCTGTGTTTTTCGGACCGAATGGCACGACTTCCCGGAGTCCGTCTGGATGATCTCGCGGCATGACCCGTCAGAGAAGGTCGTGGAGTTTGTCCGAATCACTCCGGGAATCGTGGCCACGCGGCTCAGGATCGACCTCAAACCCGCGCCGGACAACGGGACCGCAGCGCATATCCGCTACACCCACACCCCGATCTCCGAAGCGGGAGCGGCGTTTGTCGAGAAGAACTACTCGCAGCCGGTCTTCGAACATTCGATGGCATGGTGGGAGAAGTCGATGAACCATTTCCTGGCCACGGGAGAGATTCTTCGCGAGACCCGGTAGCCGCGGGCTTCAGCTCGCGCTGCCTGCGAAGTTAGGTCCCTCGGAGAAGCCGGGGTCTGAGTCGGAGCTGTCCGGCTCGAGCCGCGGCGACGGCTTCGAGCAGGGATGCGCGGTCGCGCGAGAGCCGGCCTCCGATCGGAAGGGGGTTCGATGCATGATTGGCGCGAAAAACCGTGTCGCGCAGATCGAGCCTCCGGATCAGAAGCTCCAGCTCGGCGAGGATTCCGTCGTCGTCGGGCAGACGGAATCCCCCTCGCTCCATGAGCCTCCACAGCGGAGCCTCAGGGACGGGCATCCACGTGAGGGCCGAAAGGTAGAGCGGCTGCATTTCGTTGCAGGTCTCCGCGGTAGCGTTCGCATGCTCGGTTGTTCCGTCGACGCCACCGAGCCCCAGCAGCACCATGATCGACGACCGCAATCCGGCGGCGTGCCCCTTGCGCACGGCGTCGACAGCCTGTTCTGGGGTGACTCCTTTGGCCTGTGCCTTGAGCACCGTAGCGCTGCCGGATTCGAGTCCGAGGTAGAACATTTGCAAACCGGCTTCGTGCAGCGCGACCAGATCGGATGGTGATTTCGCCAGTAGGTTTTGCGGGGTGGCGTAGAGACTCACACGCCGGAGCCGAGGGAAGCTCTTGCCGAGCATCTGGAGTATCTCGAGGAGGAAGGGCGTCGGCGCCGCCAGTGCATCCCCGTCGGCGAGGAACACCCGGGAAATGTCAGGGGCGTTCCGCGCAGCCCGCCCGATCTCCGACGCGATCTCCTCGAGAGGCCGAGCTCTGTAGGTCTTGCTCCGATACATGGCGCAGAAGACGCACGCGTTGTGCGAGCACCCCAGCGTGACCTGGAATATCAGGCTGTCGGCCTCGGATGGGGGCCGAAACAACGGTTCGTCGTATCGCATCAACACCACCAGGTCAGCAAGCGGCCTACTGCTGGGGGACGCTCAGATCGGGCTCGGGGTTGTCGGAGGCGCCGGACTGGAGGTTCGTCGGCAGGTGACCGACGTCTCCAACCGTGATCAATTTGAAGCTGCCGTCTGCCTGCACCCGAATCACAGTCAGGCTGGCGTGCCCGACCGACATCTCCAGCCAGCTCTTCGTGTCCACGCGCAGCGCTTTGGTTACCAGATATCGGATCACGTTGCCGTGGCAGACGAGCAGCTCGTGGCGAGCGCTCCCCGCGGCGGGGACGAACAGCCGGGCGAAGAGCCGATCGAGGGTGGCGGCGCAGGCGGCCATCGCGGCAGGCGTTTCTTCGCTCACCTCTTCGGTCCGCCAGGTTGGCGGCGTACACTCCTCGAGCTCCGGCAGGATCTGGACACGTGCACCGGGAAGCTCGGCGGCGATCACGAGTGCCGTCTCGCGAGCGCGAATGAGCGGGCTCGCGTAGACAGCGTCGAAGGCGAAGGGGAGTCCGGCCAGGCGCGCTGCGGCCAGACGCGCCTGCGCGACCCCGATCGGGAGCAGGCCAGGCCCCCAGCGCGGATCTGCCTTGGGGTCAGACGCGTAAGCACCGTGGCGTACAAGATAGAGCACGCGAGGTGCGGGCGCTGCGGCGGCGAACACGGATGCGGTGGCACACACGAAGATGGCGAGATGTCGCATGATCGTGCGGCAACTCCAGCCCGCGTAACGAAACGAAAGCGTATGCATGTCGTCACGATAGGCTGGCCCCGAATGAGGTGTCAAGCTGTTTTCTGCTGCGCGAGCACCGCCTCAGTGGGGCTACTACCGGGGGACCGATGCGCCGGCCTTCTCCCGATAGTAGGCGATCATGTCGGTTCCGATCGCCTTGTAGCCGCACTGCCGCTGGAGGGCGACCATTTGGCCGCGGTGGTAGGTGCTGTGATTGACCAGATGCTGCATCTGGTGAGAGAGGGGCTGCGTGTAGGCATTCCCCTTGAGATCTTTGTAGGCAAGTTGGCCGGATAGTATCTCTTCGGTCAGAGTCTCGATGAATGCCCACAGCGGCTTCTCGAGGTCGCTCCAATAGCGCTGGCAGTCTGCGAACGTGGGGAGGTCAGCCTCGTGGAGCATCGTAGTAGGCGAATCGCCCTGCCAGCGATGGAGCCAGATCCGGGTCGCGCCGAGCGAATGCACCAGCGTCCCCCGCATGCCTCCGTGACTCGATTCCAGATTTTTTTCGAAATCCTCAGGACGCACCTCTTCGAGTGACTTGAAGAGACGTCCCTGCGCCCAGGAATCGAACTCGTAGAGCGACCTTATGTCATCAATGTGCAACATGTCCATGCCTCCGATTCCAGAAAGTGTACCATGCCAGCCGGTCGGGAGAAGGGCAGACTGAGCCGCGGTCGCAGCCCGCTATTCGGGGGCCTGCAGACGCACGGTAACCTTGAGCGACTGCCTGCCGCGAGTGATGCCCAGTTCCACGCGATCGCCGATGTTGTGGCGTTCGAGCGCCCCCAGCAGATCGTCGACCGAATGGACCGGCTCGGTCCCGACATTCGTGATGACGTCGCCCACAACCAACCGGCCGTATTCGTCCCTGTACGTCTCGCGGAGCCCCGCCTCGGATGCCGCCGATCCCTCTTGAACCTCCTGGATGAGCACGCCGTCGATCCCGAGTCTCGCAGTGATGCGATCATCAACGAGCACGACCCCGAGCTGAGGGCGAATCACCCGGCCATGTTCGATCAACTGCGGCACGGTCTTGCTCACCACATCGACCGGCACCGCGAACCCGATCCCGACACTCGCTCCCGTCGGACTCGCGATCGCCGTGTTGATTCCAATCAGACGCCCGGCGCTGTCCAGCAGCGGGCCGCCCGAATTTCCCGGATTGATCGCAGCATCCGTCTGGATTGAGCCCTTGATCGTTCGGCCATTCTCGGCCTCGATTGTCCTGCCGAGCGCGCTGACGATGCCGGTCGTGAGCGTATGGTCGAGCCCGAATGGATTCCCGATCGCGAACACCTTCTGCCCGACCTGCAGGTCGTGACTCGTCCCGACGATGATCGGTTGCAGCTTCTGGTTTCCCTCGACCGTGATCTGAAGAACCGCCAGGTCCTTGTCCGGGGCCGCTCCGACAAAGCGGGCAGGGACGGTCGTCTGATCGGCGAGAGTCACCTGTGCCGAATCGGCGTCCCGGATGACGTGAAAGTTCGTGACGACGCGCCCCTGAGCGTCCCAGATGAAACCGGAGCCGGTCCCCTGGGGCACATCACGAACGTCGAACCAGGTGCGCATGCGCCGGCGAAGGCTCGTGATGTAGACCACCGATGGGCTCGCGGCTCGGAACAGCTCGATCGTTGCCTTCTCATCGGCAGCCAGGTCGCCGCGGGCTTCGACCGGCCGGGCCGTGGCAACCTGCGCGGGCTGGGCTGATTCGGGTTCTTCAACCTTCCGGTTGATCGTCTCGCGGCAGGCTATGAAAGCGAGCAGGCCGGTGGCGAGAATCGGCCAGATGTCCAGTGATCTTCCCGACTGTGACGTCATCGCTAGTGACTCCTTTTTGTCACTCCCAATCATAGTATCTGCCGCGCCCATTCCGCCATACGTGCCACCCCCAGGTCATGATAAGATAAATATGTGAATCGGTTAAAGGTTTACAAGAAGGGACCCGCCGGCATGCCCTGCGAGAGGCACAAGCGTCCGATCGTTCTCACGAGCAGCCATCATTCGCCCCCGCGCCGGGCGGCGGTCGCCGGGACCATGAAAAGGAGATCGACATGAGTTACAGCCAACTGGCGGTCTCGATCGCCGAATCGCCCACGTTGAGGCTCAACGAGGCGGCCCGGTTGCTCAGGGAGCGCGGCGAGCCCGTGATCCACCTGGGCATCGGCGAGCCGAAGAACAAGGCGCCGATCGCGGCGATCCTGAGCGGAGCCTCGCGGCTCACGACCGGCGACATCAAGTACTCACCGACCGACGGCATCCCGTCCCTCAAGAAGGCCGTCATCCGGTACACTGAGGAGAACTACGATCGCATCGTGGCGCCGGAGAATATCATCGTATCGTCGGGCGCCAAGCAGGTGCTGTTTAATCTCTTTTACGCGCTCCTCGACCCGCAAGACGAAGCGGTGATCCTCGCCCCCTTCTGGGCCAGTTACCCGGAGATGATCAAGATGGTCCGCGGGGTCCCCGTCATCGTGACCCCGGAAGACGGGTCGTTCATACCGCGGCTCCAGGAGATCGAACGCGCGGTGAGCTCATCGACGAAGCTCATGATCGTCAACAGCCCCAACAACCCGTCGGGCATCGTGTATCCCGACGCGCTCGTGGCCGGCATCGTCGAGCTCTGTGAGCGCAAGGGCATCTACCTCATCATGGACGATATCTACCACAGGCTGGTCTTCGACGGCCTCAAGGTGCCTTCCTGCTACCGCTTCACGACCAAAGACATCGAGTCGACGAAGGTCATTGCCGTGAACGGCATCGCGAAGCTGTACGGCATGACCGGCTTTCGAATCGGCTGGGCCGTCGCGCCGCGCAAGCTTGTTGAGATCATGACGAACATCCAGGGACAGACGACCTCGTGCGCATCGGTGCTTCTGCAGGCAGCGGCGGAGGGGGCCTTGAGCGGCCTGCAGAGCGTTGTCGAGAGCCTGCGCCTTCAGATCGAGAACAACCGGAACGTCGTCATGAACGAGCTCCAGAGCTTTCGCGGCGTCAAGGCAACCAAACCCGGCGGCACGTTCTATTGCCTGCCGGATTTCCGCGCCTACAATCGAAACTCGACCGAGCTCGCCGAGTTTCTGCTCCGCAAAGCCCTCGTCGTGACGGTTCCCGGCAAGGAATTCGGGATGGAAGGGCATCTTCGCCTGAGCTACGCCGGGACCGTGAAGGACGTGACTGATGGCATATCGCGAATGAAATGGGCGCTCGACCCGGATTCGCCCAACGAGATCTACATCGGCGATCGCAAGTATGTGAGGGACTGGCTATGAACAACCTGCTGGACATCAAGACACCTGCGCAGCCGCAGGCGGGGGCGCTTCGCGCCGATTACGGGATCGACAACATCGGAATCGCCAACGCCGGCCAGATCTACTGGAATCTCCCGGGCGAGGCGCTGTACGAGGAGATCATCTTCCGGCGCGAGGCGCGGATCGCGCGAGAGGGGCCGGTTGTGGCCGGGACCGGCAAGCACACGGCGCGTTCGGCCAACGACAAATTCATCGTGAAGGAGCCGTCTACGGATCCGCACGTCTGGTGGGGGCAGTACAACCGTCCGATCGCGGCCGACAAGTTCAACGAGCTCTTTGGGCGATTGCAGGGGTTCCTCCAGGGACGCGATCTCTTTGTTCAGGACTGCTTCGTCGGGGCCGATCCGGAGTATCGGATGCCCGTGCGGGTCGTCACAGAGCTCGCGTGGCACAGTCTGTTCGTCCGGAACATGTTCATGCTGCCGCGCACGGCGGATGAGTACAGGAGGCACGTTCCGGATTTCACGGTGATCGCGGCACCCTCCTTCAAAGCGATGCCGCAGATCGACGGCACCCCGGGCGAGACATTCATTGCACTGAGCTTCGACCAGCGGCTCTGCATCATCGGGAATACGGCGTACGCGGGCGAGATCAAGAAATCGGTCTTCTCGGTCATGAACTACCTGCTTCCGCTGCGGGGGGTCATGCCGATGCACTGCTCGGCCAACGTCGGCTCGGCCGGAGATGTGGCGATCTTCTTCGGACTCTCAGGCACCGGCAAGACAACGCTATCTGCAGATCCCGGCCGTGGGCTTATCGGCGATGATGAGCATGGGTGGAGTGACAACGGCGTATTCAATTTCGAGGGCGGCTGCTACGCCAAGGTGATCCAGCTTTCACCGACCGCCGAACCACAGATCTACGCCTGCACGAGGCGCTTCGGCACGATCCTGGAAAACGTCGCCCAAGATCCTGTCACGCGTCTGATCGACCTCGACGATGCCTCGATCACCGAGAACACCCGCGCCTCGTACCCGCTCGAGTTCATCTCGAACGCCGTGGAAAAGAAGCGCGCCGGACATCCCTCGAATATCGTCCTGCTGACCTGCGACGCATCGGGAGTGATGCCGCCCGTGGCGCGCCTCACGCCAGACCAGGCTCTCTATCAGTTCATATCGGGATACACCTCGAAGATCGCCGGTACCGAGGTCGGGCTCGGGAAGGAGCCGGAAATCACGTTCAGCGCCTGTTTCGGCGCGCCGTTCATGGTGCACCATCCGTACTTCTACGCGGATTTGCTGAAGCGAAAAATTCAGCGTTACGGCGCGCAATGCTGGCTAGTGAACACCGGGTGGATCGGCGGGCCGTACGGTGTCGGCAAGAGGATCAGCATTCATCACACCCGAGCGATCTTGAACGCAGCGTTGAGCGGGAAGCTGAACGATGTGCAATACGTGGTCGATCCAATCTTCGCCTTCGGCGTCCCGGCGAGCTGTGAAGGCGTGCCTTCAGCGGTGCTCGACCCGGCCAGCTCGTGGCCCGACCGCGACGCGTACATGAAACGCTACCGTCAGCTTGCACACCGCTTCATCGACAACTTCAAGAAATTCGAAGACGGGTGCCCACCAGAGGTCATCAAGGCAGGGCCATCGCCCCAGATTCCCCGATAGGGGCGCATCTACGTCCCCGCGCGCCGCGTCGGTCACGAGCTGAACGGGTCGACGGCAGTCATTCCGAACCGCGCCATGTCGACGGTGTTCTCCGTATACACCTCTGTGACGCCCTGACCCAGGGCAGTCGCGACGAGATAGGCATCGAAAACGTCGGCGCCTTTGGTCTCTGTCCGAATGCACAGATCAATGGCCACCCCAAGCGTCGACGAATCCGGGTAGATCTTCCTTATGCGAGAAGATCCCCCGTAGAGGTTCACGAGACGCCCGGCTTGGCTCACAGTTAGCGGACGTGCGATTCTCCTGGGATTAGTAATGACATTGTAGAACTCCAGCAGAATCTGCGGGGTGATGCACAACTGCGAGGTCCCGGAAAAGGCATCGCCCAGTATCTTCATCGCTGCAGGTTGTTTCGGGGAAGAGCGGTCGTGCGCGTAGACGAGGACGTTCGTGTCAACCAGCCTCATCATAGATGGCTCGTCGTGTCAGCGGCGCCTGAGCTCCCAGATCAAATGGATCTTCCAGGAGTCTCATGATCTCGCCATCGGCGTCAAGCTCCGCCAGACCTGCCGTGACCGTCAATACCACGTGCTCATGCTCCGGTAGCTCGACCGGCTCCAATGGCCTGAAGACCCCAGACTCATAGACGGCTTCGATCATTCTCGTCATGTCGCATCTCCATCGGGATTATAGCATGGTGCCCGCGTCCGCGGCCTGCTCTTGGGCGGCCAAGCATGCGTGTTTTGCGGCACCGGTCGGAGGCTCACGCGTGCGTCTCGGTGCCTCTGCTGCTCGGGTGCCGAACGCGTCAGGGGATCTGCTTCACGATCGTATTGTTCGTTTCGTTGAGCTCGCCGACGGTCGAGCCGGCGTCGACGACCGCGATTAGATACGTGCCCGCTACAGCAGTCCTGCCGGTGTAGCTCACCTTGATCGGCCCGCCGCTCGCGCCTGCCGCCAGGCCGCCGGCCACCGTTGAGGTCCGGATCAGCTTGTCAGTGGAATCGACCGTCTCATCCGACGAGTAGTAAAACTTGACGGTGAACGCCCCGGCTGAGTCGACCCCAGTATTGCGAGGTGTGAATCGCCCGGAAACCTTGTTCGAGCCGATTCTCTTCACTTCCTTCCAAATGCCGATAAGATCCGCTCCTGACCCGCCGCCCGTCTCGACTGCAGTCATAGTCGTGGCGCTGTTGTCTGCCGTGTTTGGATCGGTGTCACTGCCGTAGGCGCTGGCGGTGCTGGTGAGCTGGCCGGCGGTTGTTGGGATGACCACCGCGGTCACGATCGCGAAGCCTCCCTTGTCGATCGAGCCTAACCTGGACGTGACGGTGCCACCCTCCAGCGACCAGCTCCCCTGGCTCGTCGAGGCCGATACAAACGTGACGCCGGCTGGAAGCATGTCGGTCACGTCGACGTCATTGGCCCTGTGAGGACCCGCATTCACGACTGCGATGATGTAGGTGAGCTCGCTTCCGACCGACGCCGGTCCGATCAGTGTTCCGTTCGAGACAAACAAGTCTGCGATCGCGCCGGTATGCCCCGTCAGATACGTCATGACCGTGGCCGAGTTGTTGTTCGTGTCGGGGTCGGGTTCGCCGCCTGACACCGTCGCTGTGTTCGCCACACGCCCGACGCCCGTCGCCGTTGCCGTGATCGTGACAGTCGCCGAGCTCCCGCTGCTCATGCTGCCGATCCTGGCTGTGACCGAATTGCCGTTGACCGAGCGAGTGCCCTGGGTCGATGTCGCAGAGGCATACATGAGGCCCGCCGGAAGCAGGTCGCTCACGGTCACGCCGGTCGCAATTCCGGGACCATTATTCGTCACAGTGAGGGAGAAGGTGAGCGTGCTGCCGACGCTCACTGGGTTGAGTGAGCCCAGCTCAGAAATCGACAGATCGGCCAACCCCGGGTTCGGCGCGCTGGACGCGAACCCATTCGAGAGCGTGCCGCCCTGATTGTCCGGATCGGCGGCCAGGGCCGCGTGGGGTTCGGTACCAATGACGACAAGCAGCGATCCGAGCGCGATCACTGCCGCGAGTAGCTTCGCTCGTACCATGGGTTATCCTCCTTTGCGAACGCGAGGCGCCCCGGGATTCACGGTCGCATCCCACCCGTGCAAGATCACGGTGTTTCGACGCGGAGATCTTCCCATGGCCGGCTGCCCAATGCAAGCCTGCAGCAGCACCCAGATCGGATGGCGCGCTCAGGCGACGCATGAGCAGCTCATGCCGGCCTTCGAGCTCTGCCGAACCTACGAGTACAGACGAGTCCGCAGGGAGGTGCAGAAGCGCCGCCCTCCCGATCGGACAGCAAGGAGAGTTTGATTGATGGTTTGGCATGGCGCGGCTCTGCCGTGCGTTCCGAATCATACTCGCGACCGTGAGGGTGCGGTTGCGGGGCGATTTTGTCACACGTTCTGAGAGGGGCACGGAAGGTGTGGCCCGCTCGAGACCTTTGCCATTTCGCGTCAAGACTCAACTTCGTAGACATTCAGACTGAAATCTCGTCGTCGCGTCAGAAAAAGTCGCCACGGAGGCACCTGGTTGCGGGTGGGAGGCGCAGGCCCGCGTTTCGGTGCCTCCGTGGCTTGAGCTCCGCATGCATCAGGAGATCTGCTTCACCACCGTGTTATTGGTTTCGTTGGATTCGCCGACGGTCGAGCCCGCGTCGACGACGGCGATCAGGTACTTGCCGGCGATGGACTTCTTGGTGGTGTACTTCACTTTGATCGGTTTGCCGCTCGCGCCTGCTGCCAGGCCTGCGGTCACCGTCGAGGTCTGGAACAACTTGTCGCCGCCATCAACCGTCTGGTTCGTCGAGTAGTAGAACGTGACCGTGAAAGGCCTGGCCGCGGCCGTTCCGGGGTTCTGCGCCGTAAAGCGGCCGGAAACCTTGTTCGAGCCGCTCCGTTTCACCTTCTTCCAGATGCCGGTAAGATCGGCCCCGGCCCCGCCGCCCGTCTCGACTGCGGTTGTGGCCGTGGCGCTATTGTCCGCGGTGTTGGGATCGGTATCGCTCCCGCCGGTTGTGGCGGTGTTGGTGAGCTGCCCGGCGGTTGTCGGGACGACCACGATCGTCACGTTCGCCGAGCCGCCCTTGGCGATCGAGCCCAGAGTGCATGAGACCGTGCCCCCGTTCAGCGTCCAGCTTCCCTGGCTCGTTGACGCCGACAGGAACGTGACGCCCGCCGGCAGGACGTCGGTCACGCCGACGTCGGCGGCGCTGTCAGGACCCGCATTCGCGACGACGATGATGTAGGTGAGGTTGCTTCCGACCGTCGCGGGGTCAGGCGAATCCGTTTTCGTGATGAACAGATCGGCTGTTGCTCCGGTATGCCCCGTCACATTCGTCACGACCGTCGCCGAATTGTTGGTAGTACTGGGATCGGCTTCGCCGCCCGAGACCGTGGCCGTGTTCGCCACCTGTCCGGCGGTCGTAGCGGTCGTCGTGATCGTGATAGTCACGGAGCTCCCGCTGCTCATGGTGCCGATCGTGGCCGTGACCGAGGTGCCGTTGAGCGAGCAGCTGCCTTGGGTCGAGGTCGCGGAGACATACGCGACGCCTGCCGGAAGCGGATCGGTCGCAGTCACGCCGGTTGCGGTGTCAGGCCCGTTGTTCGTCACGGTCAGGGTATAGGTGAGTGTACTGCCAACGCTCACGGGGCTGGGTGAGGCCAGCTTGGAAATCGAGAGGTCCGCGGACCCCGCGCTGACCGATGTGTAGGTGAACGCGCTCGTCAGTGTGCCGCTCTGGCTGTCCGTATTCGTGACGACAACACTCGCCGCACCGGCGGCATGGGCGCCGGTCGTGGCTGTGATCGAGGTCGGGCTTCCCACGCTGACGCCCGAGGCGGCGACCGCGCCAATCGCAACGGTGGCGCCGGTCTGGAAACCGGTGCCGGTGATCGTCACGGGCGTCCCACCGGTTGTCGGGCCGTTTGACGGAGCGATTTGCGTGACGGTCGGGGCAGGCACAGGAACAGTGATGGATCCGTTGACGAGCGTCAGGCGGCCGTTGGAGGTGCTCTCCGAGACGCTCCCCGCCTGATTCGACAGCAGCGTCACGCTCGCGCTGGTATCGATCGTGAGGGTGATCACGGTGCCGGGAGTGGCCGAACCGCTCAGCGTGAACGTCAGCTGCAGCACCTGGTCGCCCGGCGCCGCCTGATCCAGGTTGAACGGGATCAGATTCGATGTCTCATTGAAAGATCCCAGGTAGCTGATAGTGCTCCCGGATGGTGTCGAGGTCTCGAACATCGGTGTCAGCCCGGCCGTGATGCCGGCGCGCGTGAAGCTCACCGACGACACCGCCGCGGCTGGTGAATAGGAGACCCTGAACGAGAGCGCCTGGATCTTGTTGCCCGCCGCCTGGTCGCGCCCCAGCGCGGTCCCGCTCACGTCCCGCACATAGAACGGTACGATCACCGTCGATCCGCTCGCCGTCACCGTCCCCACCGTCGCCACGTCCTGCCCCTGCACATGTGCTGCGAAGGCGCACGAAATCAGAATCGCAAGAAACCCGAACGATTGCCGCATATCTTCACTCCTTGCTGAGATCCACACCCCAGCGCCGCCAACTTGAAAACTTGAAACTTGAAACTTGAAATTTAAAACTTTGAGCTCCTCTCAGCACACCCCCGGAGCGCCTCCGCCCGCAAACAGGTAGTTGATGAGGAAGAAAACGTCAGACACAGTCGCCGATCCGTCTCCGTTCGCGTCGCCTCCGCAGCTCGTTGACGGCGCCATGCCGCCCGCAAACAGATAATTGATCAGGAAGAAGACGTCCGAGACGGTGACTGCCGAATCGCCGTTGGCATCGCCGCGCACACCCGCGGGGGCGCTTGTGTAGGTGAAGCCACCCGCGAGCGTTCCCGACTTGGCGTCAGGGTTCGTGACAACGACATCAACGGCGCCGGCCGTTGTGACTGTACCCGTCTTCGCCGTAATCGCGGTCTTGTTGACGACCTGCAGGTCGGTGGCCGCCGTGCCGCCGATCGTGACTGTGGCGCCCGAGAGGAAATTGGTCCCGGTGATCGTCACGCCGGTACCGCCCGTCGTGGGCCCGGTCGCCGGCTCGATCTTCGTGACACTCGGCGCTGGCAGACTGCCGCTCAGCGGCACCAGGACGAGCCGGTTGCCGGTGGAGGTGACACTGAAACCGGGCACCAAGATGAGCGCGTCGGCATCGGCAACGACGACGCCACTCGACTCGGAACCGCCTCCCACAGGCTGATTCGTCCACTGGTAGCTGGCGCCGGCTTGCACGATAAAGCTCTGCAGGCGCCGCGGCGTGATGTTCACAGTCGCCGTCCCGCCGGTGGTCCGAAACACCATCTCGTACCGTGTGGCCGTATCCACCGGCGCCCCCGCAAAGTTGTGCCACGAGGCCGACCATTCGATGGCGCAGTTCCTGCACCCGTACTGGGTCGCCGGATCCTGCGAGCTCGACGCATTGGTCATCGCCGGGATGCTTTCGTCCCGCCTGAAGGTGACGCCGAAGATGTCGACGTCAGGTGACACCGCGCGGATGCAGGCGCATCCGTGGTCGGTGTTGTCGAACTCGGAAGCAAACGGGCGCCTGCCTGTTTCGAGGGCCGGCGACCACTGGACGCCTTGCGTATCCCAATCGATGACGTCGTCGGCTTTGCCGTGATGGTCGGAGAGCCAGGGGAGCTCGGCAGCCCTGTTCTGCTGCACCCAATCCTGAAGGTTGTACCACTGCCAAATCGTCACGCCCAGATTCGTCGAAAGGTCTTGCGCCAGCGTGCCCCAGGTATCGATCACGTCTCCGACCCAGTCGGTGCCTCCGGCATCCCCGCTCGTCGCGAAGTCGGTCATCGCGCTCTCGGAATAGACGGCGGAGAATCGATCGCCTCGCCGCAGGCCGTAGTTCACGCTCCCGCTGCCTCCCATCGATCCACCGTGGATCTGGACTCGATCCGGATCGACGTTGAGCTCGCTCAGCACGAATTCCAGAATCGCGTCCAACCGTTGGTGGGTGTAGTCGATCACTCGCCCGTCCGCGAAGCGCTTCTCGATGTTACCGGTGTACTCATTGAAACCGAACCACCAGGTCTTCGTCCGGTCGTCGGGGGTGACGAGCACTCCGCCGTGCCAGTAGCTGCTTCCGTCGCCTCCGGCCCAGTAGCTGCCATAGCTGCCGCCCCAGGCGTGGAGCATCATTGCGACGCCGACAGGCGCGCCGGTGGCGCTGTAGCTGCTCGGGACGCCCACATAGAAGTTGTACGCGTATCCTTCGAAGTGATAGTTCCAGTTGTGGTAGTCCATGAATTGGGTGTAGACCCACCCGTTGTTGGTCGGGCTTGTCCAGACGCGCACCGGCCGCGGCGTGGCCTTGATCTCGTTGATTGGGCCGTCCGTGTTGCCGCCGAAATCGTCTCGATTCTCGTTGCCCTCGACGACGGAGGTGACGGCGTAGTGGTAGTTGCCGGAGCTCTGATTCTGCACGGTGTAGACGAACAAGCCAGTGCCGGCCGCGAGCTCCGTGCCGTCGTCCTCGATGATAAATCGCGTCTGGCCGGTCGGGGAACAGTCCGAGCCACCCTCACACATCTCGACTTCGCGTTTGTAGTAGCTCGAGCTCGTCGGGACATCCGCGAGGAGTGTCGCCTGGCCGATGTTTCCCGAGGTGATGGCCGCCGTGTGGCGATAGACGCGGTACGAGACCTCCGGATTGCTCGATGCAATCTCTTCCCACGTGATGAAGGTCTGCCCCGACCGATGCGACGCCGTGACGTTTGTCGGCTGGGCAGGCCGGTTCGGGTTCGCTCCCTCGTAGGTGATCTCCAGGATCGGCCTGATCGAGGCGTCGGCGTCGTCGTGCCGCGCGGCCTTGTACAGCGCGTTGGCGATGTAGGGCAGTGCGAGCCCCTGGTTCGACGTCGGGGTGGCCACCCAGTCCTTCACTGCTTCAGTGACGTCCCACTCGCGCCAGAGGGTGTGCCATTGCGGCACGTAGTACATGTAGGCTGAGTCGAGCTCGCGCCCCAAAGCCGTGTTCAAGTCTCCGTTTCCCGACAGCGACCACTTCACACCGGATCGCCGATTGCCGAAGGTCGCCTCGGTCTGGCTCCAGAGCCCCAGCCCGTTCGGATCGCTGATCTGGCGCACGGGCTCGGACCCATCCCATTGGTCCGAGTACGAATAGACCGACAGCTTCAGACGGGCTGAATACACGACGGTGTTCGTGGGAAGATTCGCCGTGCTGAAGTAGATCAGTGCCCATTTGTGAGCGCCGTTGTTCTCGCCAAACAGGAGCTGCGACTGATCGTTATACGTCGGGTAATTGTCCAGGACACTGATGTTGCGCGGGGTGGCCGCGTACTCCGCCGTTGAGCTCGCCCCCCACCGCTCGGTGATCTGTGAAGCCCCGGCCGGGAGCGCTCCCGCGAACACGATCCCCGCCGATACCGCGAGCCAGAATCGCCGGTTCTTTGACGTTGGAGATTGAAGCCTTGACATCGGACCTCTCTTCTCAGCAGCCGCTCGGCGCGGTCCCGCCGGCAAACAGATAGTTGATCAGGAAGAACACGTCACTCGCCGTGACGGCACTGTCGATGTTGGCGTCGCCTCCGCACGTCGTCGCAGGTGCCGAGCCGCCCGCGAACAGGTAGTTGATCAGGAAGAACACGTCCGAGGCTGTGACCGACCCGTCGTTATTCGCGTCGCCGCGCACTCCTCCGCCGCCTCCTGTCGCGAGCGGTCTATACGTGACCGTGAGTTTCGGCCGGTACCCGACCGTCGTCGCCTCGCTCGTGTGAAGGTAGACATACCGGTAGTTGCCGCTCGGATCGAGTGTGAATCCAAACCCCTGGTTCGATGTGCCGAGAGTCCAGGGTTGGACAATAGATGTCACGTCGACCAGCAGCGGCTGGTTCGCGGCTGGAGCCACGAACGTAGTCGTGTGGGGTTCGAAATCCCCGCCGGCCGATGTCCATGCGTGCGTGCCGTCATACGTCTTCCACGTGGCCCCGTCGTTGCTGCAGCACCCCGTGCCTTCGACCCAGTCCTGAGGCAGCGCCGACACGCGATGAACTCTGACGGGAGTCGTCGTGCTCTCTTCAGAGACTGACAGCTCGAGAGTCGCGCTGTCGATCTTCGAGCCGGCTGGAATCGCAGACAGGTCGAAGCGGACAAGCGCGTTCAGCTCGGGGTAGTCCTGTCGTCCGATGTAGAGATCGGGCTCGGCCCCGTAGTTCGTCGCCGCCGACTTGCTCCAGAGGCGCGTGTCGAGCGTTCCGCTGTACCCGTTCTCGCCGTCTCTGAAGGAGACCGTGTAGCTGACGTCGGAAACGGCGTTGATCGTGACGATCGCCGTGTCGGTGCCCGTGAGGCTCCCGTCGCTGGTCGTCAGCGTGACCGTGTACGTGCCGGCCGTTGAATAGGAGTGGCTGGCGGCGACACCCGTGCCGGTCTGGTTGTCCCCGAAGTCCCACGAATAGGTCAGCGGCTGGCTGTCGATATCGGTCGAGGCGCTGGCGTCGAAGGTGATCGTGACCCCCACCGGCGCGCTCCGATCTGCGCCGGCGTTGGCGACCGGCGCGTGATTGGTGAAGGCGATCGTCTCGGTTTGCTGCGCCATCCCGACCCCTTCGCTGTCGCTGACGTAAAGGCGGGCCGTCCAGCTGCCCGACTCCTCGTATGTGTGCGAGGTCGTTCTTCCTGTGGCGGTGGTGCCGTCGCCGAAGTCCCACAGATACGAGAGTGCTGTCCCGTCGGGATCGGATGAACCCGACGCGTCGAAGGTGATCGCGTCGCCGGTGGATCCGTTCGACGGCGCGCTCACGACCGCCACCGGAGGCCGGTTCTGATTGGCCGCGCCGCCTGATGGGGTCACCGCCGGTGCCTGGGGCGAGAAGGGCGGCCCGCCCCGCGCCTGGTAGGTCGCGAGCTGATAGACCTGACTTCCCTGCAGGTCGTATACCCACTCCTTGATCTGAAACACGCGTCCGATCCCGAAGCTCGCGTTCGTCCACGCGGGGTTGCGCACGCCGTTGGCAAAGTACTCGTCCGCCTTGGCGAGGTTTGCAGCTTTCCCACTCGCGAGAAGCATCGAGGCCCATGAGTGGACGTCGGCCTTGAGAACGTCGCTGATGTAGTCGTCCACCGCCACGTCGTTGGACGCGATGTACTCGAGCATCGAGTCCTGATGCGTGTCATCGGCCTCTCGGAGGAAGGAGACGTAGAAGCCGAGCGCGTCGGCGGCCATGTCCTGCATGCGCCCCGGCTGCATCGGGTTCTTGAAATAGTCGCTGGTCCGGATCAGTTGATCCGCGCTGTCGCTGTAAGCGGAATCGTGCGCGAGCGAGAAGCCCCAGGCCAGGGTTCTGAGTGCGTTGCCTCCCTTGCGGCTGTCGGTGACGTCCCAGTTCTCCGCGACATGGATCGTCCAGTCGGCGATGTCGAGCACACTTTCGGCAAGCTGAGGCTCGCCGGTGAGATAGTAGGCGAGGCACAGAGCGCCTGTGCCATAGATCATGTCCGCCGACGGCGTGCCGTTCCACCCATCGCCGGAACATGCGGCCGGGTATCCGTTGCGGTGCGGATTGATGTCGCCGTTCTCGTCGTGCTGCTCGTGGCCGAACATCCCGCCGTCGAGAAACCAGTTGATACCACGGCCCGATTGGCGGCCGTGATGCATGATGTCGACATCGCCGACGTGTTCCGCGGCGGCCAGGCCGTAATCGAGGAAACGGTAGTTTCCGGATCTCAGGAAGTTCATCATGATGCCGTAGTCGCCGTCGTACTTCCACCCGTACTGGCCGGTGAGCATGCGCATCGGCTGGCCTCCACAGTAAGCCTGATCTTCGAAGTCGATGGGGATGTCGCCGTAGTCCATCCAGCTGTACATCTGCGAAGCCGGGATGGCTTCGTCGAGACCGTTAAAGGCGTAGTCGGTTTGCGAGGAGCTGCACGAGTTGTCGTCGGCGCCCGGACCTTCAAGATGACGCACCATGAAACGGTCCCACTCGGCCGGCGTCGCGTCGGGTTGTGCGCACGGAGCATCGGGGTTGGCCGCAACCGTCGAAAACCTGTATGCGTTCGACGCGTCGACTGAGACGGCGGGAATCACCCGGCAGATCTCCGCGTACCAGGATGGGGGCGCGACGGCCATGAGCGGCTTCGCAAAGCCGGCCCCGTATTCGTCAGCGTCGTCCACGCCAGGGCCGTGGAAATAGAAGAGGATGTCGTGCGTCTTCTGCTCGCCGACCCGCAGATTGTGGCGCGCGCGGAACTCTGCGGGGAAGAGCCCCACCTCGATCCGCCCCGTGGCTGTCACCCGGAGCGCCTTGGGGAAGTTCTGCCAGAAATCGCGAACGGCCACCGTGACGCCACCATCGGCCCCCGTCACGTCGAGGAACCCGGTCATCTTGCTGCCCGTCTTGATCTGGGACGACCCGTTTTTCACTTCGTACCCGCGCAAATCGCTGCGCACGTACGCCTGTGGTCCGTAGATGGGCGCATCGACCGTGCCGGTGCCGTCGTTGCCGGTGGGCCGGCGGGAGATCCACATGTCCCAATTCGAGTCGCCCGAGTTGTCCTGATAGACCGAGACGGTGTCGGTGAGGCCTCCGCTGAGCGGTGTCGCTCCGGCCGAGGTCCCGACCGACCACTGCGGGTTGCTGCCAGCCGAAAGGCCAAACCGCAGGCCGATCTCGTCGGCATAGACCGAGTTGGGCGAGCCGATGTTGCGGAAGTCGGCGTTGTTCTGGAGCGCCACCCAATCGCGGTTGTTCTGAACCGCGTGCTGAACGCGGACCGCCGACGAACCGGCGTAGAAGGTCAGATACGTGTTGAAATCAATGTCATCATCGTCGCGATTCGAGTAGGTCCGATGTGATCCCTTGACCTTCAGCGTCAAGGTCTGCCCGCGGCTCCCCTCACGGTGAACACTCAGCTCGCTTCCCCCTCCCCCCGCCGTGGCAGCCGTGTACGTCGCACCTGCCAGGGTGTAGTAAGGGCCGTTCGACGACGACGGCGTGACGAGATCTTTCCCGCCGATCGTGACGCGACGGAGAAGATCGAAGCCCGATTTCGTGATCTCGAACCGGGCGGCGCCCGTGTCGACAACCCAGAAGACAGCATCGGACTTGTCCAGGCTGATCTGTTGTGACGCGTTCCCCGGCCGGTAATCGGTAAGCACGTAGCCCGCACTGCCGTTCGCACTGACGGACGCTTTGAACGTCGCCAACAGCCATTTGATCGGCTTTGAGGATTGCGTGGCCGAGCCGCCCCAGCGGGCCGTCACGACGAAGTCAGCGTCGACAACCTGCCCGGTCGAGCCATCGATGATCGCAAGGCCATCGGTCGATGTGATCTGAGCGCCGCGCGGGAGAGGGATACCCGACTGCACAACTGCATTGACGCGCGTCACACCGGCGCGTTCCTTGACGGTGAGTGGCACGGTGAGGCTCCCGGTGGCGAGCAGCGGCCGCTGCGTCACCGATGAAAGAGCCGCCAGGAAGATTGCCGGAAACATCGCGCGAACGGATTGCGTCACCACCCACCTCCATGGCCCCGGTATTCCGAGCACCTTGTCTACGGTAGGCCCGCTCGGTCGATGGTGCCACCGCCACACGGGCGGCATCGACACCCACCATTTGGTGGGTCGATGCGTTCCCCGGTTTCGCTCGCTCCAAATGGCCCACTCACAGTATGTGTTCCGCGATGTAACCGGACATGAAGACCCAGCGTCTCGGATCTTCGGACTATTTGAAGAGAAGCGAACTGTCAGATGTTTGACAGTGACGCCTATCGAAACACTTCGGGGGATTGGATGGGGGTGGGATGACGGGTCACTTGGCTGATCTTGCGCTGGTGGCCACGCTGGTCATTTTGTTTGGGATCGGAGCGCGGCGCGCCGTCCGGGTCCTGTCAGGCCGGATGCGGTTCGAGGCGATCGAGGGCGAGCGGCATCGGATTGCGCGCGAGCTGCACGACACTTTGTCCCAGGGTCTGACGGGCCTTGGGTTCCAGATCGAGTGCGCACTCAGATCTCTCTACGACAACCCGGTCGCGTCCGAGGCGCATCTCGAGCAGGCGCACGCGCTTGTCCAGTCCAGCCTCACCGATATCCGCCGGTCGATCTGGCATCTCCACCCGGGAACACTCGAAGGCAGATCCCTCGCGGCGGCAATGGCCGAGAGTATCCGGAAAACCACAGCAGGAACTCCCGTGAGAGTTGACTTCGAAGTCATCGGCACTCCGAGAGGTCTGGCACGGTCGATGGAGAGCCATCTGCTGCGCATGCAGCAGGAGGCGCTGACCAACGCACTCAAGCATTCATCCGCGCGGCATATCCGAATCGAGCTGATCTACGAGCCCCGGTCGGTGCGAGTGCGCGTGGCCGACGACGGGCTCGGATTCGACACGGTCACACAGTCCTTGGTACACGAGGGCGGGTTCGGCTTGGAGGGAATGCGCGAGAGGGCACGACAGCTCGGGGGCGAGCTGACGATACGGCAGCCATTCAGGGGCGGCACCGAGATCATCCTCGAAGCGCCTGTCCGACGGAAGACCGACCTGCGGCAACGAGCATCATAGTGTC
The DNA here is from genome assembly GCA_016191015.1 of Acidobacteriota bacterium. Taxonomy (GTDB): domain Bacteria; phylum Acidobacteriota; class CAIWXX01; order CAIWXX01; family CAIWXX01; genus JACPPM01. Next base: position 238 of record JACPPM010000015.1, on the reverse strand, counting down.
TATGGAGTTGAGTGTCGACACGAAATGGCTAGAAGTTGTTCACCGCAGAGACGCAGAGGACGCGGAGAAGAAGGCCCGCTCTGCGCACTCCGCGCCTCTGCGGTGGGACAACATGCCCATAAACCCGCGCTGTTTGGTTGCGGCTCCGCCGCGTTAGTGTCTAAGAAGTTGAGTGTTGACACGAAATGGCAAAACGTTCGAGTGGGTGAGATCCTCCGAACCCCTCTCAGGAAAGCAG
>JACPPM010000334.1 GCA_016191015.1 Acidobacteriota bacterium | reverse complement strand
GTTCCAAAAGGAACGTCTATTCGCCACGGCTCGTTTTCCTCATATCTACACTTCCAGGATCACCGGAATGATCATGGGTCTCTTCGACGTGCGCTTGTACAGGAAACGCCTCACCTCGCGCCGCAGCTTCTCCTTCACGGCCCCCCAGAGGTATGATGCGTACATCCATCGGGGCGAAATTATAGCACAGGGGCGAGGAGCGCCGCCGGTGCATGGCTTCCAGGATCTACTACATCAGTAGTGTAGTTTCCTTGGCTCGACCCCGGGACTTTCGTCCCGTCGTTCCCTCCGCGGACGAGTGCGCCTATAATTGGGTGCCGCACGAGGAAACAAGATGACCAGGGACCAGATGCCATTGTTCGATGACGACCGGTCGGGGTCGCCGCTGGCCGAACGGATGCGCCCGTTGACACTTGATGAGTTCGTCGGACAGGAACATATCCTCGGGCCTGGTAAATTGCTTCACAGCGCGATCGGGCGCGGGGAGCTCTTTTCGATGGTCCTCTGGGGACCGGCCGGAACCGGCAAGACCAGTCTCGCTCATCTCATGGCGCGGTCGGTCTCCTGTCGATTCGTCCCGTTCTCCGCCGTCACCTCCGGGATCAAGGAGATCAAGGGGGTGATGGATGAGGCCGAGGCGGAATGGAGGACTGCCCAGCGCCGTTCCCTGCTGTTCGTGGATGAGATCCACCGTTTCAACAAGGCGCAACAGGACGCCTTTCTGCCCTTCATCGAGCGAGGTCACATCATTCTCATCGGTGCCACGACGGAGAATCCGTCGTTCGAAGTCAATGCGGCGCTGCTGTCGCGCGTGAAGGTGCTGGTGCTGACCCCATTGACCGAGGAACACGTGCGAATAATCCTCGAGAGGACTCTGATCGCACCGCGAGGTCTCGGGCCGCTGCATCTGAGCGTGGACCCGTCGGCGATGAAGCTCATCACCGCCTTTGCCAACGGCGATGCGCGCGTGGCGCTGAACGCGCTGGAGCTCGCGGCGGGCATGGGGCGGGGGCCTGATGGGGGCGGGATGCTGAGCCCGACTCTCGTCAGAACAGTGTTGCAAAGGAAATCGCTGATCTACGACAAAGCAGGTGAGGAGCATTTCAACCTGATATCGGCGCTGCACAAGAGCCTTCGGAACTCCGACCCCCAGGCAGCCCTCTACTGGCTGGTTCGGATGATCGAATCCGGCGAAGACCCCATGTATGTGGCGAGAAGGATGATGAGATTCGCGGCCGAAGACGTCGGGCTCGCCGATCCGAGGGCGCTCCGAATGACGCTGGACGCAAAGGATGCATTTCACTTTCTCGGTCAGCCGGAGGGGAATCTGGCGCTGGCCGAAGCCGCCATCTACCTGGCCTCGTGCCCGAAGAGCAACTCGATCTATGAGGCGTACGCGGAGGTCCGGAGAGACCTCGACGAGTCGATCTCCGATCCGGTCCCTCTCCAGATCCGCAACGCTCCGACCAGGCTCATGAAGGACCTCGGCTATGGTGACGGTTACAAGTACGCCCACGACGAGGCCTCACGCATCGCCGACCTCCAGTGTCTGCCCGACCGACTCAAGGACAAACTGTACTGGAAGCCCGTAAGGATCGGATTCGAAAAAACGGTAGCCGAGCGATTCGACGAGTGGGAGAGGCTCAAGCGGCGGGTCATGGAGAGAGAGCGGAACGAAGGCGAGGAGTGAGGGGAATGCAAAATGCAAAGGGCAGAATCCCGCTCGGGTCTGGAATCGACTCATTTGAATGATCGACGGGGGAGCGGTAAGATTAGTCTGGAGAATGTCAGAAGGAAGGCACGCGATGAGCACTGCGGAATGGGTACTGCTCGGGATCGTCGGCGTTTATCTTTTTTGCCAGTTCTATTTGTTCCCCAAGCTTGGGATACCTACCTGAACGACGAGCGTTTGCAGGACCGAGTTTCGGTCCACGGCGAAAGAGGACTTCAAGGTCCCGGCGCAGCATCCGACAGAGAATCGTAAATAGCGGGGCGCTGTCCAGCGAAGGCCGGCCAGGCTGCTCCCTGTGCTTGGGGTGATGTGAAGATCGCCTGCCTGATTCCGGCGCTGAACGAGCGGGAGAGCATCGGGAGGGTGATCGCCGGGCTGCCTCAGAGCGTGTCCCGCGTCATTGTGGCCGACAACGGCAGTAGAGACGGGACACCCGAAGTTGCCAGAGCGGCCGGAGCCGAGGTGGTTTTCGAGAATCACCGAGGATACGGGAGCGCCTGTCTCCGCGGAATCGCGCATCTGCGCGCCCAGCCGCCGGATGTGCTGATTTTCATCGACGGCGACTTCAGCGATCATCCGGATGAGATGCCGGCGCTCGTCGATCCCATCGTGCGAGGCGATGCCGATCTCGTGATCGGGTCCCGGGTGCGCGGTCAGCGTGATCCCGGCGCACTCCTCCCGCAGGCGATCTTCGGAAACTGGCTCGCCACGTCACTCATCGGATGGCTCTTCGGATTCCGATACACCGATCTGGGACCGTTCCGTGCGATTCGTTTCCAACGCCTCCTGGATCTCGAGATGGACGACCGTGACTTCGGCTGGACGGTCCAGATGCAGGTGAGGGCCCTCGTGCGGGGGCTGCGCGTGCATGAGGTGCCGGTCAAGTATCGCAGGCGCATCGGGAAGAGCAAGATCTCGGGCACCGTGATCGGGTCGTTTAGAGCAGGCACGGTCATCCTGCGGACGATCTGGCAGGAATGGCGCCTGGCCCGGAGGCGTCACCTGGCCGGTGGTGGCGGATCATGAAACGTGTGAACCGGATCAGCGCGCTTCACGAACGGCCGGCGCTCCTGGTCTTCGCCAAGGCGCCCGTGCCGGGAACGGTCAAGACCAGGCTCTGCCCGCCCCTCACTCCCAAGAATGCGGCACTGCTCTATCGCGCCATGCTCCGCGACACGACACGCATCGCCGGCGCATCGGGGTGCGACACATTCTTCTGCTATTCACCGCGAGGATCAAAGGCCATGCTCCGACGGGTCATCGGGGATCAGCAGTTCATCTGGCAGGGAACCGGCGATCTCGGGGCGAGGCTCGCACGATGCTTTCAGAGGGCTTTAGGAGTCGGCTACCGGAAGGTGATCGCGATCGGCGCGGATAGCCCGACTCTCCCCGTGGAGAGAATCACTGCCGCTGCTCGCGAGCTGGATCGCGCGGATCTTGTTGTCGGGCCCGCTGTCGATGGCGGATACTATTTGATCGGTCTTTCGCGGTGGGCCCCCGATGTGTTCCGGGCGATCCCCTGGAGCACCGGCGATGTTCTTTCCAGGACGATCGCCCGTGCCCGAACACGACGGATTCGTTGGTCGGTCCTGGACCCGCTACACGATGTCGACCAACCGAGTGATTTGCTGATCGTGATCTCTGAAATAAGGAAGGGCCTGGACATCCCGCACACTGAAAAAGCTCTGGCACGCTGCGGCCTGTTCAATACCAGGTGACTCACCCGATGGGCAGGGCTGCGGCAACGTCGAGGCGCCGACTCGGGCGAGGCCGTTCCGTGCGAAACCGCAGATGGCGCACATTTCCGCGCAGATTACGCAGATTCTTCCAGCATTCAACCGACGAGCAACTTGCTCCTCACTCTCGGGTCGGCGCGAAGGAATCGGCGACATCTGCGAGTCAATCTGTGAAATCTGCGGTTTCCGGGACTTTGCCGTAGCCTTGTCGGGGGTTGGGAAACGCTTGACACCATCAACGTTTTCATCATATAAGACACGAGCTACGTTGCGGCGCCAAGGAGGTGTGAGCGTTTGGCCGAAGTGAAAGTGATGGAAGGCGAAAGCATCGAGAGCGCCCTCCGCAGATTCAAGAGAAAAGTCCAGCAAGAGGACATAATCAAGGAAATCAAGCGACACTCGTACTACCTGAAGCCCGGAGAGAAACGCCGGGTCAAGGAGGCGCTGGCTCGCAAGCGGAGTCGCAAGAAGATGAGGCGCGAGTCAGAGTAGAAACACCCCCCCAAGGAGCGAGAGGATGGAGTACAGGGACAAGCAACTGACGTGCGTGGAGTGCGGAAAGCCGTTCGTCTTCACGGCGGGTGAGCAACTGTTCTACGCCGAGAAGAATTTCCAGAACGAGCCGAAGCGCTGCAAGGAGTGCAAGGCAACACGTTCGACTCGCGGCGACGGCGGTCGTCGCGAACGAGTGCAGGTATCCGCCGTCTGTGCCGGATGTGGCAAGGAGACAACTGTCCCTTTCAAGCCGACCCAGGGCAGGCCAGTCTACTGCTCGAGCTGCTTCCAGCAGAGGAAGGCTCCAGCGCAACCATCCGGCGTCCTCGGGTAGGAATCGCAGACGCGGGAGGGCGGAGCCGTCCTGAGCGGCTTCGCCTTCTCTGGGTCTGAGTTCAAAGTTTAAGCCGAGGATCATCCTCGACGTTGAACGTTGAACGTTGAACTTTGAACTTTGAACTTGGAACGTTGAACGTTGAACTTTGAACTTGGAACTTTGAACCCTTGCCTTGTGCTGGCAGGGGAGACTTTCCTGACATTCTCAGTGATCCCTGGCGGAATTCGGCCGATAAGAGGCTTAGGACGACACATCGGCATGATTCAGAAGGAGGTTGACTGATGGGTGGGATCGACGGAAGGGGTCTCACGGTACTTCTGGTCGCTTGGGTCTTCATGGCGCAGGCTGTCACCGCTGCCGACCAAGACTCATCCGCGCGGACCACCGTGACCAGCCTTAACAACCTGCGAGGGAAACTGACCATCACATCCGGTCCAAATGTGACCGTCGTCGCGAATCCGTCATCGCGCACCATTACGATCGACGCTCCCGGCGGCTCACTTTCGACGGGTGGTTGGGTATTCACCGCCCAGAACACGAACACGGGTTCAGGCGGCATCGGGGTCTACGCGTCTACCGACTCCAGTGGCAACGCGGCTGGCGTCTGGGGTTACTCCGGCTCTGCCGCATCATACGGCGTCTACGGGCAGTCTTCGCAGGGCGTGGGTATTGGCGGGTACAGCGCAAGCGGCGAAGCCGGTCAGTTCGTGGGAAACGTCTCGGTGACCGGGACGCTGAGTAAGGGTGCGGGATCGTTCAAGATCGACCACCCCCTCGACCCGGAGAACAAGTATCTCTACCATTCGTTCGTGGAATCGCCCGACATGATGAACATTTACAACGGCAACGCGATACTCGACGGAGAAGGTGAGGCTGTCGTGAATCTGCCGGATTGGTTCGATGCACTGAATGAGGATTTTCGCTACCAACTCACCTCAATCGGATCCCCCGCGCCCAATCTGCATGTCGGCGAGAAACTCGCTGGAAATCGGTTCCGCATCGCAGGTGGCAGTCCGGGAGGCGAGGTATCCTGGCAGATCACTGGAATTCGACACGACGTTTATGCGCAAGCACACCGCATTCCTGTTGAGGTGGAGAAGGCAGACGAGGACCGCGGGCGCTACCTGCATCCGGAGTTGTATGGGCAGGATAGCGAAATGGCGGTCGACACGGCTCGCGTGCCGATCCGTCCAGGCAGCGACGTAGGACGTCCCCAAGAGCGGTAGCGAGACCGTCTGATCGGCCGCATTGCCGCATCCCAATCCGTGGCCAAGACCGTATCGTGAACGGCGTCGTATCCGCGCCAAGTGCGCCGGAAGTTCAAAGTTCAAAACGAGGATCATCCTCGACGTTGAACTTTGAACTTTGAACTTGGAACTCTTATCTCGCTGCCGCTTGCAGAGCGGTGATGGCCGCGACGTAGACGATGTCGTCTTCTGAGCAGCCGCGCGAGAGGTCGTTGGCGGGGCTGGCCAGACCCTGCAGGATCGGCCCCAGCGCCACGGCACCGGCCAGGCGTTCGACGAGCTTGTAAGCAATGTTTCCCGAGTTCAGATCAGGAAAGACCAGGACGTTCGCACGGCCGGCAACCTCACTCCCGGGCGCCTTCTTCGCGCCGATGTGGGGAACCAGAGCGGCGTCTGCCTGCAGCTCACCGTCGACTTTCAGTTCGGGCCAGCGGGCGCGGACGGTCCTGAGCGCCTCCCTGACCTTCTCGACACTCTCATGCTCGGCCGATCCCTTTGTCGAAAAAGACAGCAGGGCCACGCGCGGCTCGGTCGAGAACAGGCTCGTCAGCGTTCTGGCCGACTCGATGGCGATATCGGCGAGCTCGGAGGAGGATGGAGCCGGGATCACGCCACAGTCGCCGAAAACCAGGAGCCGGTCCCCACCAGCCTGCCCGTCCCCAAGCACCATCAGGAAGCAGCTCGACAGCGTCCTCACACCGGCGCGAAGTCCGATTACACGCAGGGCTGTCCGAATGGTCTCGGCCGTTGTTGTCGATGCGCCCCCGACAACGCCGTCACAGGCCTTCTCGGCGACCAGCATCGCCGCACACGAGAGCGGTTCGCCCATCACTTTGTAAGCTTCGTCGAAGGTCGTTCCGCGCGCTCGCCGGATCTCCTGGTAACGCCCCGCGAACTTCTCTCGCTTGGCTTCCGGCTCCACGATCTCCGACCTGATCTGGATGCCCTCCCTCATCGCCGCGGCTTCTATGTCCCCACGCTTCCCGACAAGGACCGTCTTCAATGTTCCGGTCTGCTCGAGTCTCGTGGCAGCGCGGATCACACGAGGATCAGTCGCCTCGGGAAACGCGATTCTGCACTGCGTTTCCCGCGCACGCGAGATGATCTCTTCCAGGATGCGCATTGGGGGATCGTACTATACGCTGTAGAGGCTGTCCAACACGGCCCGGGTCACGCCAGGGCTGTGGCAAAGTCCCGAAATCCGCCCATCACCATCCCGCACCGAGGCCGAAGGCCGGTACCCGTACCTGTACCCGTACCCGGAATCAGGCATTTCGGGTAGGGGTGCGGGTACGGGTACGGGTGCGGGTACGAATTGACCAGAATGGGCCGCGGATGTGACTTTGCCGCAGCCTTGCGGGTCACACCGCAGGGTGCGCTGGACATTGACAACCTGCGGGTGGCGTCCTACATCTTGATCATGAGCACTCAGCATCCGGCCCCGTGATCGTTTATCTTGGGGCCCAACACGCGGCCCTGAGGAAGGAGGGTGACCGATGGACATCGGCGGGAGCAGGATCAAGAGTGAGCCCAACATCGTGCCGCTTTGCGACATCCTCCTCGTCCTCCTCATCATATTCATGGTCATCACCCCGATGCTTCTGTTCGACAACGAAAAAGTGCAATTGCCCCAGGCCGAGAACACGACTGACGAGCCTGGCCCGTCGTCGGAGGTGACCCTGACGCTCCGGATGGACGGATCGCTGTTTGTCAACAAGGTGCAGGTCGCGAATACCGGCGATTTGGAAGATCGGCTATCGCAGGAGTTCCGCGGCTTTGCGGGAAGAGTGCTGTACTTCAAAGCCGACACCGGGCTCGACTACGCACCCGTGCAGGAGGTGCTTGGGGTGGCCAGACGGGCAGGTGTCGAACGGCTGGCTGTCGTGGCCGACCGGCCCATCCTCGAGCAGAACTAGTGGCCTTTGGAGGGAGGCGGTGCAGGAGCCTTCGGCCGGTGACTTAGATCACAGGATTCATCGAATCTTCGAGTGAAGACTTGAAACCCGCGGCGAGACGGGTGAGATGATGTCATGAGGATGTACAAACACGGGATCGCGCTCGCCGTTGCCCTATTCCTTCAAACTGGCCGGTCGGATGCGGCGCGAGGGCTCTACGAACGGGCGGTGGAGAATCTGCGGGGCCGTCTGGTAGACGCCTTGGGTCCGGAAGCCGCCGCTCGGATTCCTGTCCCGTTTGAAATTCCCGCTGACTTGGCCGGCGAGGTCCGGGCCGAGACGAGGTTTGTTGCGACTTCTCAGCTGAAGTGCCGAAAGATCCTCCACATGATTCGCGGCGCGGATGCGCTAGGGATTCAGTATGACCGCGGATACACGATGACTGCCCGGGATCTTCTGGACGCGCGGCGAGGCAACTGCCTTTCGATGGCCAATCTCTTCATCGGAATGGCCCGCTCCGCGGGTATTGACGCGCAGTATGTTCACGTCTCGGACATAGACAGCTACCATGAACCCGAGGGGTCCCACGATCTCTCGCCGATTCTCAGAAGCAGCCACATCTGTGCGGGATACTTGGAGGGGACCACGTTAATCCTTTTCGACGCCACAGCCGGGTCGATCCACCAGTATAAAAAGAAGCAGCTCCTCGACGACCTGACGGCGGTGGCGCTGTTTTACAACAACCGCGCGTTCGAGATGATGGATCTGGCAGGTGACGCGTCTGCTGTAGTGATCGATGCTCAGATCGAGCGGTGCGAGCTGGCGATCAGAATCAATCCCGAATTCTTCCTTCCGTACGCCAACCTGGGAACTGCCTACCGTCGACGGGGGGAATGGCAGAAGGCTCTCGATGTCTATGCGAAGGCGATCGAGCTCAACCCGACCTGCGCCGAGGCCTACAGCAACCGAGCCGCCATCTACTTTAGCATTGGCCTGTGCGAAATTGCGATCCAAGAGATGGCGAAGGCCATCAGCTACAACGACTCCAACTCGAATCTCTTCTGGGATGCCGGGAGAATCTGCTACTCGCTCGGCCGGTACGCGGATGCCGCGAGCTATTTTACGAAGGCGATTGCTCGCGATCGCAACCCGAGGTATTACACGAGTCTGGCCAGGTGCTGGATAGCCATGGACATGCCCGATTTCGCCGTCGCGTCGCTCGAAGAGGCGATCGCAACGGATCCCACTCACGCCGACGCGCTCCGCACTCTCAGAGCTCTGCGGACAGCGAAGTGAGCGCAGGTGGCGGGTGAGCTAACCGCCGTCCACCCGAAGATCACTTCGCGTCCATTTTCATCGTTTCAAGAATTTGCCAAATCTCTTTCCGTGAACCGGTCTTCTCATCCTGTCGGCTTTCGGCTGTGGCGACGCAGAATAACTCACCCACCGTCAGCACCCACACCTCGGCGCTCGCGGGAAAGCGTTGACCCTCGGGAGATTGCGCTTCAAAGAACACCCGGGCGTAGGCACCGCTGAACCCGGCGACGGTCACTTCGTCCGGTCCCTCCTGAATGGCCGCATCGGCGTAGCGCTGTTCGATTCTGTTGAGGTAGATTCTAGCGAGCGTCTTGGGAACCGTGACGGCGACCTTTTCCCTGGCCACGAAGCTGACCGCCAGAGAGGCATTAAGGTCCGGATACGGCTCCTTATAGCGAGAGATCCCAACAATCTTTACCGGCGAAACCGAGACTCCGCCAGCATCGGCATCGCTGGACCGGGTATCAAACACCCATGTCGAAGGCTTTGTGATGCTGAAGCCCAGGGCCGAGTTCCGATACGTGCTCTCATCTACAGCTCGAAGGATGGGTGCGTGGATCAAAAGGCACGACGCAAGACACCAGAGTAGAGTTCGCATGGCGGTAAACGCTCAGGTGAGGGTAAACCTACCACAAAACGCACAAAATGCGCAGAAGTCACAAAAGTTCAATACCTCTTTATCATTCTTTCCTCTGGTGCCTTTTGAGCGTTCTGTGCCTTCTGTGGTTGGCCGGCTTGAGTAGTTACGCATCATGACTTAGTCGCCGGGACAGCTGCGACTCACACTCATTTGCGAAATCTGCGCCTGCCTTCGTGACAAAAAGCTCCTGTTGCAGGCTACATCTTCAATGAAGGCATCGTCAACCATAGCAGCACCAGCACGACCAGACTCAGCGCCGCGATCATCCCGGCCGGCATGAACTTCTTCGATTTCGCAAACCGGACCCCCATGATCGCCGCGAGGAGCCCCGGCAGCACCAGGGCCAGGACGGCCGCGATGTACGGCTGCGCGGTGAACAAGAACGCGTCCACGATCAAGGCTACGCCGAACGCCAGGCCTGCGACGAGCGACGGGGTGCTGCGAGCTTTGACCCATCCCATCAGTCCACCACCCAACACGACTGCACCGTATGCCAGCAGGATGATCGATGCGATGTCCATCCCAAGACCCTAACGCGGCATAGCCGCGCGTGAGAGTGTCCGGCCGGCTTCGCGGGCCTGGAGCGTGGAGCGTGGGTGCGTTCTTCCGAGCCACTCTGATCGTCCGAGCCGACCGCTCCGTTCCGGCATTCCTCTCCTCCAGCTTTCCTCAGCGGAGCTCGGAAGATCTTGCCCCCTCAAATGTCTTGCCTTTTCATGTCAGCACTCAACTTCTTTGACACTACTCGAAGGCGCCCCCCCTGTCCAGCGCATGTTGAAGGCTGCGGGAGTCCTCCGCAGCCAGGCGCGACGAAAAAATCGGGTGAGAGCGATTGACGGGTGAATTGTCATCCCTTCGAACGGGGTCGCAGCTTCGGCGTCAAGGCGCGCACAATCCGCGGAGGGGGGTAGAGAAAGCGGAAAGGCATCGGCAGGAGCACAAACTACCGGCCCGAATCCGAGATCGCCGTCACCCGTCGCCAGCAGTAATAGAGCTTATCTCTGAGCCTCTCCATCGTCGAGAGATCAAAGGTCAGGTCTCGGTCCTTGGCAGGTCCGAAGAGCTGGTCCACCACATTCACCGAAAGCGCTGAGACCGCCGGGTCTGCCGCAATAGCGCGCCGGATTGGCTGCGGTATGTCAAGGCCGAAAAGCGCGCCCGCCAGTTCCAGTGTATGGAGGAAGATACGAGCCATCCCGACCTGTCTGGCCCGCCCGAGGATCTGCTCCAGGTCGATATCGACGCCATCCAGAAGCTCGGAGACATCGCAGAGCCACCCGATCTTCTGCCATCGGTGACGCGATCCGTGCAAGCTCAGCAGCAGAAGCGTGTCCTCAGGCGATGGCGTCAGGCATCGAACACCCCGGAATGTCATTGGCCGCAGACGAGGCCACAGCTCGCGAGCGGTGATCTGCGGGAAACAGTCGGCGCCAATCTCCCACTGGATATGGACCGTGCACTGGCGCCGGGAGTCATAGAACGGAAGGTGGTAGTCATAGGCCAATTGAAGCCCGATAGCCTCCCCCGGCCGGGCACCGCCCGGTCGTGCGCCATACCCGATCGCGTGCGGTTCATACCCCAGCTCCGCGAGGAGCTCAATAGCCTTTCCGACGTCCCGCTTCCTGATCATCACGTCAGGATCTCCGAACTGGCGCAGGGCGATGTCGCCGTATACCAGGTGGGCCAGCAATGGACCTCCGGACCCCCACGCCTCGACTCCGTGGTCACCAAAGAGCTGCAAGATCGCGCAGAGCTCGTGTGTGATCCGCACGTTGCGGCTATCGATCCGTTCGGTCTCGTCCCGAAGATTCGACAGCCAGGGATCGGGCACAGCGCCGGCGCGGACGACGGCGAGGCTGCGATAGAGCAACGGCAGGAGACCGTCGCGCCGGGCAGCGGAGATCAGGTCATCCCAGTCTGAGACGAGTGGGACGAGCGTCTCGATCCGCGAGTGCGCCGCCTCGTCAAGCCTCGTCCTCGCGCATGCGAGAAGCAATGACTTGTGGGCTGGCAGGCTGGCCGCGAGAGAGGCCGGATCCGGCGAAGCAGGGGCGGTCGCGAACACGAGATCGAGACTCACCTATCCCACGACTTTTGTCAACACTGTTACCTCGCGGCGTCTGCGAGGATTCTTTCGTATCGGGGAATGATGACCGCCTTGCCGAAGTGAGCCGCAGCGTAAGCCCGGCCCGCGGTTCCCATCCTGTCTCGGTCGGCGGCAGTCATCGATTCCAGGGCCACCGAAGCATCGGCGAGGGCTATGGGATCTTCCGGGGGAACGACGGAGCCGGCACCGGCCGAGCGCACCAGGTCAGCCGCAGGTCCTTCTGTCGCCATGAGGATGGGTCTGCCCGCGGCGAGGTACGAGAGTGTCTTGGTTGGGATCACGTATTGTGACAGGGAGGACCGGTTGAGATGAACGAGGAGGGCATCGGCAGCGGCCAGGAAGGCGGGGATCGCCGAGGCCGGCTGGCGGTCGATGAACTGCACGCGTGCCTGGATCTCCATCTGGGCGACGAGGGACTCGAGGCGGCGCCGGTCGGAGCCATCACCAATCAGGACAAACAGCGATCGACTCTCTGAAGGAATTCTCGCGGCCGCGTCGAGGACGGTCGCGAGACCTTGCACGAGACCCATGTTTCCCGCGAAAAGCAAGACGAATCGGTTGTTCCACCCGTACCGCTTCCTGATCTCCTCGGAGTCGCTTCTCAGATCTCGCGCAAATTGTGCCGTATCGACCCAGTTGGGGGCAATCGATAGCTTGTCCGTCGGGACCCCCTTGGCGGCAAGATTGCACCCTGCTTCGTCGGTAACCACGAGGATATGACGGGCGCGAGAATAGACGAATCGTTCGAGCAGACCCAGCAGACCAACCGCCAGACTCCGCCGCTTCAGTATTCCGGCGACGACGGCGCTCTCGGGCCATATGTCCTGGACGTCATAGACGAATGGGACACGACGCGCACGAGCAACAAGCCAGGCGGCGATGCCGATCGTCAGCGGAGGATGCCAGACATAAATCACGTCGAATCGGGGCAGGAGTCTCAACCCCAACGGAGCCGAGCACATGAAGGAGAGGTAGTTCGCGACGCGCCCGAATACGTTCGTCCCATGATAGGGGAATTCGTAAGTCCGCACCACCGGGATGCCGTTGATGCTGTCAGCCGCTCTGAGCCGCGATCGGTACCCTGGATAGAGCTGACCGCTTGGATAGTTGGGGAGGCCCGTGAGCACGCAGACGTCGTGCCCAGCATCGCGCAAAGCCTCGGCAAGCTCCGCCGGCTTCGCCACCGGCTCAGGCGTGTAGTACTGCGACAACACCAGGATCCGCATCGGCAGGAGAGAATACCGGAGACCGGCGAGTTTTTCCAATCGGTGTGATCGGACGATGTGGCAGAAGAGATCCCGGCCGCTCCTCGTCCCGACCACACTCTCTTCGTCCACAAGCCGTACAGCGTCGGCGGGTTGCTTCGGAACGTCTCCTGGCTTCTTGCGCAGTAGTCCGCTTGCGTGGCCCTGATTCAGCAGGTGTGGTAACGTTCGCACACCGGCGGGTCGTGAACCGATCTCGATGGTTTTGAAAACAACGGCGTCATCATGAGGAGGAGCATCAGGATGAGTAACCGGGTCACCAGGCGGGAATTCGTTGCGACGGGTGTGGCGGCGGGGATGGTAGCAGCGGCGACGCCGCTCTTTTCAGAGGCGCCATCGGTCGTGGTGCCGAAAGCCCCGCGGCCGGTTGTCATTTCGTCGGCCAATGGGAACAGGTACAAGAACGGCGGGCCGCGGACCTGTGTGGAGGAGGCGTTTGAACGGATTGTCCGTGGGGAGGACGTTCTCGACGCCTTGATCGCAGGGGTGAACATCCTGGAGCTCGACCCGGAGGAGGATGGTGTCGGTTTTGGCGGTCTGCCGAATGCCGACGGTGTGGTGCAATTGGACTCATCCTGCATGCATGGCCCGAAACGGCGGGCTGGTGCTGTCGCAGCACTCGAGGGGGTGCGCACACCGTCGCTTGTTGCGAAGGCGGTGATGGAGCTGACCGACCACCACCTCCTTGTCGGTGAGGGCGCTCAATCCTTCGCGCGCAACCTGGGATTCAAGATCGAGGATGACCTGAACACTGAGCACTCCCGGAAGTTGTGGCTGGAATGGAAAAGGCGCACTGATCCGAAACATTACCTCGATCCGGTCGAGCGCGCTGCGGCCGGATACCGCGCGGGGCTCGAGATGGTGGCGGAAGGTTTGATCGACGCTCAGCATTTCTGGGGCACGATCAACTGCGACGGCGTTAACGCCAAAGGGGATCTCTGCGGCGTCACGACCACCAGCGGCTTGGCGTGGAAGATCGCGGGACGAGTCGGAGACTCGCCGATCCTGGGCGCCGGGCTCTACGTCGACAACGACGTCGGCGCCGCCGGTTCGACCGGCCGGGGCGAGGCCAATCTGTACAATGTGGCTTCGTACCTCATCGTCGAGAACCTCCGCCGTGGTCTGCATCCGAAGGATGCCGGGATCGATGCGCTCCGACGTATCAAAGCGAACACTGTCGAGAAGCGCCTGCTGAACAGCCGGGGGAACCCGGATTTCGGCCTGACCTTCTACATCCTCTCCAAAAGCGGGGAGTATGCCGGGGTGAGCATGTACAATGCCTATGAGGGCAAGCTCGCGCAGTTCGCGGTCTGCACAGACAAGGGCCCGGAGACGCTGCAGTGCGAGGGACTGCTCGGCGAGGCGCCGGCGGAGTAGGCTCCACGTGGCACCCACCGACCGCGGTTTCAAGGCTTGCGATACGGCGTCAGGACCTGGTCAAGCATTGGAAAGTGCTTGCGGTTGAGAGTTGCCAGCGTGGCGTTCACCGCCACAGCCGAAGCTGCAATGATGGCATCCCCAAGTCCGGTGCCGTGGCTCTTCCCGTAGTCTCGGCGATACAGCCCGGCTTGCTTGGCGATCGCGGGTGTCACCTCCACAGGCGTGAAGGCGTGCAGGAATTGGTCGAGCCCGGGTCGCTCCTCTCCATCCCGGACACCCGCGTACAACTCCGCAATCGTGACCATCGACAGATAGACCGGCGTTTCCAAACCATCGATCCACTGCACCGCCCTTTCGTGACCCCTCAGGTAGTCGACGATGACATCCGTATCGAGCAGGAGCGGTCCGGTCATGCGAGACGCTTCTGATCCCACTCCCGGCGTAAACAACGGAAGTCAGGCAGGTCCCGGCGGTTCTTCCAAAGACCCCGGCCCGCGGCGAGGAGGGCCTTTCTGTGGGTATCACGGTGCGTCACGAGGTATTCATCGAGAGCCGCTCGAATCAGTGCGCTCTGCTTCATCCCCATGCGGGCCGCCAAAGACCTGATCTCGGCGATCTCACTCTCGGTGAGGAAAATCTGGGTTCGCGTCACAGTGCGCTCCGTTTCAACATACATCTATCATATACACCGTCCCACACGGTTGACAAATCGACAGACGAGTGAAGCCAACCGGGCTGGCCGCCGAGGATTCCGGCCTCCGCGTCAACGACGCCGGCCCGTCAGTGCAAACTACAAAATGTAGATTTCAAAGTCACTGCTCAGGTCAATGAGAACCCATCACAAAATCCACAGAACGCGCAGAAGTCACAAATGTTCGATACGTCTGTTTCATCCATTGTGCCTTTTGCGCGTTCTGTGCCTTCTGTGGTTAGCGTGCCTGAGTGGTTACATTTCAAGTAACTACTCAGGTAGTGTACACCAAGGCCCAGCCGTTTCACCGCAGAGACGCGTGAGATTGAATCATTGAGCCATTGTTTCATTGAGTCATTCCCGAAGCGACGGCAATGTTCCTTTGTGGCAATGAACCAATCGTCAATGGTTCAATCGTCAATTCCTTCATTTGAATCGATCCTTGGAACTCCGTGCACTCAGTGTCTCTGTGGTGAGTAGTTACCATTTCAAAATGAAAAAGCCTGATCGCGCCCTTACTGTTGTGCTGGCGGTGCCGGCTTCTCGAAGAGCTTCGGATCGACGCCGGCGTTGAGCTTGTACTCTTCGATCTTGGCCGACTGCGACTCCTCGCCGTTCTCCTTGACCGACTCGGCGAAGGCGATCGAGGCGCCGCCGATGTCCCTCCAATCCGAGTAGTCAACGACGTTGTCGACCGGTCCCTTCTCGCCAACCGACCGGTAGGCGCTCCTCAGGATACGGCCGTTGGTCGGGTCGACGAAGAGCCTCACCTCCGACCCGTCGTTGGTGATGTCGAGAATCTCGGCGGAAACATCTCCGATCTTCTCGGTGCCCGCGTGGTTGATCGTCGCCTTGCCGCCGGCGATTGCCTGCGCTATCGCGATTGGCGACCGCTTCATTTCCTTCGCCATCTCGGCAGCCTCCGACTCGGGCATGTCCTGCGTCTCCGGGCCGAAGGTCATGAACGATCCTGACGGCGACCTGACCATGACCATCTTGCCCATCGGCATCTCGACGTCCTGGCGCACGCTGTCGGGAAGGATCATGGCAATTGCCAGCTTGGCTTCCATCTGTCCCATCGGCGTCTTGATCCTGACTGCAGCCTTGTAGGAGATGTCCTTGATCCCCGCGACCTTCTCGGCTCCGCCGAGTGACTCGACGACCTTCGCGAACACAGTCTTACCCAGTGCGAGTGAATCGCCTGTTGCCGCCGCTTTCTTGGGCGATTCGGGCTGCGGAATCGTGATATCGACAGCGGTGACGGGCCCGAATGTTGAGAGCGGGCGATCGAAGTCGCCGGGATTCCCGAGGACAAGGACAGCGAGCTGATCACGATGGATGTAGCTCCCTGCCGCGCGCGCGACGTCCTCGATAGTGACCCGTTCGATGCCGGCGCGATAGCGCGTGAGGAAATCCGCCGGATAGCCGTAGAAGGCGTACGTCATCTGCTGGCGAAGCACCTTCGCCTTTGAATCGAATCTGAAGACAAAGGAATTGAGGATGGACTCCTTGGCGCGCTTCAATTCGTCAGTCGTTGGAGGGGTCGCGACGATGCTATCGATCTCCGCGAAGAGCGAGTCGAGGGCGGCGCCCAGGCTCTGGCTCTTTGTCTGCACGCTTACGGAGAACAGCCCCGGATGATCGTACGCCGTCCCGACTCCGCCTGAGACGTGATAGGCCAGTCCCTTTTTCGATCTTACGTTGGAGAAAAGCCGCGACGCCCAGCCACCACCGAAGATCTCATTCACCACTTCGATGGCGTAGAAATCCGGATTGTCGCGGGTGGTTCCGATGTGAACCATCTGGACGGATGCCTGGTTGACGTCCTTTTTCTCGACAAAGTAATAACCCACCTTGGGGTGCTTCGAAAACGCGGGGGCGGGGTCGGTGAAGATCGGTCCCTTTGGGATGGAGCCGAAGGTCTTCTTCAGGCTGTCGATCATGCGCTTGGAGTCGAAATCGCCCGCGACGCCGATCTGCATCCGGTTCGGGTGCACGTACTTCTTGTGCCACGCGATCAAATCGTCCCGCGTGATCGCGGCCACGGTCGAGTATTCCGGGACCCGCGCGTAGGGACTGTCCGCCCCGTACCCCAGCTTCGTCGCCTCGCGCTCGACGATTTCACCTGGATCATCGTTCCTCCTTGCGATTCCCGTAGTGAGCTGGCTCTTCGCGACCTGGATTTTGTCTTCGGCGAATGCTGGTTCCCGGAGGACCTCGGCGAAGATCGCCAGCACCGTGTTGAAGTCTTCTTTGAGACAATTCAGCGTCACGCCTGCCGAGTCCTGATCCATCCAGGTTTCGACCTCGGCGGCCTTCGCCTCCAGGAGATCGTCAAGCTGATCCCCGGTCTTTGTCGTCGTCCCCCCGGTTCGCCAGACCTCACCGAACAGGTCGCCGAGACCGGCCTTGTCGGCCGGAACGTCCCGCTCTCCAGTCCGCACCTGAGCTGTCAGACTGATGAGCGGCAGCTCGTGATCCTCGATCAGAAACACCGTCAGTCCGTTGGAGAGCACGAGCTTCGCCGGCTGCGGGATAGTGAACGGATTCAGCGGAGGCTTCTCAATCTGCTTCCAGTCCTCCACCTGAGCCTGGAGAGTCGAACCGGACAAGAGCGCTGTCGCGAAGAGAGCTGAACGAACGAGTCCGTGTCGCATGCCTACTCCGCCTCCGTTTCTGCCTGGGACCCAGGCTCCTCGGTCACGATCATCGCGACCGTACGATTGGAGTCGACGAAGGCCGTGTTTGCCGCCCTCCGGACGTCGGCCTTCGTGACGCGGGTGATCCGATCGACGTCCCGGAACAGCTCACGCCAGTCGCCGTAGAGAGCCTGGTATTCCCCGAGCTGGAAAGCGAGTCCATTGTTGTTTCCGAGTCCACGAATCAGATCTGCTTTGGCGCGCGTCTTGACCATCTGCAGCTCCTCATCCGACACGTCTTCGGCTTTCAGCCTATCGATCTCGGCGCGAATTGCATCTCGCACTTCTTCGTTCGTATGGCCGGGGGTCGGCACGCCGTAGAATGCGAAGAGGTTGGGGTACTTCTCGCCGGGAAACCCGTTGAAGCCTCCCGCGACGGCTGCGATCTTCTTGTCCCGGACGAGCGATCGATAGAGACGCGAGACGCGGCCGTTCGACATGATGTCCGAGATTGCGTCGTAGATGGCATTGTCCGCATCGAGTGCGGCGGGTTTGTGGTATCCCTCGAGATAGAAGGGCTGCGACCGATCATAGAGGATCACCTGCTTTTCGGCTATCTGCTTGGGCTCGACGGTTCGGAGTGCCGGGGGTTTGGGAGCGGCAGGGAGACGACCGAAATACTCCTCGGCCAGAGCGATCATCTGGGGCGTCTTCACGTCTCCGACAACGGTGACCACCATGTTGGCGGGAACGTAATGTGTTTCGTAGAACTTCTTGGCGTCGGTCGCCGAGAACGCCTGGAGGTCGCTCATCCACCCCACTACCGGATGGTGGTACGGATGAGCTTGGAAGGCCACCGACATGAATTGCTCGACTAACCGCCCTACCGGCTGGCTCTCCGTTCGGAGCCTCCGCTCCTCCATCACCACATCACGTTCCTTGTAGAACTCGCGGAAGACCGGCTTGAGGAAGCGTTCACTCTCGAGGTATGCCCAGAGCTCGATCCTGTTCGACGGCATCGAGTAGAAGTAGCCGGTCTCGTCCCAGTTGGTGAACGCGTTCATGCCCACACCGCCCTCACGATCGATCACCTCACCAAACTCGTTCTGGACGACGTATGTGTCGGCGGCAGCCATGGCCTCTTTCCACGCCTTCTCCGCTCCGGCGACTTTCTCAGGATCAGGTGCTGGTTCGCGCCGCCGCTCGGCGTCGTAAGCCCGGTAAGCCTCCTCGACCTTTTCCAACGCAGCCTTCTCCGCCGCAGAATCTCTTGTCCCGATGCGGTCCGTCCCCTTGAAGGCCATGTGTTCGAACATGTGTGCGATCCCGGTGATCCCGTCAACCTCCTGCGCGCCGCCGACGTCGACGTGCGTGTAGAAGCTGAAAACCGGCGCTACCGGCCGTTCACACACGATCAGCGTCAGGCCGTTTTCCAGGGTCTTCACGGTTATGCGCTTTTCAAAGGATGCCAGGTCCTGAGCGCCATCAAGCGCCGGAAACGCCAGCGCCATGGTGAATACCGCGGCCAAGCCACGACCCGATCTTCCGCACAAGGCACGAATCATTGCCACCTCCAAGTACGATCTTCCGGACGGCCAGCGTCGTCGACCGGCCGGTGACCAGCAGTATAGTGCAGACTCCATTCTGTGAGAAACGTTGCACACCCGCTTCGGCGCCCGCATGTGGTCATGGCCCTCATCGCTTCCCGAGCGTGCGCTGCAGGTAGTCCCGGATGGTCGCGTGGATCTCGGGCGAGCTCCACACCCTTCTCCCCTCGCCATCGGTCGTTTCCGCGTATCGCTGGGAGCGCTCGAGCACCGGCTCGCGGAGCTGTTTCTTGACGATCCTGAACGCCTCGGCCGGGATGGCCCCGAACCGGGTGGCGACGGCACACGCGCGATCCAGGAGTGCCTCGGGCGTGACGACCTCGTCCACGAGGCCCCGGCGATGAGCCTCACCTGGATCATACGTCTGGCCGGTGTACAAGACCTCCTGGACGTACTGGCCGGGCACGGCGAAGCGCACGATTTCGAGCGGGGCAGCGGGGAACGGAACGCCCACCAGCAACTCCGTGACGCCGACCCGTCCCGTCCCTTCGGCCATGACTTTGTAATCGCAGGCCCAGACCACGATGCAGCCGCCCGCGATCGCGTGGCCATTGACAGCGGCCACGACGGGACGCGGGAATGTGAAGAGCCTGAGGAGAGTCGCGGAGAGCGCGGTGAGGAACCCATCGACATAGGCCTGCCCGCCGTCGAGGACACGGAAAAGGTCGACCCCCGCGGAGAAGGCTTTGCCTGTCCCGGTCAGAACGACGGCCGTTGCCGACGATCGCTCGATCTCGTCCAGACGCAGCGCCAACTCCGTCAGCAGCTCCGTATCGATCGCATTCACCTTTCCGTGCTCGACGCGGAGAATCGTCGTCCTCCCCCTCTGTTCGCTGTGGATCATAGGTGTGTTCTCCTTTGCATTTCGCGTCCACTATGTTGGGATGGGATCCTTCGTCGCGCCGCTTGTGGCGGCCTCCCCAGGATGACTCAGAGCGTGCTCCCGATTTCGTAGCCCTGCCGGATCGCTGCTTCGGCGTCGCCGACCCGCTCCGCGTCGCCGATGACGTGCAGCTCGGGCACCTGGCCCCGGAGCGCCTCGGCGAGTGCACGATCGGGCCGGTAGCCGGTCGCGAGGATGACAGTGCCGGCAGCGAGCATCTGCCGGTCCCCGCGGCACTCAACCACGACGGCTTCGCTGGTGATCTCGACCGCCTTCGTGTTCGTCATCATGCGGACACCCCGGCGCTTCAGCTCCTCCATGTAGGTCCACCGCGTCGTTCGGCCGATGCCCTCACCCATCTTCGGCAGCATCTCGACGATCGTGATTCTTTTCGAGCCTTGCAGAGCCAGGGAGCGCAGCGTTTCGGGGCTCTCGGCGTCGTTGACGAGCAGGAAATAGATGAGCTCCGGGGACGCGGAACCTTCGAGGGCCAGCTCGAGCGCGACCTCGCAGCCGACGGCGCCGCCTCCGATCACGACGACGTCGCGGCCGGCATGCACTCCTCCAAGGACCGCATCTGCCGTCAAAACGTGTGGCTGGTAGACGCCCGGAATTGACGGGATCGCAGGAACGGCCCCGGTCGCGAGGACGACGCTATCGGGCGATTCCGCCAGGATCTCCACGTCGGCGGCGGCCATGCCTTCCCGCAGGGTCACGCCGAGCTCAGTCAGGCGGGCCAGATAATACGTGCCCAGCCTCGACCATTCGTGCTTGCCGTAGCTGCGAGCGGTGAGCACCGCCTTGCCGCCGATCTGCCCCTTCCCGAAGACCACCACCTTGTGCCCACGCTCGGCCGCAACAATCGCGGCCGTGCAGCCACCCGGCCCCCCGCCCACGACGACCACCTTCTTCACACGCGCCGCAGGCCGGCCGTTGCCCGACAGCTCCCGTCCACTCCGTGGGTTCACCAGGCAGGATACCGGCTTGTGCTCGAAGATCTGATCGAAGCAGCTCTGATTGCAGGCGACGCACGGTATGATCGTGCCACCGCGTTCCACCTTCAACGGCATGTCCGGATCGGCGATCAGCGCCCGACCCATGCTCACCAGATCTGCGTCGCCGTTTTCCAGAAGCCGTTCAGCAACCTGCGCATCGTTGATGCGATTCGATGCCGCGACAAAAGCGCCCCCGGACGCTACGCTCTCCTTGATTCGTCGAGCCAGGTAGGAGAAGCCTGCGGGCGGGACGAAGCCGCTGATTTGTGGAACGCGGGTCTCGTGCCAGCCCCCGGTGACGTTGACGATGTCCACTCCGGCCTCCACGGCCATCCGTGCGTATTGCGCCGCATCCTCCAAGGTATTTCCACCCTCGACAAAGTCGTTGCCCGAGAGGCGGAGCATGATCGCGGTGCTCGGACCGACAGTGCTCCGAATCCGGCCAATCATGTCCACGAGAAACTTTGCTCGGGCCGCCAGCGAGCCGCCATACTCGTCAGCGCGCCGGTTGGTGAGAGGTGAGAGGAACTGAGAGATCAGGTACCCCGCCGATCCGATGACCTCGACGACTTCGTATCCCCATCCGACCGCCCTTCCCGCTGCAGCGGCGAAGGAGTCGATGATCGCCGCGATCTCCTCTCCCGTGAGCTCCCGTGGGGTCTCACCGGTCAGGCGCGAGCGGATTGCGGAGGGGGCAACGGGTTTCTCTCCCGTTTCCGAGCTCCGTGCATATCGGCCGGCGTGGAAGAGCTGCACGCCCGCGGCGGCGCCGTGGCGTCTGATGGTGTCGCACAGAGTCCTGTAGTCGTCGGCGAATTCGCCGGAGTCGATCCCGAGCATGAAAGCGCCGCTGCCGGTCATGTCCACACCGCATCCGCCGACCATGATCAGCCCCGCGCCGCCTCGCGAGCGGGCTTCGTAGAAGGCGGCCAAGGCATCGTTGGGCCTCCTGCCGCTCGGTTGCGGCAGATGCATCGCGGGCATGACGATACGATTGCGCAGCCCGACCCCTCGTATTGGCAGTGGTGACAGTAAGGCAGTTGGGGGCATTGACCGTTACCCATTAGCCGAAGAGGCCATGAAACCAAATTCTGTTCGGCAGGAGCACCGGAACTCCGGGGCTGTTTCGGTCTTGCGATGCACGACGCTCTACGGGACGGGGATCTTGTCGAAAATTCTTCTGATGATTTCCTCGGTTGAGACCGCTTCGGCTTCGGCCTCGTAGGAGAGGATGAGGCGGTGACGGAGCACGTCGTAGGCGATCGACTTGACGTCCTCGGGCGTGACGTAACCGCGGCGCCGCATGAAGGCGTGAGCTTTGCTGGCCTGAGTAAGGTAGAGGGTGGCGCGCGGGGAGCCACCGAACTGGATGAGGCCCTTCAGATCGAGCCCATATTGATCCGGGTACCTGCTGGCGAAAACGATGTCGACGATGTAGTCCTTGATCCGCTCGTCGATATAGATCTCCTTGACCACCTCGCGCACGCGGAAGATCTGCTCGGGGGTCGCCACCGCCGTGATCGGGATGGGATTACCCGGCGCCATGCGTTCGACGATGGCCTTTTCTTCCTTCTTGTCAGGGTAGTCGATGCGGAGCTTGAGCATGAAGCGGTCGACCTGCGCCTCGGGCAGCGGGTAGGTCCCCTCCTGCTCGATCGGGTTCTCGGTTGCCAGCACCATGAAGGGCTCATCGAGCGTGTAGACGGACTCTCCGATCGTGACCTGGTGTTCCTGCATAGCCTCGAGCAGCGCGCTCTGAACCTTCGCCGGTGCACGGTTGATTTCGTCGGCGAGCAGGATGTTGGTGAAGACAGGCCCTTTCTTCGGGTAGAAGACAGACTCCTTGGGGTTGTATACCATGGTGCCGATCAGATCCGCGGGGAGAAGGTCCGGGGTGAACTGGATGCGCTTGAAGCCTGTGTCGATGGCCTGGGCGAAGGTTTTCACTGCGAGGGTTTTCGCGAGACCCGGGACGCCTTCAAGGAGGATGTGTCCGTTGGAGAGGAGTCCGATGAGCAGGCGGTCGAGCAGATAGCGCTGGCCGACGATGACCTTGCGCATCTCTTCGGTCAGGGACTCGGCGAATTTGCTTTCCTTGAGAACCTTTTCGTTGATGCGTTGCTGATCGAGCTCGATCATGCTGTTACTCTCCCATGAAAAAGGGGCCGGAGCCCCTGGACAGACCGGTGTCCTATGCTCAGACCTCCACGATCGGCGAGAGGCGAGGGCGTCATAGTGGGATCACCCGCGATCACTGTAACGTTTGTGGAGGAGTGTTTTTCTGTAGTCAGCGCCTTCCACTTCAACAAAGTCGCACATCTCATGAATGCGGGAGTCCAGCCGGAAGCCGATGCGGTCTTCCAACGTCTCTTCATCGTCGTCGGACTTCGTCTCCGGGAAATTGGACGTGATGATCGTGAGCATCTTGTTGCTGTAGCGCTGGTTCAGGATATAGAAGATCGTGTCGTGCATCCAGGCGGTCACGCGTCTCGCGCCGATCTCGTCCAGCACCAGCACGCGACAGCTGAGCACCGGCTCCAAGACCTGCATCTCGGTTGACTGCGATTCGGGGTTATAACTGTCCTGGACCTGTTTGAGCAGGTCGCGATAGTCGAAGAAGATGCCGGTGTCGCCCGTTTTTCTGATGATCTCCTTGAGGATCGCCACGGCGAGGTGCGTCTTGCCGACACCGGGCTTGCCGATGAAGAGGATTCCCTTTGTGACCACCGGGTAGGCGTCGATGAACTTCTGGCTGATCCGCTTTGCGGCCTTCAAGCTGCTGTTATCGAAAACCGAGAACGAATCCAGCGTACAGTCCGCGTAGCGTCTGGGGATCCCCGCATCCGCGAGCAGCGACTCCTTGCGTCGTTCGATCGAGCAGCGGCACCGACGAGCCACCTCGGCTGCCCCTCGCTTTTCGATCACCCACCCCGTGCCACCGCAGCGCGCGCACGCCACGGCGTCCTTCGCATCCACAGCGGTCATCGCACCCTCACCCGTTCCCTGTATGTATCTGGAGGTCAATTGAGATAGGCCAGGAGCGACTTGAACTTGTGGCTGTGGCGCAGTTTCTGTTTGGCCTTGGCCTCGATCTGCCGCACACGTTCGCGCGATATATTGAGCTGGTCGCCGACCTCTTTAAGCGTCTTGGGGTCGTTGCCGTCCAGGCCGAATCGCAGGCTGATCACCTCTCGTTCCCTCGGATCCAGCTCCTGCAGCACCTCGCCGATCTGCTGGATCATCGACTCTCGAATCATCGAGTTCTCGACCGGGTCGACCTGGGGAACGTCGAGCATCTGCTCGAGCTCTCGCGAATCCTCGTCGTTCATCTGTTGGGTGAGCGAAACTCCCTTGGCGTCGAGATTGAGGAGCGAGTCGATCTCGTCGTCGGTCATATCGAGGCTCGTGGCAATCTCTGAAGACGATGGCTCGCGCGAGAGCTCATGCGTGAGCTTTCTCTCACTCTGCCCGATCCGATGCAGGATATTCGCCACTCGTTGCGGGACTGAGAAAGCGCGGCTTTGGCTCGAAAGCGACGAAAAGATCGCCTGGCGTATCCACCAGACAGCGTAGGTGATGAAACGCAGGTTCTTCTCCGGATCGTATCTTCGAGCGGCCTCGATCAGCCCGAGGTTTCCGGCGTTGATGAGATCCATGAAGTTCACGTTCATGTTTCGATATTTCTTGGCGTATGCGACGACGAATCTGAGGTTGGATTCCACGAGCTTCTTGATCGCCTCGGTATCGCCCTGCTGCGCCCGACGGCCAAGCTCCAGCTCCTCCTCCGGCGTCAGCGGCGCGATGCGCGCAATCTCGCGCAGGTAGAGCTTCAAGTTGTCGGTCGTGGCTCGCTCGCCGCTGTGATGCCTGTGTGCCATGAAAGTTACCGGGGGACCATTATACGCCAGCCACTGGAACGGAGATACCCCGCCCCGGTATGTTCACAAGGCTACGGCAAAGTCCCGGAAACCGCAGATTCCACAGATTGACTCGCAGATGTC
>JACPPM010000335.1 GCA_016191015.1 Acidobacteriota bacterium | reverse complement strand
CCGACGAGCAACTTCCTCCTCACTCTCGGGCCGGCGCGAAGCCATCTGTGACATCTGCGAGTCAATCTGTGGAATCTGCGGTTTCCGGGGCTTTGCCGTAGCCTTGGAGCCATCCCACGACCTTGGCTCATGGCACCCAGCACTCAGCACTTCCGCTGTGCCAACTCATCGTAGAGCCTTTCCTGCTCTCTCACCATTCCGTCCTGGTCGAATTCATGGAGCCCTTCGCGAGCCCGTCCTCCCATGGCGCGTGTCCGCGCCGGATCCGAGAGCAGCTCGGTGACGCGCGCCGCCATCGCCGGGATATCCCCCGCCGGGCAGAGATAGCCGTTGATGCCGTCCTCGATCACCTCAACGGTCCCGTCCACCGCTGTCGCCACGACAGGCAGACTTGCCGCGCGTGCCTGCAGGACCGCTCGCGGAAGCCCTTCCCACCTGGATGTCAGGACGAAGATGCTGAGCTGTGACAGGATGTCCGCCACATCCTCCCGCCAACCAAGAAGATGAAATCGATCCGTCAGCTTCGCATCCCGCACACGCGATTCGACAGCCGCTCGCAGCTCCCCGTCTCCAACCATGATGAAGTGCGCATCGCGCTTCGAATGCGCCACTCTCGCGCACACATCCACGAAGTCCAGCGGGGCCTTCTGCGGTTTCAGGCACGCCACCGTGCCGACCAGCGGCACGCCGGCCGGCACGCCCATCTCCCTCCGCTTCTCCGCAAGCCGGGGCGCTTTCGCGAAAGCCTCGATATCGAAGCCGCTGCGAATCAGTCTCACCGAATCGGCGTCGAAAATTCCCAGTGTCACTCCCTGCTCGGCATTCCGCCGGCTGACCGCGATGAATCGATCCGTCCACTTCGCCGCCAGCTTCTCGGCGAGGAGATAGCCCCGGCGGACCGGCCACGACTGATAGTCGTTGAACGGAAACCCATGGATCGAATGTACCACCGCCGGGACCCCGGCCGCCCATGCCGCGGCCCGCCCCAGGATCCCGGCCTTCGAAGAATGAGTGTGGACGATGTCGGGGTGCCGGGAGCGAAAGAGGCGCGTGAGCGCGAGGAACGCGCGCAGATCACGGGCGGGGCGGACCTCGCGCACGAGCTGCGGAACGAAGGTGACTCGCCCTCCGAGCAGCCGCCGGGCGTCGCCGTCCAGATAGCCTCCCTTCCCGGCGATCAGGGTCACGTCGAAACGGGACGAATCCAGTTTACTACACGTGTAGATCGTATTCTGCTGCGCTCCTCCCAGCTCCAGGAGTGTAATTACGTGGCAGACGCGAATCACCGGCGTGTCGTTTCAGTCGCCCCGAAAGCGCCGGAGCGCGGGGTTCCACATTTTGCATTTTGCATTGGGGCTTGGGCCGCTCCGCGCAGAGTCGGAACCCACTCACTTGAAAGGACCGTCTCGATCAACACACCATCTCGCGGCCTCTCTTCCCTCGAGTATGGCCCTCTCCATATAACTATACTGCCAGGCACCGTACCGCCCCGTGCTGAGGATTTCCCGCTCGCGGAGCTGAGCGAGAGCTCGCGGCACCACCTCCTGCCGTACACGATCATAGACCACATAGGCGCACGGGATGATGAGTGTGTCTTTGACGAGAATGCGGCCGCGCAAGCCGAGCCACCGCAACTTTTCCAGGCAGCGTTTCACGATAGGCTCCGGATCGACATGCGGGTTGTCGAGTGAAACCTCGACGTAGAGATTCGAACATCCATCGGGCGCCAGCGTCGACTCAAAATTGGAGGCGACCCCGATCCGATAGAACGGGAAATCAGGCTCGGGAAAGTAGACCCATTGCCGCCGGCCCCAGAAATGCCCCTGCACTCCAAGGTTGAGCGCCAGAATCGACACCCGCTTCAGCTTGGCCGCCATGCTGTGCCACTCATCCGGACCACCGGCCGCGTTCGCCAGGAGGTCGTCGAGCGGGAGAGTGGAGACCAGCCGATCGTACCGGACCTCCTCCCCGCTTGCGAACCGTACCAGGCGTTTTCGCACATCGACACTCACGGCGCGGTGCCCGGTCGCGAGATGATGGCATCGCCGGGCAAACGCTGCAGGAAGAACTTCGATCCCTCCTCTCTTGGGATAGTGGAAGGCCGCGTTGTAACCCATGTTGCGGTTGACGAATCCGACTGCGCCGTCGACGATCTGCTCGAGGCTCGGCCGCGGAACGGACCAGCTGCACCAGTCGTGCGTGAGCTGGTCCAGGGGGACCCGCCACAGTTTCTCGTTATAGGGTTGCAGGAAGTACTTGTAGATGCCTTCCCCGAAAGTGGCCAGCGCCCACTCCTCGAAGCTCGCGGGCGTCTCATTCGGCGCCGCTCGCAAAAACCCGAGCAGGCAATCCCTCACCACCTCTCGCGGCATCCCGTAGAAATTGGCCTGGAAGGGATACGGAGCGAATCGCCCCATGGCATAGATCGAGGCGCGCCTGGGATGGCTCGCAAAAACCCCCGGCAGCATCTCCTCGAGGATCAGTCGTTTCACATACTCGTCGCGCAGGTGCAGAAGATGCCCTGTACAATCAAAAGTGAAACCCCGCACATCGCGAGAGCGGCAGAGGCCTCCTGGACGAGCCTCGGCTTCGTAGAGCCGGTACTCGGTATCCCCGAGATGATACGCGCAGCTCAGGCCCGTGAGGCCCGCGCCGAGGATGACAATCACCGCGGGGCCCTCATGTCGACTCCACGTCGATCCGAGCCAGTGCGATTCCTGACGCGATCGCGGCCAGGAGCACGCCCCCCCCGATCACGATCGACATGCGCTCGTTGCCGAAGATGTTGAGAAAGGCGAGGACTCCCAAGAGGACGGCAGCGACGTAGAAGAGATTCACAGTTTCGCTCGTGGACAGCCCGACCTTGCGGAGCCGTAGCGCCGCGTGGTCACGGCTGCCGAGGAACATCGATCTCCTGTGCCGCGCTCGCATGATCATCACGAACAGGGTGTCGAAGATGGGAACGCCGAGCAGGAAAAGTGGCGTGATGAAGGCGAACCGATGGTTGAGCGTGTACTGGCCAGTGATGCTCAGCGACCCGAGCATCAAGCCGATGAACAGACTCCCCGTATCGCCCATGTAGATCTTCGCAGGATGGTAGTTGTACCGGATGAAGCCGCACAGGCTCCCGGCCAGCGCCGCTGTGATGATCGCAATCGACTGGTGTTCGTTGATCACCGACACGGCCAGCAGGAAGATCGATGCCACAAGCGCCACACCGGCGCTGAGTCCGTCCATGATGTCGATGATGTTGAACGCGTTTGTGATCCCGATGAGCCAGATGACCGTCAGGACTATGTTCATCGTCTCGGGCAGGAAGCTCAGGTGCATCTGGACGCCGCTTTTGACGAGGCAAGAGGCCGCGAGAAACTGGCCCGAAAACTTCACGGCCGGAGTCAGCACACCGAAATCGTCGACAAGCCCGAGCAGTACCACCAGGGATCCGCCGAGAAGGAGCCCGAGCACCTGGCGTTCGAACTCGAAGACCATCGCCAGCGAGACGAGGAACGAGATGAAAATGCTCAGCCCTCCCAGATACGGCACGGGCTCACGCTGCGTCTTCAGTCGACCGTCGGGACGGTCCACAATCCCGAAACGCAGCGCAGCCTCGCGCGCCATCGGCGTGCCTCGCCACGAAAGCAGCAGCGACAGAAAGAAGATCAGCACGATCTTGATGATGATCATAGGAATTCCAGCTTCATCTCCTTGGTGATCGCAAGGATTTCGCGCACGTACGGGTTCTCGTCGGTGGAGTAGCGCGAATATTTCCGGATCAGCTCGCGGATCCGCGCTGTCTCCGCATCGTATGCCTCCCAGTCGCTGCGCGCCTTCAGCAGCCGCCTCAACTCAAAGTGCGCCCGGATGTAGTTGGGCTCGAGCGACAGCGCCTCCCTCAGCTTCCTCTCCGCATTCTCCCGCCTTCCCTGCCTGATGTCGATACGCGCCAGCTCGACGAGCGACATCGGCCACTTCGGATTCGTGTCCAGCTCGCGCTCGAGAGCGTCGCGCAGCGCATGCACCGATTCCTCGGTGTTCAGCCCCCGCTCGATTGCCCGCGCGTAAAGAGCAGCGAGGCGCCGCGCAAAGGTCCACTCGTTCGGGTTGAGCCTCGCGGCTGCCTCGAGGTTCTCGACGGCAAGCGCCAACGCTCCGAGATTGCCCGTCGCCGTATAGTATTGCGCATACTGGTCGGCCATCGCCTGACGGTAGTAGGGTTGGATCGGGAGGAGACGAACCGAGCGCCGGATCGCACTCTGCGCCAGCGGTAGGCTCGCAGATGCCGCGCCCGCAATCCCCGCCTCCCGGGCGGCCTCGAACGGGACAAACACCCCCCCCGCCCAGAGAAAAAGAACCGCCCCGGTTCCCACGAACGCCCGCCACCGACCGGCAGGGACGGCGATCAAGCGTCCTGCCGCGCCCGGATGGAGCATCGCCAGGAGGGTGAACCAGAGCAGCAGCAAGCCATGGGTCAAAAGGAGATGATGGAACAGCCCGTGGAAGCTCAGCGCCACCAGGGCCATGCAGACCGCGTAGAGCTCGTCAGTGACCTTGGCCGTCGCGAGAGCGAAGAGGGGGCAGAGCATGAGTGCGAGCAACACAAAACCCCCCGGTGCGCCCAGCTCGGCCAAGGCTTGAAGCAGGTCACTGTGGGCCGCAAGTGCGATCTTCGAGTAGCGCACCGGCTGCGTTTCGAGCGGGAAGTTGTACTGCGGCGCGTACCACGGATATTGGCCCAGCCCCACCCCGGTCAGCGGGTGCTCAGCCAACATCTCCAAGTCCATCTTGAAGATGTCCACCCGCTGCCACGCAAACACGTCGTTCGGCGACCGAGGGAGAAGTTTCTCTCTCAACGGAGTCGCGACAGCGATCGCACCCATGAGAAGGGCCGCGACTAAAAACACGCGCGTTCGCTTCATCCGAGCCGATGCCATGCCCAGGACCACCAAAGCGCCGAGGAGTCCCCCGCGCGATTGCGCAAGAATGATACCGAGAAGGATCACCCCTGAGGCGATGAGTCGCATGGCGCCAAGATTCCGCGGCCACGTGCGCTCGTCCGCGCGCAGCCCGCCACAGATGAGAACTGCAAGACCCACGTTGGCAAAAGCCGCCAGGCCGTTGGGGTCTTCAAAAAAACCGTGCGCGCGGTCACCCGTGGCAATGCTGTGGATGATCGCGTAAGCGACGGCGCCGGTCGCAGAGATCGAGAGTGCCTGGCGCAGCCTCGCAGCAGCGTGGCTTTCGCGGGCCAGCAGATCCCGAACCGCGAGATAGACTACTGAGCCCGACGCGATCACGCCGCAGCGGAGCAGGGCCGCGTACCGGTAGTCGGCTTGCGTGAGCGAGACGAAGCAGACGGCGAGGTAGAGAATGATGAGCGCCTCGACATGTGTGAGGTCGAAGCCCAGCGGACCGGCCCTGAGGCGCATGATCATGAGAATGGCCAGCCCCGTGACCAGGCTCTGAGCGATGAACATCTCCAGGTTGTTCTGAAGACCGTCGCCGAGCGGCAGGATGAGAATCAGCGCGAGGATTGTGACTGAGCTGAGAAGGGAGTGACCCCGTCGATCACCACTTGTCGTCATCGATCGCGTCCTTGATTCGGGGAATCGGGGAATGAGCCGGCCAGAGCATCGTAAAAGCGATCACGATCCGCGGCGTACACGGCACTGGCAGGGAACAGCTCCGCCGCCCGGCGTGCCTCCATGTATGCCCTCAGGGGTTCTCCCATCTGAGCTGCGGCCAGGCTGAGCCCGCGGTGCAGCGAAGCTGTCAGCGGAGAACGGAGGATCGCCTGAGAGTAGGAGTCGTAGGCGGGAGCCGCCGCGGTGCCGACGCGGAGCTGGTGGGATCCAAGCATCTCGAAGGGTTCGTAGGGCTTCGGGTCGATCGCGATCGATTCGCGCACACGCGTCTCGGCTGCAGGCGTGTCTCCCGCCGCGTACAGCTCCGCCGCTTCGCCATAGGCGATCTCGGCGAGCATCAGTCTCCGGCAGAGGAGAGCCGCGCCGAGTCCGGCGAGGATCGCCATGACCGCCAGGCCCTTCCGCCAATGCGCGGGGATCCCCGACGGGATCTTCCCGGCACCAGCGGGCCCGTCCATCAGGCCGGCCAGCATGAACGTCAAAAACCCCTGGCTTGGGAAGTAGATCCCGATGTCCAGGAGATTCTGAAAGGAGATCGCGAAGAAGGCGAGCGCAAGGCCGATCCGCTCCGGGCCCGATTCCTGCGGCCGCCTCAGGTGATGCCAGGCGCGCCGGAGCCATCGAGCGATAAGCAACAGGAACGCGACGCCGCCAAGGATCCCCGTCTCCGCCATCATCTCGATCGGAGCGCTGTGCGCGTGGCGCGCCTGATGCTCGCCGCTCTTCATGTACTGTGTGTAGACGGTCTGATAGTTGTCCAGGCCGACACCGACCATGGGATAGTCCTTCACAGCGCTCAATCCAATCCGCCAATTGACCATACGAAGGGCCAGGGGGTTCTCCGCGACCGTCTCGACGAGGATCATTTTTCGGACATAGAGCAGGAATGCGAACGCGGCCACGAAAAACAGTGCCAGGACCACCGTCAGCTTCCACTGTCTCCTGACGGTCGCCACGATCCGTTCACCGCTGAGATAGAAAATCCCCACGCAGAATGCCAGAGACAGAAAGCCAGTGAAGGACTGCGTCAGGAAAAGCGCCCAGAGATTGACGAGCAGCGGGATGGCCGTGACAAGCATGCGAACGGGGCGCCGGATCGAGGTCAGAACGAGGGCGACGTTGAGCGGGAAGGTGAGGGCGAGGAAATCGCTGAGGGTTGTCGGCAGCGCAAAGACGGAGAACACTCGCATGCCCGCGAGCCGGTGTCGGAGCGCCGATGCCTGAGCGGCGCTCATTCCGGCCATCGACCGCGCCGCGCTACCCATCCCGTCCCAGAGGAAGAAATACTGATAGACAGCGTAGACCGCAATGAAGACGCTCGCTCCCCACACCATCCAGAGAACCGGTCTGAGCGCGCGTGCAGCCGGTCCCGTGCGAAAGACTGCGTAGAGAACGAAGTAGGCTGCCAGCATGATCAGCATGTCGCGCGAGCGCGAGTAGTTGACCCGGTTGAACAGCGTCGAGACCGCCCCAAGCGCGAGCAGCACCAGAAACGCCACCGGCGGCGCCCCCGTGTGCGCGAGCAGCCCGTCTTCCCGCAGAAGCCACTGGCCGATGGCTGCGCCGGCCACGGCCAGCGCCGCTGCGGGCACAATCCACTTCGTCCAGACATGCACCTCACCCGGCAGAAGAAGGTTCAGGATCACCGGCGCGGCCAGCAGCCAGATGAAGGACTTGTCAGTTAGGCTTTTGGACAACAAGATCGTACGCAATTCTAACCCGAAGTTTGACTTGGCACCACCCGGCCGTTAGTCTCTCTGCTGTCATATGAAAGATGGGCACGGAGGACAGTCGCTGGGGGAGACCCCTTCACCGCCGGTGGTGAGCGTCGAAGGTATCACCGAATACGCGCTGTCCAACGGGTTGCGCGTCCTCCTGTTCCCGGACCAGACCAAGCCCACGATCACGGTGAACATCACCTATTTCGTCGGCTCGCGGCATGAGGGCTACGGGGAGAGCGGCATGGCGCATCTCCTGGAGCACATGGTTTTCAAAGGGACCCCCACTCACGAGAACATCTGGGCGCTGCTCGAGGACCATGGAGCCTCCTTCAACGGCACGACCTGGGTGGACCGGACGAACTATTACGAGATTCTGCCGGCCTCCGACGGAAACCTCGAATTCGCGTTGCGACTCGAGGCCGACCGCATGGTGAATTGCAAGATCGCCCGGGAGGACCTCCAAAAGGAGTTCTCGGTCGTGCGCAACGAGTTCGAGATGGGAGAGAACAACCCACTGATGGTGCTTGAAGAGCGCATGTACTCCAGCGCCTACCTGTGGCACAACTACGGAAAGGCCACGATCGGCTCCAGGAGCGATATCGAACGTGTGCCGATAGAGTCTCTGCGCGCGTTTTACGAACGGTTCTACCAGCCGGACAACGCCATGCTGGTCGTGGCTGGAAAGTTTGAGCCCGCGATGGTGCTGCGTCTCATCGAAGAGCATTTTGGCACGATCCCTCGACCGGGACGCGCGTTGATGAGCACGTACACGACCGAACCGGTGCAGGATGGTGAGCGAACGGTCGTCCTCCGTCGTGCCGGTGATGTCGCCGCCGTCGGGGTGATGTATCACGGGCTGCCAGGGGCGCATGAGGACTTCGCGGCTGAGCAGGCGATCGTCGACATCCTCACGAACGAGCCGGCAGGCAGGCTATACAAGTCTCTCGTCGAAACCGGTGTGGCGGCGCGGATTACCGGGAGTGCCTACGCGTGGGCCGAGCCCGGGATGCTGCAGTGCTTCGCCGAAGTCCGCCTCGATTCGCCCATCGATCCCGTGCGCGACCGGATGGTCGCCGTCATCGAGGAGTTGGGGAGGGGCGGAATCAGGCAGGACGAAGTCGACCGGTTCAAGGCGCGAGCGCTGAAGGAGATCAACCTGGGGATGAACGACAGCCAGAGGCTCGGTGTTGAGCTCTCCGAGTGGGCCGCCATCGGCGACTGGAGGATGATCTTTATTCATCGCGACCGCGTGAGAGCGCTCACGCTGGATCGTGTCCAACGGGTTGCGGCGGCATTCCTGAAGCCGAGCAATCGTACGGTCGGCATCTTCCTCCCGACGTCGTCGCCCGATCGGAGCCCGCTGCCTGAGCTGCCCGACATCGCGGGCCTGGCACGGGAGTACAAGGGAGATGAAGCGGCCAGACAGGGAGAGGCGTTCGTCTCGACGATCGAAAACATTGAGAAGAAGGTCATGAGGACCGATCTCTCGAACGGGATGAAACTTGCGCTCCTGCCCAAGAAGACCCGCGGCGGGGCGGTCCACGGAGTGCTGACGGTGCACTTCGGAAACGAACGGGATCTGGTGGGGAAGACGGTCGCGATGTCGCTCATCCCCGCGATGCTGGTCCGCGGCAGCACGGACCGCACATATCAGCAGATCCGCGACGAGCTCGACAGGCTGCAGGCGCAGGTCTCGTTCATGGCCGCGAACACGAGCGCGGCTACCGTCCGTATCACGACGGTGAGGCAGACGATTCTGGAGGTCCTCGCGCTGGTCGCCCAACTGCTCCAGCGACCGGCCTTCATGGCGGACCAGTTCGAGATCGAGAAGAAAGAGACCCTCGCGGGCCTCGAACAGCGCCTCCAGGACCCGATGGCGCTCGGGTTCCTCCACCTCTATCGCGCGATCGATCCGTGGCCGTCCGACAACGTGCGCTACCAGCCGACGATACAGGAAAAGATAGCCGCGATCAGCTCAGCACATGTGGACCAGATTCGGGAGCTCCACGGGAGATTCTACGGAGGTAGTAAGGCTGAGCTTACCCTGGTCGGGGACTTCGACCCCGAGGAAACGCGCGTGAGGCTGGATAAGCTCTTTGGGGATTGGTGCTCGCATGTGCCCTTCCTGCGAATCTCGAAGATCTTCCAGTCCGGCATCCCTGGTTCCGATGCGATGGTCCGGACGCCCGACAAGCAGATGGCCATGGTCGGCGTGGGTCAGAACATGGCGGTCCGGGACGACGAGCCTGACTACGCGGCCCTCGAGATGCTCAACTATCTGCTCGGTTCGAGCGCCAAGAGCCGCCTGCTCAACCGCCTCAGGCAGAAAGAAGGTCTCTCCTACAGCGCATTCTCCAACATCATCGCCGATCCGGTCGATCGATACGCGACCTTCTTCGCCGGAGCCATCTGCGCGCCGGCCAACGCGTCGCGGAGCATGGATCTGATTCTCGAGGAGCTCCGCAGGGTGATCGATGAAGGCATCCCGGCGGCGGAGCTCGAGGAATCCAAGAACAGCTACCAGCAGGGGTTCGACAATCAGCTCGCCCAGGACGAAAACGTGATGTCGATGCTGAACGCCTCTCTTTATTACGACCGATCACTCGAACATTTCAGCCGGCTGAACGCACGAATTCGCGATCTGGCCCCGGGGGACATCGCCCGCGCCGCCGCCACGCACCTCAATCTCGATCGGCTGATCAGGGTCAAGGCCGGAGATCTGAGTGGGTAGCTGCTATGCTCGTCGCAGGACAGCGCCTGCGACGAGAGGCCGCGTTGCGGCAGCCGGAAGACCGGAAGGGAAACCGCAGATTGCGCCGATTGCGCAGATTTCCCCGAGCACGCATCTCGCGGCCGTGACTACCCAGCGGTCGAATCTGCGGAATCTGCGAAATCTGCGGTTGTTCGGCTTCGGCCCCGTTTGATCTGACAACATGTT
>JACPPM010000038.1 GCA_016191015.1 Acidobacteriota bacterium | reverse complement strand
GCCTTCGTCGCTGCGGTGCTCACATAGCACGGTGTATGCTGCGCGTCACCCGCCGGTGCCTCGCTCCTCGGCTCCTTGCACCTGCACCCTTCTCGCCGGCCTGGGCCCTGAATCCTTTGCGACGTTGTCGCCGGATTGAGGGGAGAGTTGATTCTTTGTGTGATGTGAATAAGATAAGGATCTTATGCTGAAAGAACTTGCTCTCATCAGCGCACTGGCTGGAGCGGTCCCGCAGCCCGTCGCCCCGCCCAAGAGCGCGCTTCCGTTCATCGACGACGACTACGCGAAGGCGCTCGCCGAGGCCAGGACCCGGCAGGTACCGATCTTCGTCGAAGCTTGGGCGCCCTGGTGACACACCTGCCGGTCGATGAGGAGCTTCGTCTTCACAAACGAAGCGCTCACGCGGCAGGCCGGACGGTTCGTCTGGCTTTCGATCAATACTGAGACCGAGCAGGGTGCGGCCTTCAAGGCCAAGTTCCCGATCAACGCAATACCGACCCTCTTCATACTCGACCCGGCCAGCGGGGAGCCCGCGTTGAGATGGGTTGGCGCCGCTACAGTCTCGGAGCTGGAAAAGCTGCTGGACGACGGTGAGCGCGCCGTGCGTTCGGCGGCCAACGGGTCGGAGGTGGCGCTGCGCAAGGCCGATCGGCTCTACGGAGAAGGCAAATACGCTGAGGCGGCTGGCGCCTACAAACTGGCGCTCGATTCCGCGCCCACCGGATGGGCGGCGACCGGGCGAGCCACCGCGTCACTCGCGTGGGCCCTCAGCAGCTCCGATGAATACCAGCGGTGTGCAGAGCTGGCTCGTGACTCCTATCCGAAGCTCGGCCGCTCGGCCCCCGCAGCCAACGTGGCGGCGACTGGGCTTGACTGCGCCCTGAGCCTGCCGCTAGAGGCGCCGGGGCGCAAGGAATTGGTGGCTGAGCTCGAAGGGTTCTGTCGCGCGGTCCTCGCCGACAAGGATCTCCCCATCGCGGCCGATGACCGCGCAGGAATCTATTCCTCGCTGGTCGACGCACGCGAAGATGCCGGCGACAAGGACGGCATGATGCAGACCGCCCAGGCTTGGGCCGCATTTCTCGAGATTCAGGCGGCCGCGGCCGCAACGCCCGAGCAGCGCGCTGTGTTCGACGCATTCCGGTTGACAGCGTATCTCACGCTCGAGCTGCCCGAGAAGGCGGTCCCGATGCTCCAGGCATCCGAACGGGATCTGCCGGATGACTACAACCCCCCGGCGCGGCTGGCACTAGCGTACAAGGCGATGAGCAGATACGACGACGCGATTGCCGCATCCACCCGAGCCCTCGCGAAGGTCTATGGCCCGAGGAAGATCCGCGTCCTGCTGAACCTTGCCGACATTTACTCGGCGAAGGGCGACGCACCTGCGGCGCGCAAGATCCTCGAGGAATCCCTCCAGATCGCCGAGTCACTCCCGGCCGGGCAGCGGTCTGAGGGCATGATCGCGATGCTCAAGAAGAAGCTCGAAAGCCCTGCCCCACCCAACCCGTAACATTCGGACTGCGGCGAAGCGGTGTCTGCCCGTGAGACCTCACTCCGCCGCAGTTTCGATTCCTCAGTCGACGCGATATCCTATGAGCCAGACTGACCAGTTGTAGTCGGGGCCGGATTCGCTCTGTAGCGTCTGCGAATCGATCGCATCGACGGCCAGATGAGCGCGGCCATAGTCCGCGCCCTCAGGTACCGTGAAGCTTGCCGTGTAGACACCATCGCCTGCGGCTCGGTCAGCACCGGTTCCATCATCTGTCATTTGCGTCCTGTGATAACCGGGACCAGAGTGCAGGAAGACGAATGTCGTGGGGCTCAGACCACTCGAGGTCGAGTTGCTGGCGGTCGCCTCGACAACGATCTCCTCTCCCGGAGCTGCCTCAAGGATGTCGTCAACGTCGATTTCAGAAGTGGGATCGGTGATGCTCAGCGACGAGTCGACGGTCACGGAGGTGACATTGACGGTCTGTGCCGACGAGTCGGCCAGACCGGCGACGCCGACCGAGATCGACTCGATCTTCCATTTGCCGTTCGAGTCCTTGCTCAAGGTCGCCGTCCGACTCATCTTGGTGCTGAAAGATCGCGTGCCCGGATTCTTCACGCCGTCATCTGACAGGTCCACATACAACGTCCCCTCATTTGAGACATTCACGACCGCCGTTGCCGTATCGCCATCGACCGTGATCGTGTATGTCTTCGAGACGTCGTCCCATTTGCGGCCCCACGCCACGGGCAGTGTCGCGTCGTCCTCCGCCGCGACCGCGCGTGCTGCGCTGGAGGATCCGTACGCGCCGCCGTACGAACCGGACCCCTGAATCACGGTCCCGTCGAAGAAGCCCGACGATCGGAGGACACGCTTGATCTCACGAACGGATCTGCCTCGACGAGCGGCTTCATCAGCCGATCCTGCCGCACTGACCGCCTGCGCGCCGAGGGCGCTCAGGACAATTACCAAAACTCTCAATCTTCTCATGCTCAGATACCTCCTTCGCTTCGACCGATTGCACCTTCGGTGCCAGCCCATGCGCACGAAAACCGGGCGGGTTCGAGGCCACGGGTGTGCAACAGCCGAACGCTGTGTGCGGAATCCGAACCGTCCTTGAGCGTGCATCCATGGCCATCACCTCGTCCACGGGGGGCCGGCGCAGGGTCTCGCGTTTCGCCGGGCGTCCAGTCGAGACGATCGCGGCAGAATCGGATCACTCGTGGCGGGCGGTGGGTTATGTTACGCTGGGAGGCGCTATGAGTGCGGGACACCCGAAGAACACCCTGAGGAACTACCAGTGGCCTGACAAATACGGAGACTGGCTCGGGTATCGGATCAAGAAGATTGACAAGGTTCGCCGGGAAGCTCGAGTTGAGCTCACGCTACGCGAGGATCACCAATCTCCGGCGGGACGGATTCACGGCGGCGTCATCTCCGGCCTTTTCGATTTCGCCTGCGGGGCGGCTGCGTTTTCGACCATGGCCGCGGATGATTTCTGCTCGACGGTCGAGCTCAAGGTCAACTACTTTCGCCCGCTCGACGCCGGCGATCATCTTACGGTTCACTCACGTTCCGTCTTCCGCGGAAAGCGGCTCTGTGTCGTTCACGCCCAACTCTACAGGAGAGGCGACAAGGATCCTGTCGCGATGGCCACCGCGACATTCAACATCGTTTCCAGAACGCACGAGAGCGGGCCGGCAATTCCGCTCAAAGGAGCAGGGCATTGTCAGCGCTTCGTTCCTCACCAGCGCTCGTGACACGAATAGCGGCCAGGTCGCGGACCGGGCATGCGTATTCGCACGCGCCGCACCCGTTGCACCGCTTCACATCGACGTGCGGCACCTTAATCATCGTCCGCGCACCGTCCCGTGACACCGTCTCGACCTCTTCAAACCAGATCGCCTTCGGCGAGGTCGGACACCATTCCTCGCAGACGATACAGGAAACTCCCGAGGCGTACGGGAGGCAGCGGCTCTTGTCGATGAACGCCGTTCCCATCTTGAACGGGTAGCCATCGGCTCCGCCTGTCTTCCTCTCCAGCGTTGTCGGCTCGATGGCGTTGGTCGGGCAGAGGGTCGAGCAGAGCACGCAGTTGAATTCGCAATAGCCGATTCGGGGCACGAGAACCGGGGACCAGAGCCCTTCGAGTCCGGCCTCCGTCCAAGCGGGCTGCAGCGCGTGAGTCGGGCAGACTTTCATGCATTCCGCGCACTTGACGCACCTTTCCAGGAACAGGTCTTCGGCCACCGATCCGGGCGGCCGAATTCTGGGGGGAGAGGGGCGAACCGAGAGCACGCTTCCGCTCTTCAGCAGCGGCACGATCGCTACGCCGGTTGCAAAGCTGGCGAGCACCTGCCTGCGTCCCAAATCCGGCACAGCCTTCGTGCGTTCTTCCGGAACGCCCGGGAAGAACTTGAACGTCAAAGACCCCTGCGGGCATGCGGTTGTGCAGTTGAAGCACAGGTGGCACTCGGTCTGCACCCACGGCACGCCGGGCTGAGGCGAGTCGGCTCCCTGGCAGTCCAGAAGGCAGATGTTGCAGCCATCGCAGAGGTCCGACCGCTTTTCGAGACCGAAGGGCGAGAGCTTCGAGATGAGTCCCATCAGGGCGCCGAGGGGACAGAGAGCGCGGCACCAGAAT
This sequence comes from Acidobacteriota bacterium, assembly GCA_016191015.1. GTDB lineage: Bacteria > Acidobacteriota > CAIWXX01 > CAIWXX01 > CAIWXX01 > JACPPM01. The sequence continues at coordinate 13,396 of JACPPM010000038.1, read as the reverse complement.
CGGGGGATCGTCCGATTCAGGAAAAGGAGGGCGATGAAGATCAGGCCGATCACCCAGGCGAGCTGGAAGTGGGGCTGGGTGAGGCCGAGGATCGGCGCCTGGAGCCACTGGAAGGCCGCGTCGGTAGGACCGCGCAGGAATGTGGGGCCGTGCCCGGTCACGAAATCGAGCAACAGGCGTAGGACGGAAGCCAGCGCGGGGAGGATCGAGAGGCTCAGCGAGCGAATCAGGAAGCACAGCGGATCGAGAAGGCCGATCTGCATGACAGAAAGCGCCGTGGCGGCAAGGAACCCGATGAGGATTGCGTATTTCCATTTCTGCCAGCCTTTGGTGCGGTTCTTTTCGATCCGACGCGCTCCTTTCAGTCGAGGGTGGATCGAGCCGATCAGATGGCTGAGAGTGCCCAGAGGGCAGACCCACCCGCAGAAGAAGCGGCCGACCAGCACCGTGCCAGCCGTGACCGCAATGGCCCATCCGATCCCTCTGGCGACCCGGTGTGAGGCGACGAAAGCGGCGAGCGCCGCCAGCGGGTCCGCCTCGAGGAATCCGCGCACGGGATAGGGAATCTCGTTCGCGTAGGCTCCCTCATTAGTCCGCTCGGGGTAGGTTGTCTGGAAGAGCAGAAAGAAGAAGAGGAGCAGGAAGAACGCCTGCGAGATCTGCCTTGCCCGGACAATCCGCGTGCCCGAGGCGATGTTCATCAGGCACCGGCGGCGGTGATCTGGCGGACGGACATCGCCGAGCGATCGATCTGGCCGAGGCCGCGGGAATGTGCGAGCAGCAGATACGGGAGCTCCTCCGGCTTCAGTCCGAATAGCGCTGTGGCTAATGAGTCCGCCGCTACAGGATCGGCGCTCGCGATCAAGGTCCGCGCGTCCTTCACGTCAGCCAGCCTGCCTCCTTGCGGGCCGTTGCTGATCAGGATCCGATACGCGTCGATGACGGTAAGTGTCGGCCGGATGGAGGTGGCGAGGTCAGCGATGCTCGTGTTGATGTTCTGGTGGAGCCTGTTCCTGAGCCCGCCGATGACGCCGAACCAGTTTTTCATGCCGAGTGTGACGCGCGCGAGCCCATGTTGTTTTGCGATCGGCACGTTGATGAACTTGTCTACCTCGAGAAAGTGAGAGTACACCGGCCAGCTCCGGATTGCTTCGCCGTTGAAATCGATCTCCTTGAGGTAGGCCTCACGCGGGAACACCACCTCAGCTCCAGCGGATCGCGCCGCCGCCCCGATGCCGCTCGAATCGAAACATCTGTGCGTCTCGTTGCAACTGAAGTCGCTCACAATCACCTTGCTCGCACCTGCGGTGAAACACATCTCACAGAGAGTCCGGATCACATCCGGGTTCGTATTCGCAGCCAGCTCGGCCCTGCGGTCCCACCCGGCGTTCGGCTTGATCAGCACGCGATCGCCTCGCTTCACGAAGAGCTCCATGCCACCCAGCGACTTCAGCGCCTCCTTGGCAAGGCCGGCTGCGGAGGCGCCTGTCACAATCGCGATCGGCGCCGAACCGTTGGCTGCTGCAACTCTGAAGTCGAACACACGCGGGCTCGCCGCGGCCGCGCCGTTCTCCTGGAGCCGCCCGAGCCAGAGTCCTTTACGTTTCGTCCAGATCGCCAGCCCCGCGCCGGCGATCCCGAGAGCGCCAGCTGCGCCCGCCGCGATGAGCTTCCGGCGGGTCATTGGATACGGGGATTCGCGATCTGTCCTGGGCATTCGGCTTGAAAGATATTCTAATCGCGATGGACGGGATATCAAGCGCCGAAATCAAGAGATGCTTGACCTTGTCGACTCGTGTGTGAGACGGCAAGGCCCAAATGGTGATCATCAGATCCTCTTGCGCACCAAGATCGTAGCAAGCGACAGAGAGAAGAGTGCCAGGACGCAGAGCGCGTAGGTAGAGCTGGTGTCGTCGAAGCCTCCAAATAGAATGAAGGTCCCCGAGTAGAGAATTGCTGCGCTCGAGAGTACGAGAAGGAGCACCCGTCCAGCGCGAACACGCCGCACTACGAACGCAGCACCGAGGAGTGCCACGACTGCGAAAGTAGCAAATATCAGGATCGTGTCCCGCGGCCCAGAGAAGCGCTCTTCGGATTGGGACCACCAACGGAAGCTTCGAATGGACCAGGCGAGAAGGAGCGCTCCGGTGACGAACCACGCTGCTCCAATCGTCTTTGCGGTGGCGGCGGTCACACTTCTTCTCCCTGCCTTCTAACGCTAAAGCTCAGCAGCGGCGGCAGCGCGCTGAGAGAAAGACCGGGGAACCCAGCATCGCGGCCGCCGTCTGATGCAGCGCCTGGTTCGGCCATGACATCCACGGTGTCCCTTTTCAGGGGGTTGACTTTCCGAGGATTGCCGCCACGTTTCTACCGATTGCGCTGAACCCGTGCGCAGTCATAGTGAATCCCCCTCCCCGGGCCACGACAGTCCGATCAACACTTCGGCGACTTGCGCTTCTTGCCGATCGCGCTGCGTGCCTCGAATTTCTTGATATAATCAGGCGCGAACGGAATCTTGCACGCCCCAACCAGGTCGACGGCGACCTTGCCGATGCCGTTGGCCGTATCGACCGCGAGCTTGTGGAGTGGTTTGACGTGGCAGGCGACGGCGATGACGAAACTGTTCATCACGTATTTGACGCGATTGGGCTGCTGGTGGATCGACTTCGCCACGCGCTGCAGGAGCGATTTGATCTCGGCAAGGTCGAGGTCCGCGTCCTCCTTGATGGCGACCATGCTGCTGTAAGTCTGCCAGCCGGCCGAGGCGATGGCTTCGTCCTTGGATTCGATCCACTTCAAGGCAATCTCTCGACCATGCGGGCTCGCGGACGCCACCCACGGGACCGTGAATTCGGCGACCATGCCCCAGCTGGCGCCTTCGACCCACTTTTGCAGGTCCTTCTTCGTCATTTTTGCATCGTCGGCGATCAGTCCGGCGAGGTACATCGCGTCGGCGATGCCGGTGTCGTAGAGATCCAGAGCGAGCTGGTAGTCCATCTTGACGCGTTTCTGAATCTTCTTCATGTCCTCGACCTTGACGCCGAGACACGGCTCCTGGGCGCCATGGGTCATCCACATCTTCTTGGTTTGCTCGGTGCCGAGCTTCTTGAGCTCGGCGACGATGTCTTTGGCGGTCATTTACTTTCTCCCTGAAGTTGCATGTAACGTGCAATCAGCTCTTCGTTTAGCGTTCGCAGGGCGTCATGCGAACGCTAAACCAAGAGTCGATATTATCACTCACGGGAGTATCGCGCGTCTCATCGCTCCGTCTCTCCGCTGTCCCGCGGACGCTGGATCGGCCGAACTTGTGAGTATCCTGACCGGGATATCACGGTTGGGGTTCGCTGATCGATTCGTGTCAGAGGTGATCGGCTGGGCTTTGCACAGCTCTGCCGCCCTTGTTCAACACGTGAGTGTAAATCATCGTCGTCTGCACGTCCTTGTGGCCGAGAAGTTCCTGAATCGTACGGATGTCGTAGTGGGCGTCAACCAGAGGGGTGGCCGGTTTGCTCAATTTGGATCGCTTGACCGCGGAGGCCATGGCCTTCTGGATTACGGACTCGTGCAGGTGGTGCCTATGCCTGATGCCGGTCAGCGTGTCCGTGTAGCGTGAACTGGCTGGGAAGCCGAATTACCAGGCCAACTCGCGGTCGGCGTTGGGGTATTTGCGAGTCAGGGCGTCGGGGACAATTGGGAAAGGCTCGACGACGGGTTCCCGACCAACGGTGACCCACTCTGGGTCCGCGGGCTCGCCCAGGATCCCTTTTCGCCGAAGATCGTGTATGCCGCAACGAGCTTCGGGCTGTTCAAGAGTAACGATGCCGGCGAATCCTGGACCGCGATGGGACCGGACCTTCCCCGGTCCGACTTCGTCAGGGTCTTATCCACACTATTGCGTCGCGGAGACCTTTACGCCGCCTCTGCTCGGGGCACGATCTACCGAAGCAGCGACCACGGGGAGACCTGGACCGTGCGCTCGATCACGGGTGGGACCGATGTCGACGGTACTTGGGCCCCGGTGATTGACTTGGTGATCGACCCGTTCGACGTCGACACCCTCTACGCGTGCATCAACAACGTGGGCCTCTTCGTCACGACCGACGCCGGGCGCAATTGGTGGCTGAAAGGTGAGATCGCCGCGACGGGGTGGTCAGTTGATCGGATTTTTCCACAGCCGTGCGATACCGAGTCGTTCTACGCGCTCACCTTCGGCTGGCTCATCGGAGCTCGGAACGCCCAGCGCGGGGGGCGACTGCTGACACGAGGCCTGCCGGCGCTCGTCGACAACCTCTTCGTGGCCGGTCCCGGGGGCTCGGTGCTGTATGCAGCGACCTGGGACGGGTTGTATGGCAGCTCAGACCGGGGGCGATCCTGGAGAAAAGTGCATCCCCGGCCAGGTGGCGGGGAGGAGCCATACGCGGCGGCAGTCGATCCCGCTGACCCGCTTCGGGTGGCCGTGGCCTCCGACGGTGTGATCCTCACCACCTCGGATGGCGGGCTGAGCTGGCAAGGGCGGAGCACACAATTCGCGAAACGCGACGTCGCGACCCTCGCCTTCGGTCATGCCGGAAGCAACGTGCTTCTCATCGCGGTCGTAGATCCGGATCTGTACCAGTACATTGTCTATCGCAGCGTCGATCTGGGCGCCACTTGGCTCCAAGTCGGGGAGCCCGTTACGTACGGCTGGTCGAACTTGTCGCAGCTTTTGACTCATCCTCTCGATCCTGAAACCCTTTTCGCGGTGACCAGTGATGCTGTATTCCAAATCAGGCTGGGTGAATCGCGATGGCAGCGCTCGGGGCCGCGAGTGAGCCCCGAGTCCTTCCTCTTCGATCCATTTGACAGCAACACGCTTTTCCTTGCGAGCAGCTCGGGGATCTTTCGCAGTATCGATGCTGGCGTGACCTGGTCGGACATGTCGGAAGAGTGGCCAGGAACGCCCCGACGCATCAGGCAGTTCGTCGTCCACCCCGCGTGGCAAGGCCTTTTCTACGTCGTCTCAGACTACGGAGTATTTAGGTTGAGCCAGTTGAGGAGATGAGACATGACGCGCTCCAAGATCAGCATCCTTGGCTTACTTCTTCTCCTGGCAGGCTTGTTGCAGTCACCACACCTCGCGAGATCGGCGGGCGCCCGAAGCCCCGCGTGGATTCATGTCGGACCGTACGGTGCAGACGTCACGTGCTTCGCCGGCGACGCACAGGGCACGGTATTCTACGCGGGCACGAGTGAAGGTCGAGTGTTCAGCAGCAGTCCCTTCCGAGGGCGCTGGCGTCCGAGGGGGCTCGCGCTTGCAGAGCCCAGCGCAATCGTCTCACTCGTCGTCGATCCGGCAGACAGCGACGTACTCTACGCCGCGACGGAATACTCCGGCATCTTCAAGACAGTGGATGGAGGTGCGAGCTGGCGCCGGCTCGGTGGTGGCTTGCCGGCTGCCCTCCATATCGACAACTGGGGATTGGCATCTTCGCCGCTTCTGGTGTCCTCTTCGAGTCCGCCGGCGGTCTATGTCAATCTACGGTTCGACGGAGTCTTCAAGAGCGTCGACGGCGGCGAGAGCTGGTGGCAGCTTCGAGGTGGGGGCGCCGAGTCTGTTCATTGTCTCGCGATCAGCCGCTGGGCGCCCGAAACACTGTACGCGGCGACTGCCCGCGGTCTGTTCAGGACCACCGATTCGGGTGCGTTGTGGCGGAAATGCCTTTCCGGCGAGATTCGGGCCGTCACTCTGGATCCGTCCAGACCGTCACGCCTGTACGCAAGCAGTCAGTACAAGGGATTCTTCAGGAGCGACGACGAGGGCGCGACCTGGACAAGGGTCGCGGACAACCCCCAATCCGCGCCGCTAGTCTCAATTGTCGTCGAGCCCAACGCACCGGGAGCTATCTATGCGGCCGCAATGGGCGGGTACGCCGCGCCGCTGTGGAAGAGCCTGGACATGGGGCTCACGTGGGAGGAGATTCGGGTCGTGGAGCGGAGCCGATACTCGGATCCAGACACGTTCGCGCTGATCGCGTCACAACCCACAGTTCTCCTCGCCGCTGTCGCGGGTCACACATTCGAGAGCACGGACGGCGGTCGTGCATGGCGCCTGTGGGACGGGGGACTGACGACCACCGTAGCCGTCAACTCCCTCGTCCTCGATGCAGCCCGCCCGCAGAGACTCTACGCGGGGACCTCCCGCGGCCTTTTCATCGTCCGGGATCGCGGTCGATCCTGGAAAGCTCTCGCGCCACTTCGTGGGCACAGGATCTTCGCGGTCGGTCCCCGTGACCCGCGGACGCTTTACGCCGGTGAAGAGTGGGGAGAGTACCTGATCAGGAGCGATGACGGAGGTAGGTCCTGGACACGCCTCGACTCAGACCCGTTCCCACGTTGGCGAGGTGTGTGGTCGCTGGTGGCTGATCCTCAGAGCCCGGGGACCATTTATGCTTCGGGGCTGTTCGATATCGCAGGCCACCGCGAGATGGAGGGAGACGCCGAGGGCCTTTTGAAGAGTGTCGATAGAGGCGAAACGTGGACCGTACTCCATCCGTTCGGCACACGAGCTCTCGCGATGAGCCAGCTCGGTCCGTACGTGATCTACGCCGCAGGCGTGGGGGCCGTGCCCGTCTCGAAGAGCACGGATGGTGGGAGGACGTGGATCGACGCTTCGGCGGGCCTTCGCGGCGCGGACGTCATCTCCATAGCTGTGGATCCGGAATCACCTGAAACCGTCTACATCTCGACTGCTGACAGAGGCGTGCTCAGATCCGTCGACGGAGGCGAGCTCTGGGTTCCGGCGCGAGCCGGCCTGCCGGACGCTACAGCGCGCTCGTTCGCTACGAGCACCGGCCCGATCCCCGCGGTGTACGTCGGACTCGAGGGCGCCGGCGTCTACAGAAGCACGGACAGGGGAGTCACCTGGGAAGCTGCAGACAGTGGCATCGAAGGACTCACGGTCGACGCGATTGCGGTCGATCCGGGGAAGCCGGGCCTGCTCTACGCCGGGACATCAGACAGCGGCCTCTTTGTCAGCCCCACTGGCGGGCAGTAGTTGAGAGCCCATGGCACGCACGAGTGACGCGGCGAGAGAAAGAGACGGGCCGGCATTGAGTATACGACCGCGCGATCTTCGAGCTCGCTCCGCTGTCTGGCTCGCCGGTCTCGCCCTCTCTGCCCTTCTTTTCTCGGATGTCCCTGCGCCGCGGATCGAAGCCAACAGGGGGTACCCTGCCAGGTCGGGCCGTTGGACAAACCTTGGGCCGCGCGAGGGGTTCGTCAAGAAGCTCTGTGTCCTCTCGGACGATGCCGAGACACTCCTGGCTGCTGGACGATCCGGCGTCTTCAGGTCCAGCGACGGGGGGCGGAACTGGCTCCCCTCGCGCGCGGGCATCCCAAGGGACGCTGAGCTGATCGCTTTCGCAAGTGAACCGCGCCATCGGCTGATCTACGCGATCACCTTGGACCTAGTTCTGAGGAGCGCAGACAGCGGCTCTAACTGGGAGGTCGCAATTCACCGCATCCCTGGTACCTACTTCGGGAGCATCGCGGCTGATCCATTCACAGATCAGAGGATCCTCGTGGGCACGGACGATGGTATCTATCTCAGTGAGGATGGTGGTAGTAGCTGGGCGAAGGCACAGATCCCCGCCGGACAGACCTCCTCCTGGGACGCGATCGCATTCGATCCGTCATCACCCGGGATCGTGCTGGCTGCCGGCTACGAAACGCTCATCAAGAGTACGGACGGCGGAGAGACATGGACGACTCACGGGGCAGGGCTGCCCAGTGACGCGCATCCGGACGTCCTGTTGTTCGATCGCCAACGACGCGGCGCCGTCTACGGGCTTCTTGGTGTGTACGGCGTTCTCTACAAAAGTGCCGACGGCGGAGCTACCTGGCGCACGGTGCGAGGAGATCCACGACGGAACCCCGTCGCGGCCTTCGCGCTCGACCCTGAAGCGTCCGATACGATCTATGTGGCCATGGTGAGGACGGGCGCGATCTACCGGAGCGCAGACGGAGGAACCACGTGGCATCTCCGCAGCCGCAGACCGCAGCTCTGGCAGGTCAGCGACATCGTGGTCTCGAGGAAGCGTCGTGGGACCCTGTACGTCTTGGGCGAACGGCCGTACTGGAGTGGTGATGAGGGGGTCACGTGGAAACCAGCCCGAGGGGGACCGCGGGGCGGGGCGGTCGACCAGATCCTGGCTCCGTCGGGCCGCCGCGGTGTCCTCTATGTTCGGTCCTATGACCGCCTCTACCGTAGCACGGACGACGGAGGGAGTTGGGATGACCTGCCACTTCCTGATTGGGCTGATGGGAGGTGTTATGAGCATCCTATCATCGCGGCCGTGCCCGGCGATCAGAAAGTGCTCTACGCCGGCGTGCGAGCCCACCAAGATGATGGGGAGGAAACTATCGAGCTGCTGAAGACGGCGGATGGCGGCGATTCCTGGGAGCGGCTGTTTGTGCGTCATCTCGAATCAGGTGACGACCCGGCGTTCGAGGAGATAGTCTCAATCCGATCCATCGTCGTCCATCCCCGTCATCCGGATCTCGTCTACATGGCAATAGACGGCTGGTGCGAATCTGACAGCGCATGTGACGACCCCTCGGATGGCCCGCCTTTCGGCGTCTACCGGAGCATCGACGGAGGACGCAACTGGGCTCGGACATCGAGGATTCCTGACGTTGACTGGCATCCGATGTGGGTCGACCGCCTTGCCGTGGACCCCTTCGATGGCGACACGGTCTACATCGGCGGCCGGGGTGGCACAATCTACAGAAGTGTGGACGGCGGCAGGTCGTGGACGCCTCTGGCAGACTCGCTGACGTTCGAGCCGTACGACATCGAGATCGATCGGACCGATCCCGCCATTATCTACGCGCTCGATCGCTTCCGAGGCATCTTCAGGTCGACGGATGCAGGGAGAGAATGGGTGCGAATCATGCCCGCCCGCGGGATGCTCTCCGACATCGCCATCGATCCCTCCGATCCCCGCAAGATCTACGTCGCCGGGGCCGCGAGTGGTCTTCTCATGTCATCAGACAGTGGAGATACGTGGCGACATGTAGATGAGGGTGTGTGGACGAGGAACTTCGAGTGCGTCGTGATCGCGGCCGGTAGGATCTATGCAGGGACAATAAACACCGGGTTGTGGGTCAGAGAGAGCGAATAGAAGCAGGCGTGTGAACCACGCGTCGTCTTCGACCGGTGCGACTTGGGAGGGTCGGCGCGGGGCGGTCGACGATGAGGGTCGAGTCCGCTCAAGAGTCGGCACGATCAGCCGGCTTCCCACGGATGAGAGCATCGTTCTCCAGTGGCACGCCGTCTGCGCCCTTTCCAAGATTGCGCGCGCTCACCCCGATCTCGCTCCCCCGATCCTCGACAGCGTTCGTCGAGCCGTTGGCCCGGGGTGAGATCAAGTCGGTTGCAACAAAGGCGCGGAAGGTCATGAAGCGGTTGTCCAGCGGCACATGACAGAACTCCATGCCTGTGAGATGCCTGATGTGCGAGCACACGAGGACTGATCGGGATTAGGCGCGACTCGAGCATGAATGGACGGGGCTCTGGTACTTCAGTGTGCGATCGCGGGTCCTCGCATAACATCTCTTCGTGAAACCGCGATCCCTCGCCGGAACCATCCGGAAAGCCATGACCACCTTCCCCGCCGTTGTCGTGACCGGTCCGCGCCAGTCGGGAAAAACAACTCTCCTCCACGCGATGTGCTCGCGGACCCACCGCTACCCCTCCCTGGAAGACCCCGACATCAGAATCCGCGCACGGGAAGACCCTCTCGCTTTCTTGGATCGGTACCCGCCCCCCGTGATTTACGATGAGATCCAATATGTGCCGGAGCTTCTCTCGTATATCAAGACGCGCATCGATGAGCACCGCCTCCTGGGCAGTGGCGGTTCACAGGCTCGCAGAACTTCGTCCTCATGCGGGGAATCAGCCAGTCCCTGGCTGGACGGACCGCGGTTCTCTCGCTGCTTCCGTTTTCGATGTCTGACAGGTTGGGCCGAGGTGACCGAGCTTTGAACATCCCTCGGTGGACCTCCCGTCTGTCTGAACCGCGCGCCTCGGAGTTCAAGGCGTCGCTCGCCGATATCCTGCTCCGTGGATGCTATCCCGAGATTGCGAGCCGGCCCCGAGTGGACAGGCGTCTTTGGTGCGGCTCCTACCTGGCGACGTATCTCGAGAGAGACGTCCGCAATCTCGCCAATGTGGGAGACCTCGGGCGATTTGAGCGATTCCTCAAGCTCTGCGCCATCCGGACCGGTCAGCTCTTGAATCTCTCAGATCTGGCCCGCGACACTGGCGTCAGCGTTCCGACTGCCAAGCGATGGATTTCCATTCTCGAGACGGGAGATCAGGTGTTCCTGCGGCCGTCGTACTACGGCAGCATCGGGAAGCGGTTGATCAGGAGCCCAAAGATCTATTTCACCGATACGGGGCTTGCCACATATCTTCTCGGGCTCCACGATAGAGACGCACTTCTCGGCAGCCCAAGCTACGGGGCGCTCTTCGAGACCCTGGTCGTAACCGACGTCCTGAAGAGATCTCTCCACGAAGGGCTGATGCCACCGATGTACTATGTGCGAACGCGCGACGGGCTCGAGGTGGACCTGGCCCTCGAGATCGGGCAAAAGCTGATCCTGATCGAGATCAAGAGCGCCATGACAGTCTATTCGAAGCACGCGGCGTCGCTCGTACGGCTGAAAGAAGATCTCGGAGACAGGGTGAAAGCGGCATACCTCCTGTCCGCGGCGCGCGGCAGTTTCCCGATCTCAAAAGGGATCTCCAACCTGAACTGGCTGGACGCGTTGGCCACGTAGCGCGCCCGGTAACGCGGCCGGAGTCACGGACGGCCACAAGGCGTGAAGCAGTATCCGCGTCGACCCCTCGATCCGACTGCGTGCCGTAGCACGAGAAACTCCGCCCCCTCCATCCCTGCCGTCAGAAGTAGTCGGTACCCACGTCCGGGGGCAGGTACTCGTACTGCAGGATGGCCCGTCGCTCGCCCACATCCTCAATCCGGGTCGCCACGAACTTACCATCGACGTCCCGCGTTCCCATTTGGATCTTGTGGAACCGGTAGACGCAAACAATGCGTCGGCCCGCCCAATTGTGCTTTAGGAAATCGACGATAAGCGTCCCCGTGCCTTTGTCTACGACCATGTACGATGAGACGGGATCACCTTCGGCCGTGTGGCCATGCCGCAGGACTTTGACCGTTGGTCCCCCGCGGGTGTAGCACCGGAGTACCGACTCGCGAACTCGGTTATTGTATCCGACCGCGTTTTCGTATCCCGGCTTCAGTGGTTTCTCTCCTCGTTCGTTCGCTCGCATCGTGTCCACGTATTCGATCGGCCGGATCTCCTTCACCAGGGGATCCCCTTCCAAGTCGCGAACCATGTCGCTGTCGCGACCGCAGGCGGACAGAGTCATCGCCGCTGAAACAGCCACGAGAAGGTACGGGTGCATTCGGGTGGTGATGCGTCGGCGGGCGCGATCCTCCAGAATGCGAGAACGGGGACTCTGATGAAATCCGATCACTGGTTCGATCGCCGCGGATGCCACCCTGGCTGTGGCCGAATCTCTCGGCCTCTCCCGGGGTGAGAAGGCGTGAAGTTATCGATTCCCATCACCGGCCTCGCTTCTCTCCCTGGTCGTCCCCCACCCGTTCGGGATTCTGTTCAGATCGCGCTTCTTCCATCTCGACCTGCTCGGGGGTCGGGAAGGTCAGAACGGAAACAGTTCGCTTGGTGAGCCCGACGATGGTCCGTGGGCCCACAAGCAATACGATGCCGATGATTACCCGGGTCGCCAAGGCTAGCATCTGCGCCATGGCGTGCGCTTGATCGAAGGGTCCTTCGTGGCTGTCATACGCGGATCCTGTTAGTGCCACGTGCACGGATTCCTGGAGCCGGCTCGAGAAATGGACATGGACCCAATAGACAATCTCCGGAAGCGATACGCAGATGAGGTAGAAGCCGATGATCGAAAAAGCGGCTGCCTGAATGTCGCGCAGCGTCACCACCGCGATGCTCGTGTCCCCCGTGGGTGTGTGAGAGAAAACGCGACCGGTGAGCCACGCGGCCTTGACCCAAAGCAAGATCGCGATGCCGAGAGGCAGACCGACCGCTATCAGTGTGCCGGCGATCCGGCCGGACCGGTCGTCAGCGATGATCAACCAGCCTGGAACAGTAAATACGAGAGCCTGCAGTGCGAGGAATGACATCCATATCGCCAGCAGCCTGAAGCCCAGTATGCCTATGTCAGACCTTGTCATCATTCGTCTCGGCTTGACTCTGTCCTCCGGAACGTGTCTGCGATCTCACGCTCGCGGGAGCGATCGCCCATCTTCGTCGCAACGAGCAAAGAACCGTTGCTCCCGCCGGAGAAGGAGTGGCGAGAAAAGTAGTGGAGCGTCGGCGCTTCCTCGATTGTTTCGCCCGATCTTAGCGGCGGGGTCCCGCGGTGTCAAACGGATGTGATCAAGAGTATAGAATGGCACCGACAGATATCGGTGCCGACCACTGTATCGAGTGGGTGCGGCCATCTTCATCCGCGGGAGGACGCTGTATGCATCGTCAGATGATCTACCTCGGGATGTACGTCAAACTTCAGCTCAATGAACTGGAAGCCTTCCTCGTGGATACCGAGAATGCGCTCCAGAGTCGGTGTGACCATCTCGTGGCGCAACTCAGTCAGGAGGCGGCGGCATTGCCAGAAGCAGAGCGAGAACAACTCCTCGGTGTGCATGGGAAGGATTTCCGGCGCCTGACGGAGTCCTTTCCCCACTTCTTGAGGGACTCCTTCTTGCTCTCGAGCTTCTCCCTCTTCGAACATGGACTCGAAAGAGCTTGCGATCACGTCAGAAACGCGCTCGGGATCGCTCTTCCTCAGTCCGAGCTACGTGGATCCGGGATCGCGCGGGCGCAGACGTATCTCAAGAAACTGGCTGGAATGCCATTCCCGGATCACGTTCCGGAATGGAACGAGATTGTCCACTACGAGGCGATACGCAACTTGATCGCCCACTGCGATGGAGTCATCGAACGGAGCAGAGATAAGGAGAAGCTGAGGATGTATGTTCTTCGCAAGCAAGGTGTTCTCGGTACCGTGCCAGGTCTCGAGCACCTCGAGTTGAGCGAGGCCTTCTGCGTCGAGATGGTCGCTACACTTCGAGCGTTCTTCGATCTCCTGACCGGGAAGTTGGCTGCGGCCATTCTGGCGAGGTCGCGAAAAGTGGGCGGCTCTGCGCCCCCAGGGCTGCGGCAAAGTCGAGGCGCCGACTCGGGCGAGGCCGTTCCGTGCGAAACCGCAGATGGCGCAGATTTCCGCGCAGATTACGCAGATACTTCCAGCATTCAACCGACGAGCAACTTGCTCCTCACTCTCGGGTCG
>JACPPM010000332.1 GCA_016191015.1 Acidobacteriota bacterium | reverse complement strand
CGTCTCCGCCGCGCGTGAGATCGTTCTTCCGAGCCACTCTGATCCGTCTGAGGCGACCGCTTCGTTCCTGCATTCCTCTCCTCCTGCTTTCTTGAGAGGAGTTCGGAAGATTTTGCGGTATCAAATCTTTTGCCATTTCGTGTAAGCACTCAACTTCTTAGACACTACGTTCATTCACGGCTCCGCCTTGAATGAAGGGCTCGCTGCGCTCGCAGACCACGTGGACGTAGTCGTAGACGTAGACGTGGTCGTTGACGTAATCGATCGGAATCCGTCGTCCACGTTTACGTCTACGTCTACGTCTACGATTACGATATGCGGTCGGGTGGCCCTGACAACATGTTGGTAAGAGTCGAGCGCTAAGGCGCCTAGAGCCGTTGACGCGCTGTTCCAGGCGGTCTATTGTCTGGCTGGAAGGCCAAGAGCACCGGGTTAGCTGGAGCACACTCGAAGGGTTGTCGGGGCCGGAGAAGGAGCTGAGAACGTGAACGTCGCACGCCTCGTTATGGCAGCCATCGCGGCACTCGTGGTCCTGCTCGTGTTGAACATGTTCGTGTTCCCATTCGTGTTCCCGACGGGGGTGTCATCGAAGTTCGTCAACACGCGGTCGGAGCCTCTTCTTTTCCTGCACCTGGCCGCTCTTGTCGCGACCGCGGTGCTACTCACGATGCTGTGTGTGTTGACACGCCCGGCAGGGACAAGTTTGGGCGCGGCCGGAATCGGGGCAGTCGCCGGGCTTTTGTCCTCGCTGCCCAGTTCCCTGCACACCCACGCCATGGCGCACATCCAAACCTCGGCGGAAGCCGCGGCGGTGATCTGGACGACCGTCACGTGGTCGGTGGCTGGGGCGGCGGCGCACTGGGTATATCGCTGGCGCGGTGTCCGCCGTGGGGCCTGACAACCGAATGCCGCCGATCGGAAACAATCTGATCGGTCCCGTTCTGAATTCCGCGTGGGTCCCGGGGGCGCACCGAAAGCGAGTGGACGAAGATGCTGCGACGGGTTCGCCAGGACATGCGATATAAGGTCGCGACGATCGTGGGTCTTGTCGCTGCAGCAACCCTCGCCTACGGCTACTGGCACGTTTCCTCGCATGCGTCGCTGTATATATCAGTACAGGACATTTCCGATCGCAAGCACCCACGTCCCCTTCTCGACGTCGAGTTGAGGTTCCTGGATTTCGCCGGCAATGAGCTGGCGCAAGCTAAGGCGGAAGTCCCGTACGGGGTGGTTTCCGTAACTCAACCGGCGGCTTACTCGTGCCAGGAGCTCGAAAAGCGTGCGGCTTTTTCACCGCAAGCCAGAGAGCAGTGGGGCCGTTGTTTCGAGCGGCAGTCCCGGTGGCTCATGACCTGGGTGCGGAAGGCCAAGTACGTTGATCTGAAATCCGGTCCCTGCCGGATACAGAGGATTCCGATCTCCGTGTCTGAGTACAGGGATTCGTGGTGGGCTTGGTGGGTGCCGCTTCCGCATGTCGGAGGGAAGCCGTATACGGGGCTGAGCATATACCTCACAATCGACCGAGATCGCTGCGCGACGGTTGTGGCGCCGATCTGACATGGCGGCTGTGCTGCAGCGCGGCTCATCGGGGGCGACTACGGGCGCGAAATAGGGACGGCCCGGTACGCCGGGGGCATAACGGGGTGCGACGCAGGATCATCCAAGGTACGCTCTGAATCGCGGAAGCGAAGGCCTCGATCTCACCGCGCACTCTTGCTGGTGCAGACGTTGACGCGGTCAACGACGCCCCCTATTATCTGGAAGGAAGGGCAGGAAACCGGGTTAATCCGCGAACCACTTGAGCATCAGTCAGACGGCCAGGGGTGAGGAGTCTGCCATGAGGATATCTGTCTTTGTCGGCACCAGTGTCGATGGGTTCATTGCGCGGTTGAACGGCGATCTCGACTGCTTGCCGGCGGGGGGCGGCGGACGCCACGGCTACGACGAGCTCGTCGCAAGCGTCGATGTCATCGTGATAGGTCGCAACACCTTCGAGAAGGTCCTGACCTTTGGGGCCTGGCCATATGGTAACAAGCGAGTTGTAGTCCTGAGCAGTCGCCCCGTCGACTTGTCCGCGACCGGCGGAGGCGTTGTTGAACAGTTGGCCGGGCCTCCGGCCGAGATCGTTTCGCGACTCGCCGCGAGCGGGGCCGGGGAACAGCTAGGGATTTCGTAGGCCAGAGTATGAAGATCGCGTTCGGTTTGAAAGCACACTCAGGGTGGGCGGCCCTGGTCGTCCTCGGCACACGCAGCGGTGAGCTACAGGTCGTCGACCGGTACTCTATCGAGCTGATCGAGACGGGTGATGCGTCGTGGGCGAAGCAGCCCTATCACGCCGCCGAACATCTCAAAGCGGGTGACGCACGAGGTCTGGTGAGACGGGCGCTCGTGACGACGCGCCGGATTGCGGTCCGAGAGATGGGAAAGGCTCTAGGACGCGCCCGCGACGCGGGACACGAGGTAGTCGCCTGCGCGGTGCTCGCGGTCGACCCCATGCCTGAATGGACAGTCAACGAGATCCTTGCCGTGCACTTCCGGATGCACAAAGCTGAGGGGGTGCTATTCCGCGACGCGCTCGCGCGCGCGGCCAGAGCGTGCGGCTTAAGACTTCTCGAGATACCCGAGGAGCAGTTGGATGAGCACGCCGAACGAGCACTGGGGACCTCGGTGAACAGCTTGCGGCAGACGATCGTGTCGCTTGGGAAGTCAGTAGGCCCGCCTTGGGGCAAGGACCAGAAGGACGCCGCACTCGCGGCCATGATCGGACTGCAAGGACTGAGAAAGTGAAATTGAGCTCGATTCGGCGACGACCAATTTCGTCCGAGCTCGATTGACGCTGGATTCTCCGACCTCTCCTCAGTCGTGAACACGGGCCCCAGACGTGTCCCGCCACCGCCTTGGCAGCGACGACGGGCTCGGCGTGCTATGGCGCGGAGGTCGCAACAGCCTGCCGGTCCCTCGGGTCCGGGATGCTGGCAGGCAGTGCGGAATGGGCGTGGCATGGTGACGACCGCGTGCCTCATTCTCCCGGTGACGCGCCGTCCGGCGCCGGCGAAACCTCGATCGGCGCGTCCGCACGGATGCGGTTGTCCTGGTCGAGGTAGGGGCTGAGGATCACGCGCATGGCCGGGTGCTTGATCTCCATCCCAGGGCGAAGTTGGAAGACCGGGTTGATGCCGAGCCAGCCGCGCTCGTTGCCGTCCCGAGGCGCCGGTAGCCCGCACACGGGCTCGATGAGATCCGGTACGTCCTCGTCGTACAGATACCCCCGCTCGGCAGAGGTCAGGGACCGATCCGGGAAATGCGGACGGCGGATCGACTCGGCCGTGTAGCTCTGCACCGTCCGGAAGTCGTTCGAGTCGCGCTGGTCCCGGCGGATGCCGTCGCCGCAGAGCGAATTGCCATAGTCGTCTTTCCGGCAGCAGCTCGGCGCGAATGCGTCGCAATCGACACTTTCCCGTCCGGGGTCGTAAACGCCGTTGTGATTCCAGTCGATGTTCCCCCCATCGACGTTGAAATAATTGCAGTCGAGGTAGTCCGCGTCGTACCCGGAGACGAAGCCGAGGCCCGCGTTGCCCGTTTCGCGGAGCGAGCCCTCGCTGATGCTCGGCGCACTTCCGCTCGAGAATTGAATCTGAGTGGTCGCCAGATCGAAGGCGGTGCAGTTGAAAGAGTAGTCGTACGCGTAGTTCATGAGGCTCGGGTAGTTCGGCTTGCAGTTCTCCTGTCTGCGTCCCGAACGCCCCTCATGTTGAAGACCGAGGTTGTGGCCGAGCTCATGGACGAGCGTCGCAAAGGCGAGAAACTTGTCCGTCTCCAACCAGCTCCCACCGTAGGGCCAGCCGCCTTCCGTGCCGAACACCAGCCAGTTGGAAGTGATATACGCCTGGCCTCCTCCGCCGTGCCCGGCAATAGCCCAGTGGTAAATGCGACGCTTTCTCGAGGGAAAATACGTCAGAAACCCTTCCATCCCGGCCACTCCCCCCAAATCCCCGTCGTAAGGAATCATCTCATCCTGGAGGAGATGCAGCGCCAGCCCGTTCCGGCCGTCGGGATTCGAGATCGGCAGGGTTCCGTAAAGCTCCTTCGCTTTGTTGATCGTGTCGACGTGAAGCTGATGATCGTGGCTCATGCCTCCGGTCAAGCCGCCGAGATAATCGACCTCGATGAAGACGTCCCGGTGACGCGGGGACGCACCGAGCATCGGCAGGTTGGAATCGTCGTACTGATATCCATCCGATCGGTAGCCCTCGAGCTCCCACCCGTCCTCGAGCCCATCGTCGTCGGTGTCGCGGGAGCGGGGGTTGGTGCCGAGAGAGGTTTCGATGGCGTCGCTGATGCCGTCTCGATCCCGGTCCCTCGTCGATGTGGCCCAATATTTGATGCGTGGCACCACGGCGTAGGCGAGCGAGCCGCCTCCACCTTCGTACAGCACCAACAGAACGCCATCCGTGTAGCTGGTCCCGGAGCCTGTGAAAGACGCGGAGACCGTGGCTGATCTCGATAGTCCGCTGCTCAGTGGTCCCGACGGCGCGTAGGTAAATCCCGGCGCGATCGTTCCCACGCCGAGCGGTTGCGCCTGGAGGAATGCCGACGCGGTATGCGAGCTCGACAGCGTGTAGGTGGTCTCGCCTCTGAGCTCACGGGCGCTCTGAGAGAGCGTTCGCATCGACCCGGAAATCGAATCGATCTGCGACGACCAGGTCTTCGTCATCGGCCAGTCGATTGTGAGAATTCTCACACGGCCGCGGCTGCCCTCGTCCCGCTGCATAAAGATCCGCATCGCGCTCGACTCAATGCTTCCGCCGCCCGCGTAGTTGAGAAGCAAGTATGCGCGGCCCCAGCCGGAGTGAACCGGCCAGGCCACACAACCCACTATGTACAACTCCATCTTGTTCATGTTCAGTGGGATCGCACTGATGCTCACATTGTCTCCGTTGCCGGTGTAGTAAACGTACCTCATGCTGATGACGAGCTGACCCGGCGCCGACGCAACCACCTGCACGTCCGAGACGCCGTCGTAGGACTGGGCCGTTGCCAGTTGGGCCATCGCCAGTGACATGGAGGAACAAACACAAACCGTTCTCAACGCCTTTCCGAACATTTGCCGCTCTCCTTCGCCCGCTTCTTGGCTGTGACGATCATGACGTTCGGTGGCATGGTAAGACCGCGGAGCCGAGGAGACAATGGAGGAGCGGTGAGATTTTCCTTAGAAAACCGTGAGAAGAGATCGGGATGGAGGCGGATGTTCAGGAAACCCAGCTGCCGCCCCACGATCTCGGAGTGCGGGACGTCGCGGCGCCTTGCCGCCG
The DNA here is from genome assembly GCA_016191015.1 of Acidobacteriota bacterium. GTDB lineage: Bacteria > Acidobacteriota > CAIWXX01 > CAIWXX01 > CAIWXX01 > JACPPM01. The sequence continues at coordinate 672 of JACPPM010000332.1, read as the reverse complement.
GTGTCATAGCTCCTGTCGCCCATTGTGATGCGCCTCACACGAGGCGACTCGCCGAATGCCGACGATTCGAGATTCCCGGATTAGTGCGATCCACCGGCTATTCGTCCCTGCGATCGCGCCACACGGAGTGTCGCAGGGTGAACACCTTGACGCTAATAACGAGGTCCGTTATGATTCCTCCCAATGATTCGGAGCTTTCGGGAGTCCGAAACGGAACGGGTGTTCCAGAGGAAGGGATCACGACGCTTGCCGCCACACGTAGTTCGGATCGCCCTTCGCAAGCTCCCGGTCCTGGACGCTGCCGAATCACTTCTCGATCTGCGGCTTCCGCCTGGAAATCACCTCGAGAAGCTCATCGGTAATCGGGGTGGGCCGCACAGCGTCCGGATTAACGATCAATGGCGGATCTGCTTCGTGTGGCGAGGGGCCGACGCCTATGAGGTCGAAATCGCGGATTCCCGCTAGTGTCTGGGAAGTTGAGTGTTGAGGCAAAATGGCAAGAAATGTGAGGCGGCTAGAACTTCCGAACTCCTCTCAGGAAAGCAGGAGGGGAGGAATGCAGGAACGGAGCGGTCATCTCCGGAGCTCAGGGTGGGATCGAACAGACCCCTTCCTGCCTTCCTAACTTCCTGCTTTCCTGAGAGGTGCTCGGAAGGGTCTTGCAGCGTGCCT
>JACPPM010000326.1 GCA_016191015.1 Acidobacteriota bacterium | reverse complement strand
TTCCTGAGAGGTGCTCGGAAGGGTCTTGCAGCGTGCCTGGGTCTTGCCTGTTTGGTTGCGGCTCCGCCGCGTCAGGGTTTCTTGAAGAGACTGTCGAACGCCTGACGCGCGGCTTCGCGATCAGGCGATGACCTCTTCACCGAGCTCTCACGGAATGTGAAATACTCGCAGAAATTCGGCTTCTCTTTGTCCCGCACCCATTCGGCCGCCGGCTCCGAACACTGATTGTGCGCGCTGTGCAGATGGAACCGACAGTTGCGACAGCAATGAAGGGCCGCGTTGCAGCCAGGGCAGTAGCTCTCTCGTTTGACCGCTCCAACCTCGGCCACTGGATTCCCACACCGGTAGCACAGTGACACGCCGTTATTGTAAGAAGGAAACGGCAAAAAGTAAAAAGTCCCAGCGATCCACCATCGTGCGTTTTTGCGTCGTGTGTTCCTGCTGTGCTAAAAGAGAGGCATGAATCTGATCCGTGACATCAATGGAGGTACACTACAGATGAGATCCACCCTGCTTCCCGCCGTCGGAGTCTTCCTCCTCGCAGGAGCCACGGCGCTCGGGTATGCTCAACAGATCACCGAGCCCAAGACCGGAACGACGTTCGACGCGACAATCGGTATGCCCGGCGAGTCATCGCCGAGCCTGAGGTGCACGGGCGTGGGCGTCCGCACCAAGTTCATCATCAAGGTTTACGGCGCGGGCCTGTACCTGGAAGAAGCCACCGCTGCGCAGACCCTGGCGTCATTCAAGGGAGCGAGTGCGGCGACGTTGCAGAGCTCGGCCGAGCTCTACAAAACCCTGACGAAGACGGCAGCCCCTAAGGCAATCGTCATGAAGTTCGCGCGCGAGGTCGGCAAGGACAAGATCGTGGAAGCCTACACGACCGGTCTCGAGAGCACGCTCGGATCCCTGGGGGCGTCGCCCGTGAAGGCCGACGCACAGAAATTCCTCGGCATGTTCAATGAGGACGCCGCCGAAGGTGGCACATTTGCAATCTACGGCAAGGGCAGTACCATCCATGTCCTGATCAACGGGAAGGACAAGGGAACGGTCGACAACCAGCAGCTCGCCGAGGCCGTCTTCGCGATCTGGCTCGGCCCCAAACCTCCCAACGAGGATCTGAAGAAGAACCTGGTCTCCCAGGTCGATTGGGCGCTGAAATAGCCGCGCTCGGCACGCGCCGGAACGGAGAGAGGGGGGAGCGGTCGGAGAACGAACCGCTCCAGCCTCTCACCGTGGGTAGCTGGTGCGCTTTCGAGCTCAGCGCCTGCCCGTGATCAGGTGTTCCCAGTTGCCGGGCAGCCTCGAATCGGCACGTTCGCGCGCCTTCTCGATCGCGAAGCTCGCCATCTTCTCGACGACCCATGGGAAGTGAGCATCTCTGAGCGACCGCGCATCGAAATCGCAGACGTAATTGGTCAGGTCGATGCCATAGAGCTCTCCATCCTTCAAGGCGAACTCCAGCGCGTTCATGTCGTAGCCGAGGAATTCGTTGATGCGGAGCGACATCTGCTCAGAACGGTCGCGCAAATCCTGCGATAGAACGCCCAGATCCTGGACGTACTCGCCTGCTCCCATCGGCCGGGGGATATAGCGGATTGCCCGGGCGTATTTTCGGCCGATCGTCGGGACGCGGATGTAGTCATCCCACGAGATGAACTCCTGGAGCATCATGGTGAGCTGTCCGCTCTCGTCGTACCGAGCGACCAGCTCCTCGACCGAATTGATCTTGTGAACGTTCTTCCAACCGCCTCCGAAGGCGGGTTTCATGATCGCCGGGCAGCCGACGGCCTCGAGAGCCGCAGTGAAATCGATCGGCCACAGATTCCTGAGAGACTCAGGTGTGACATCATCGACGTACTCACGATTGGGCAGGACCAACGTCTTGGGCGACCTGAATCCCAGCTTCTCTGCGACGGCGTATCCGAAAAACTTGTCATCCGCGCTGCGCCAAAAGGGGTTGTTGATCACGTAAGTCCCCTGCAGCATCGCAGCCTTCACGTAGACCACATAGTACGCCACTTCGTGTGACATTCGGTCCAGGATCACGGCATAAGGGCACGGCTCATTCAGCTTGGTTCCACCCAGCTGGATGTATTCGGCAATGATTTCCCCGCCACCCATCTCGTTGACTTTGGCAATGAATCCATCCGGAAAGCTATTCTCCCGCCCGCGCAGGACCCCGATTTTCAGCATGCTACTTTCTCCCTTCATCTCATCCTTCGAGCCATGCACTCTACACGCTCGGCCGCGCGATTTCAAAGAGAAAGTTAACGCAGCCAGGCGGACTGTGTTCTTGCGGCACAGATCCGCATGACGCATCTTGAAGGTGTGAGCTACTGTCCACAATAGTGTACACTGACCGCGGGACCACACATTCGCTCAACCGCATCTCATTGAACGGTCAGGGCTCCTGCGTGGCACGCCGAATGCAGAGATCGGGGGTGTAGGAGGAAGACTGCGATGAGGAAACTGGTGATGGGTCTGATTGCGAGCCTGGCTCTGCCGGCCTTCGTGGCGGCCGACAGCGTATCCTTCAGAATCGGATACTTCGAGCCGCGAGCCGAGAGCGACCTGTGGGTTCAGAACTTCCAGAATCTGACGATGGAAAAGGCGGACTTCAACGGATTCACATTCACGGGGGAGGCCGACTATTTCGCCGGCGATCACGTGAATGTGTGCGTCGGTGTCGGGGTGTACGACAAGCAGGTGAAGACGAGCGACCGCGACTTCGAATTTGAAGATGGCCGCCCGATCCGCCAGACGATCACCTTGCGCATCGTCCCCCTGGAAGGCTCGATCAAGCTGTACCCGGCTGGACGCGAAGTGCCGGTGATCCCGTACGTGGGAGGCGGCGTCGGCGCGTACTTCTGGCAGTATGTGGAGCGGGGCGATTTCGTAGTCAACCGGAACTCGAACGATCCGCGTCTCATCTCCGGCGTTTTCACAACCGAGACAGTGAGTCCCGGCTATCACCTCAAGGGGGGAATCCAGATCCCCGTCGGCCGCTCGACGGTCGATGCCGAGGTCAAGTACGTGCGAGCGAAAGGAAACCTGTCCGAAGACTACGATCCCGATTTCGAGCCCTTTGACCTGAGCGGCATTCAACTCAACTTCGGCGCATCATTCTGGTTCTGAGAAAGGGCTGCCGGCAGGCCCCGTGACTCCCTTCCTCGGACAATGCCGCGTGCTGAGCGCGTTGAGCCGCTCCGAGGTCGGATCGGCTCGGTTCGTTTACGCTTTTGTACTTTTCCCCGGCCGGTGGTATAACCCGGATCGACGGAGTTGCGATGAAGACGAAGCGTCCGGGTCTGGATCAGAGCGAGGTAGCGTCATTGTCGTCGCGGCTCCGCTGGTCCGGGGTCCCGTCGGGGATTCGCCGGTGAGCGGAATCGAGGGGGATGCCGTCAGCGCACGAACATTTTGAGCCCGGGGCGAGGATCCGGGAATACGAGATCATCGAACGGATCGCCCGCGGCGGGATGGGTGCTGTCTATCGTGCGCGGCATGTCTACCTGGAGGAAGAGAGAGCGATCAAGGTCGTCCTTCCGGGTATGTCGGAGAAGGAGGGCACGGTCGAGCGCTTCATACGCGAAGCGCGGATCCTTGTCCGCCTGCGCCATCCCAACCTCGTGCAACTGCACGAGTTTGGCACTCTCGAGGACGGCTCCTTCTTCATGGTCATGGAGTTGATCCGAGGCGAGAGCGTCCAGCAACGCCTCCAGCGCGTTCAGAGAATCCCGTTCGGGCAGGCAATCAATGTGATTCGTGAGGCCGGTAGCGGACTCGCGGCCGCTCACGCACAAGGCATCGTTCACCGCGATATCGCCCCTGACAACCTGCTCCTAGTGGCCACGGCCGAGGGTCGAGAGCTGACGAAGATCGTCGACTTCGGCATCGCCAAGCCGTTCGCCGAGGAGAGCCAACTCCAGACCCTCGCCACCAATATGTTCATCGGCAAGCCCCAATACAGCAGCCCCGAGCAGTGCGGCATCCTCGAGGGCGGACAGGTGATCGACCACCGCTCCGACATCTACTCGCTCGGCGTCACCTTCTATCAGATGGTCACGGGAACCCTGCCATTCCAGGCACCCAACCCGATCGGCTACCTGTTCAAGCACGTCAACGAAGTGCCCCAGCATCCCGCTTCGCACTTCCCCGACGGACAGTTTCCTCCCGCCCTCGACCGAATCATCATGCGCACCCTCGAGAAGAAGAGGGATGACCGCTACGGCTCGATGCAGGAGCTCGTGCACGAGCTCGACCAGCTCCCTCCACAGGCGGATGGTACCGAATCTGGTGTGGTGCCTGAACAGATCTCAGAGGTAATCCCCCGCCCCCCCCTCCGGGATATCACCGGACTGATTGACGCGAGGCGTCGTGAGGGGGGCACGGGAGCGCCCGGCACCGGTACGGATGCTGGTTCGCCCGGAGAGCACGTGGCGCGCGAGGTACTCGTGCATCGGATGATGCTCGAGCGGAAGTACTCCCAGGCTATCAAGCTGCTCGTGCCGCTGGTCGAATCCGATCCCGAAAACCTCAACTGGCGAAAGTTGTTGGACAAGGCAAGGCTCGACAAGACCCTGAAAGCGCTCCGGCGTGCAAAGAGGTTGATTGCCGACAGACGCTTCGATGAGGCAGCCTCCCTGCTCGGGCAGCTGGAGGCCGAACCGAACAGGACCGGCCGCACGACGACCCAGATCCGGAAGGTGGTCGAGCTCCTCCAGGCGGCCCGCGGGGCGTCCACGCCGCCGAGCGAGGCCTCCCCCACCCCCGATCAACCGGCGGACGAGAGGACGGCTGTCGACCAGCCGGCCCCCTCCCCTGCGGAGATCTCCCCTCCTCATGCCGCGATCATCGATCGCGACCTGGGTGAAGCCGCGCTCCTCCAGGGCAAGGGGCGCCTCCAGGCGGCGCTGGAGAAGGTCATGAGCGTCCTCGGGCTCGATCCGGAAAACGAGAAAGCTCGCGAGCTCGAAATCAGCATCCGGGTCTCGATCGAGGAGCGCGACCTTGCTCGCCGTCTTGCCCAGCACGTCAAGAAGGTCGTGAGCCTGCTGACTTCCAATTCTCTTCCGGAGCTGAATGGAGCACTCAGAGACCTGCGTGCCGTTGCAGCCGAGTCGAGCGCCGAACGGGAAGTGGAATCTCTCGTGACCGATCTGGCCGCACTGGGCGAGACCATGCAAGCCGGGATGTCCGAGAGCGCCTTTGATCTTGCAGGACGTCATTCTCTCCTGAGGCCATACGACGGGGTCCTGCGCAATCTGGCGCGGAAGTCCGCGGACGAGAAGCAGCGCCTCGCATTCAACCAACATCTCGCAGCCGGTCGGGAAGCCGCCGCTCGGAGAAGGTGGAAGGAGGCGAACAAGCACCTCGACCTGGCTTTGGAGGTCGCGCCGGATGACGCCGCACGCAACGAGCTGCTCGCGATGCGCACACAGGTCGAGAGTCAGAGCGGCTCGGAAGCCAAGGTCAGGTCACTTCTGTACAAGATCGAGCTCGCCTACAGGATGCAGAGCTGGGATGAGGTGATCCGACTCAGTTCGCAGGCTCTGGGTGCGGAATTCGCAAGCATCCTCGGCGGGGAAGAGGCTGATCAGATCCGAAAGACTGATGAACACGCACGCTTGGCGCGGATTCAGGGCGCCGAGACCCGGGCGGCTCAACTTCGGCGCGATGGCAACAACGGCGCCGCCTACGAGCTCTACCGAAGGATACTTGAGTGGGATCCCCAACATCCTGAGGCCCGAGAGAATGTCGTCGCACTCGACCCAGCGAGGAGCCGCTTTCGAAGCTTCTGCGAACAGGCGGAATCCCTCTTCGCTCAGGAGCGCTGGGAGGAAGCGGCCCAGTCGTGGCGGGACGCAAATACCCTCGTACCCGGCGACCCGGATGTCGCCCGGCGCCTCAGCGATGCGGAAGGGCTCCACCAGGCCGAGACGAGCCTCCGAGATGAGTTTCGCGCCACCGCGAGCGAGTATCGCAAACTGGCGTCGGCCGGCCGCGTGCACGACGCCGAGGCGACGCTCGCACGATGTACCTTGCCTCCGCAGGCGGGAAACCGGCTGGACGATCTTCGGCTCGAGCTCGTGGCACTGCAAAGCGACCTGCGCCGCCGGATCGAAATCGAGGCGACACGACAGAAGCTGATCACGGATTTCATCACCTCCGCCCGCAAACTCTTCGGCGATGGCCACCTTGAAGACGCCCTCGTGAAGGCGCGCGACCTGCTCACCGCAGTCCCGGGCCAGCGCGAAGCCGCTGAGCTCGTGGGCACGATCGAGGGTGTGCTCGAGAAAGAGCACCGGAACCGAGACGCCTTCTCACGCCTCACACGTCAGTGTCGCGACTTCATCGCAGCAGGCGACCTCGAGGCGGCCCAGACCACGATGCTGATGTGCCAATCTGTCTTCGAGCCGGGATTGCGACTCGACGACCTCAATATGGAATTGCTCGCTCTCCAGGCAGATCTTCACGGGGCAATCGAGAGGAGCAAGACGAGAGGCTGACGCGCGGGGCCGATCGCCCCCGATCTCTACCGGCCTCCGATGGAATTGGAGGCGGCGATCGGACTTGAACCGATGTATAAAGGTTTTGCAGACCTCTGCCTTACCACTTGGCTACGCCGCCTGCGCCGGATCGAGCGCTCCTATGATGACTGGAGCGGGAAACGGGATTTGAACCCGCGACTTCAACCTTGGCAAGGTTGCACTCTACCGCTGAGTTATTCCCGCACAAGGCCTTGCACTCTAGCATCCGCTTCGCCGGGCTGTCAAGAGCGCGCCGACACGTTGCAGGGC
>JACPPM010000337.1 GCA_016191015.1 Acidobacteriota bacterium | reverse complement strand
GTCGGGATGCCGTTGTCATCGGGATCCGCGACTTCGTCACGGGCCATACTGGTACCTCACGGTTTCCTAGTAAGTTGGGAAACAGAGGCGGTATCTGTTGGCGGGCGGGGAGGTGGCTGATGCCCGGCGGGGGATCGCCGCCTACCGGAAGCTGTGGCGATCGCTGTGCCGGATCTCTGAATTGAACATCGCGATTCTCAAGGCGGGCAAGATGTCATGAGTGAAGAAGATCGGCGCGCAGACTACGTCACGAAATGTTTGGGGGAGTACCAGACGATGGGATACGAAAACACCAAGAACAAAACCTTCGCCGAGTTGGAACAGATGGCACTTGAAGCCGGACTCCGGCTTGCTGTGAAGTTGCTGGAAACCCGGCTCGAGGGGGACCCGCGAGGAGATCCCGAGGGGAGCTATCCATGTCCTGGGTGCGGGAAACCGTTCCGGATACAGGAAAGGGCGCAGGTGCGGGAGATTCAGACCGTTGTCGGGAAGGTGGGCTACAATCGCCCCTACGCGGTTTGCGATCGTTGCCAGAAGACGAGTGTGCCACTGGACGAGGTGCTCGGTATTCCACCGACAGGGTCCAGCGTCGGGTACCTTCAGAAGACCTGCCACGCCAGCGTCGTTGGGAGATCCTTCGAGGATGCCAGCCAGGTGCTCCTGGTTCAGGCTGAGATTTCCGTCAGCCCCAAACATGTACGAACGCTTGCTGAGAATGAGGGAAGCCGGATCATCCAGCAGCGCGGTGAAGCCGTCAAAGCCTTCCAGAACGGCGTCCCGACAAAATTCAGCGGCAAGCCACCGGAACTGATCGTCGTTACGGCCGATGGGGGGCGGGTACAGACTCGCCACAAGACAAAGACAGAACGGTGGAAGGAAGACAAAATCGGCGCCGTCTACGATGCAGTTCCCGCTCCTCAGCCGAATGCTCCTCGCGGCGAATATGAAGGCGCGCATGCCCTCACCAAGACCTATGTCGCCACGATGGATGACTGGGAGAAGATGGGATGGTCCCTCCGCCTGGAGGCCGAATGTCGGGGATACCTCGCCGCCAGGGAAAAACTCTTCGTCTCAGACGGAGCCCGCGTCATCCGTGAGCTCAGAGCCTACCATTTCCCAGAGGCCACCTTCATTCTGGACTGGCCTCACGCCGTGGAACACCTCACGGCATGCGCCAATGCCGCTCACGGCGAGGGCTCCGCGGCAGCAAGACGGTGGTTTGAAAAACATACGGATCTGCTCTGGGACGGCAAAGTCGATCGGATCATCAATGATCTGCAAACCCTCTCCGAACAAGCCGGCCCGCCCTCGGAGGGCGATTCAGATAGGTCTCCACGGCGCGTCCTTCACCGTAACGCCTTCTCCTACTTCCCCAATAACCGAGACGGCATGAAATACCCGGAGTTCCGCGCCAAGGGATGGCCCATCGGCTCCGGTGTCGCCGAGGGAGCTGTCAAACAGTTCGCTCTTCGCGTCAAAGGCTCTGAGAAATTCTGGAACATCGACGGCGCCAATGAAATCCTGGCGCTCTGCGCTCTCTACCACTCGGAAGATGGCCGCTGGCTGGACTACTGGCAACAACGCGGCAGACCACACTCGGCTTCCACACCTCCATGACCACAACCCGCGCCTTCCCGAGATCCATCCCCCCTACCATTGTCTCGATTCCCGCCCTCACCAGGGCTCGCTCCACTATCCTTCGCATCGCCACACTTCCCGACGACATCAGAGTCTCGTTTCTCTGGCAGCCCTGATCAGAAAACGTGGCCCACGGTGCCAAGTCGCCGAGATGATGGTAATGCACCCCCGTGCACGTGGAGGGCTCGATCGTTGACGTCCCTCTCCCGCACTGCTACATTGGATGCGTGTTCCAGATTCCGGGTAGCCACTTTGGCATGCCCTGCCCCGGGCAGTGCTGGACATGTGGGGTCTACCACGACGGTAGTAATTTCATGGTCGGACTGGAGAAGCAAATCCCTAAGACATCCATTGACCAGAGTGCCTCCGCTCAGGTGAACCGCGTTGGGACAAGAACTTTCTAACGCATCCACGTGCTCCCTTCGAGACCTTGGTCTTGTGGGGCATGATCAACATTCTTCATGCGCGGTGAACCCTGTCGCATTCCACGCGCCCTAGCAGCCGCTGTCTGGGTCATTTCGATTCCTGCAAGGAGGTTGTTTGACACGCAAGAGTAGCACCCCCGGTCTTTCGGGCTATACGGTTCTCCTGGTGGATGACAATCCCGAGTATCTGCAAGCCACCCGCCTCCTGTTGGAACGTGAAGGTCACGTGGTCGTCTGCGCGAGCAACGGAAGCGAAGCGCTCACGCTCCTGCGAGAACAGAAGATTGATCTGCTACTCCTCGATTACTATATGCCGGGCATGACCGGGGAAGAAGTGGTGACCCAATTGCGCCAGTTCAATCCGCTGGTGCAGGTGATTCTGCAGACGGGCTATGCAAGCGAGCAGCCGCCCCGCAAGCTCCTTCGCCGTTTGGAAATTCAGGGCTATTACGACAAGACGGAGGGACCGAGAAATTGCTGCTCTGGACTGATGTAGGACTGAAGGCGGCATACGCGATTCAGATGTTGAACAAGAATCGACAGGGGTTGCGCTACATCTTGGATGTCACGCCGGAATTGCACAAGATTCAGCCCCTGGATGGTCTTTTGCAGGGCATTCTGCTGCAGGTAGCTGGACTGCTCGGTGCGGTGAATTCGTTTCTGGCGGTGATACCAGAGGGAGGGATTGAGCGCACACCTCGGGTGAGGACGGAGAGTTTCCTGGCGATGATGGAGGAGGGTACCGAACTAGTTATCCACGCCGGGACGGGGCGCTTCGTCGGGCGGGGGAAAGTCGATGGAGCGGTGGAAGGTGGAAAGGTGAGGTTGATCCGCGAGGCGTTGCTTCGTGGGGAGATTCAGCTGGCGGAGCAGGTCACGGTGGTCCCGCTCCGGGTCAGCGAGTTGACGATTGGAGTGATCTATCTGGACCATCCGGCGATCGAGTCTCAAGACGTTGAGTTGCTGCAGATTTTTGCGAATCAGGCTGCGGTGGCACTCCAAAACGTGCGGCTGTATGAACAGACGCTCGCAAACATCCAGACTCTGCGCGGGCTTCTGCCGATCTGTGCCTCGTGCAAATGCATCCGCGATGATGGGGGTTATTGGAGCCAGCTGGAAATCTATTTCAAGGACCACTCGGACGTGATGTTCACTCACGGGCTCTGTCCGAAATGCATCGAGAAACTCTACCCGGATTTGACCAAACAGATGCACGAGAAAAGTGGACAGGATTCGTAGAAGGTGCCATCAGCTCCCCGCCGTCTCCCGCATGCACAATCGTCGATCCAGATTCGAAAGAGTGACCCTCTCCGCATCGAGTGAACCAGGGTTGAGATGACAGTGAGGGCGAGGTGTTCGACTGAAGCGCATCGCGAGCAAGTCCAAGATCCTGGCTACGGTGTGGCGCTCTCGTAGGGGCAAGAGAACGGGCGTGGACGAATCTAGGCGTTCGGCAGGTACAATCGCGGGGCGATTGTCTCTGCTGAATCGAATTGCGCGTGCCGTGAGCACGAACCTGAACCTGGACGAGCTGCTCGAGGTGGTTTACCAAGAAGTCACTCGTGCGATTGCGGCCGATGCTTTCTGGATCGCCCTGTGCGACCGCGTCTCCAGGGAATTCGAGTTTCGCATGAGGGTGGTTCAAGGGACGCGGGAACCACTGACGCGAGAACACATTACGAGTGGCTTGTCCTTCTCAGTCCTGACGAGCAAGCAGCCGCTCCTCATCCGCAACTACGCGCGCGAAAAAGATCAATTGCCAGCCCTGGAACGATGGGACAGCACGAAGACGCCGGATTCCTGGTTGGGAATCCCCATGCTGCACGGCGACGACGTGCTCGGCATCATTTCCGTGGAAGCGTATCGCCCAGATGCATACGGCGAGGCGGAGCAAGAACTTCTTTCCACGATCGCCGGGGTGGTCGCAGTGGCGATTCAGAATGCGCGGCTGTCGGAAATGGCGAACGACGAACGTCAGCGGCTGCAACTGCTGTACGATGTGGGTCACGAGCTTTCCGCCAACCTCGATCCTATTGCGATCCTCGACCGCGCCGTGCAGCTCTCGACCCATGCGTTGGGCGGGTCAAGGGGCGAAGCTTTGGTGTTTGAGCCGAGCACGAACCGGCTGCATGTGCGCGCTCTCGCAGGCGGCTCGGAGCCCTCCCTTTCTGATTTGGATGCGCAGATTAACCTCCACGTCGGTGAGGGCCTCGCGGGTTGGGTAGCGGCACAGCGCAGACCTGCCCTCGTGCTCGACGCGGCGAGCGATCCTCGTTGGCTGCCCGTGCCCAAGCTCGACCAGCCGTTTCAGACGGTCGTCTCGGCGCCCATTGTATCCGGCTCCGACCTGCTCGGCGTCCTCAATATCCTCAGTGAAACCCGGGGCGCCTTCGGGCCGGAACACATGGAGCTGCTGGTTGCATTGAGCCGCCAGGTCGCTGCCGCTCTGACGAACGCCCGGCTCTATGACGAGATCAGGAACACCAAGAATTTCTTGGAAAACGTCATGGCCAGCTCGATTGATATCCTCTCCACAACCGACGAACACGGCATCGTGACCTTCTGCAATCAGGGCGCGGTGAAGATCATGGGTATGAGGGGAGAGGACACCGTGGGTCAGCCCATGAGCAAGTACTATGTGGGCGGCAGAGAAGAGGCCCGCAGGGTCATGCGCCTCCTCAGAGAAAGAGGCGAGTTGCGAGACTACGAGACTGCACTCTGGCACACGGATGGACACCCGGTCCCAATCAGCCTATCCGCCTCCTTTCTGAAAGACGAACAGGGAAAGACCATCGGCGTCCTGGGAGTGGCAAAGAACATCACCGAGCGGAAGCAAGCCGAGCTCGAGCTCCAACAGCGGGCGAACGAATTCAGCGCGCTCTATGAGACCATGCTTGATCTTGCCGCGCAACGGGACGTGCCGCTCCTGTTGCAAGCAATCATCGATCGCGCAAGCTCCTTGCTTCACACGCAATCCGGCGCCATCTACCTGTACGACCAAGCCCGCGATGACTTGGAGCTGGCGGTGACCAAGGGATTCCCGAGCTCTTTCGTCGGCACGCGCCTGTCGCTCGGCGAAGGCATGGCAGGGCGCGTCGCTCAGACCCATCAACCTTTGATCGTGGATGATTATCATACCTGGGAACATCGCTCGCCCCAATACGAAGAGCTGGCGCTGAAAGCGGTCGTCCAAGTGCCTATGTTGTTCGGGGGTGAGCTGATCGGGGTCCTGGAGGTCGATGAGCTCGGCGCTGCCTCCCCACGCGCGGCACTCGGGGCGACGCGCCGGTTTACTGATGCCGACGCGCGTCTCCTGTCCCTTTTCGCGGGTCAGGCAGCCGCGGCAGTGCACAACGCGCGGTTACTTCAGCAGAGTAATGCGCACGCCCAACGCCAAGAGGCGCTGTATCGCACCAGTACGGCGCTCGCTCGATTGCGCGGCGTAGAGGAGTTGTGTGAGACGGTGGTCGATGCCGGACGCGACGTCCTGGGCTATCGGTTCCTGGGAATCCTCCTGCGTGATCCGGAATCAGGCGACCGGGTGATGCACGCGCAGTCTGGTTGGGATGACGCGCCGCCACGCTGGAGACTCCGTCCCGGCGAGGGCCTCAGCGAACAAGCTCTCCTCACCGGCAAACTGCACTATTGGCCCGACGTAACCCAGGCGCCCGGGTTTGTCCGCGGCGTTGGGGGTTCTCGCGCCGAGGTCGACGTCCCGATCAGAATCGGCGATTCGGTGTTGGGAGTCCTGGTCGCTGAAGACCCGCGCGTCGATGCCTTCGACGAGGGGGATTTCGATGTCCTCCAAGCCGTCGCAAATCAGTTGGCTATCGCGCTCGAAAACGCGCGCCTTCTCGACACCGTTCAGCAAGAGCTGGCGGAGCGCGAAATCACGGCGCAGACACTGCGTCTCCAGTCTACGCGTTTGCAGATCGCCATCGAGATCGGCGCAGCGGTAACGAGTCAGCTCGACATCGACCAGGTGATTCCCCGTGTCATCGAACTGATGCAGAAGCAGTTTGGTTACTACCACGTCGGCATCTTTTTGATTGACGAGACGGGTCGGTGGGCGATTGAGCGCCCGACCGTCCGGCTCGACCCTGGATTCAAAGACACCGTCAAGCTCGAGGTCGGCGGGCATAGTTTGATCGGGCATGCCACGAGTGCGGTCGAAGCGTGCATCGTGCAGGATGTTTCCAAAGATCCCAGGTATCTGTATGACCCACGGTTGCCCGACACGCGCGCCGAGGCAGTGCTGCCACTCATGAGCGGACGGAGTGTGATCGGCGTTCTGGATGTCCAGAGCAATGAGACCGATGCTTTTACTGATGAGCTTGTGGCGATTCTCGCGACCATTGCCGACCAGATCGCAATCGCCTTCCACAATGCGCGATTACACGCGGCGATGACGGCGCGCGCTCGCGAGCTGGAAGCCGCCTACAGGTCACTGCAGGAGAATCAAGAAAGACTGTTGACCGCTGAAAAGATGGCTTCTCTGGGTCGCCTCACCGCCGGCATCGCCCACGAGATGAACACCCCGCTCGCTACGGTCCGCGTCGCGCTGGTCGAGTTGAGCAAACTGGTCGCCGAATACCAAGCTTCCATCGGCGATGCCGGGGTCACCGTCGAAGATCACGGACAAATCGCACGTGAGATGCAATCTTCAATTCAACTGGCGGACACGGCGGCGGAGCGCGCCGCCAGTTTCGTGCGTGGCATCAAGACGCAGACGCGCGACGTAGCGCACGAGCGGCAGCGGTTCAATGCGGTATCCGTGATTCACGAGACCTTGCTGCTGTTGGGCCATGCGCTACGCCAGGCCGCGTGTACCGTTCGCTTCGAACCAGGGATGACCGTGGTGGAACTGTCCGGCTCGCCAGGGCGCTTGGCGCAGGTGCTCACCAACCTGGTGACGAATGCGATCGACGCAAGCGCGACGAAGGGGGGCGGCGTGATCACACTGGAGCTGACCGCGGGCCGCGACCGGGTCGATTTGGCGGTACGCGACGAAGGCTGTGGGATTGCGCCTGAGCACCTGTCCAAGGTTTTCGATCCGATGTTCACGACCAAGCCGTTCGGACAAGGGACGGGCCTGGGGCTGACCATCGTTCACCATATCGTCACGGCGGAGCTCGGAGGAACGATTGAGGTGTCGAGTGAGCACGGCAAGGGCACAACCGTCACGCTTCTTTTTCCGACTGGGCTGGCTGGCACACCATGATGCGCCCGCGAGCGGAGGTGAGTATCGATTCGGCGAGGTGTGGATTCTGCGTGTCGAGCTAACTTGCTGTTTCACTTCACCGACCTGGGCGGGCGCCCCGGACGATCAGAACGACTCGGAAGAACACTCCCACGCGCGGCGGAGACGCAGCCTGTTTGGTTGCGGCTTCGCCGCGTTGGGGTGAGACGTCGTCCTCCTCGTCGCCGACGTGGAGGACACGGTGAACCATCCGGCATCCAGGCAACTTCGTGAGACGGGCCAGCTGCACTTCCAAGGATGCCTTTG
Organism: Acidobacteriota bacterium; assembly: GCA_016191015.1. GTDB lineage: Bacteria > Acidobacteriota > CAIWXX01 > CAIWXX01 > CAIWXX01 > JACPPM01. Next base: position 9,561 of record JACPPM010000337.1, on the reverse strand, counting down.
ATGGCGTAACAGAGAAACCGTTGTCGCCTTCGTAGGCATCGTTTCGCCCGTGGCTTACTCGCCGGCCACACGCGCCGGATACGAAACCCGTATCGATTGATACGAAAACCGTATGCGAGCGCGGACCCGGACCGGAAGCGACGGCAGGGAGTAAGGAAGGTACACAGCAATAGCTTGGGCGAGCATGGCCGGCAGGGTGATAACCGATGATCCTGTGAATCGGAGACGGAAGGGTGGCGAGCACTGGGGCCCATGACCACGCTTGGCATGCAGCCTGCAGAAGGACCGACAAACGTTTTCGAGGAGGAATCCCATGCGGAGCACGTTTTTTTGCGAAGACAGGTCCGCGGTCAACGAGGCAGCGTGGGTTGGCAGTGGCGCCGCTCGGTCGATATTCGCCTTGCTCACGTTGCTGGGCAGCGCACTCGTTGCGTCGGATGCGTGGGCGCTTCGCTGGACAGGTCGGTACGATGCACACCAGGTGCCACAGAACGCCAGCTATCCCACATGGACGCGTATGGGAGGTGGGGCCCAGTCGGTGAACGCGAGTATCCTCACGCTTCAGACCACGAGCGCCAGCGAGTACTACTACCGCTACTGGGGCGCGTCGTCGACCAACCCGGGGGAGACCCTCGAGGCACGCGTCAAACTCGAGTCAGGTGGATACGCGGTTCTCCAGATGGCAGACGGCAAGTACTCGCTTCAGGTTCAGATTTACCCGGGCTACATCGTCCTCAACCCAGGCGGCACGTACTATCTCGACACGCGGCGGTTCCGCAACTACCACGTGATGCTCGCCAGCGCCAGCGGCTACTATCAGGTCTTCGTGGACAACGCTGTCGTCGGCAGCGCATATGCGACTCCCTCTAGCTCGAACTACGTCCTCTTTGGGCAGCCCTACGGCACAGCCAAGTCCCATTGGGATTTCGTCTACTACACGACGAGCGGCTATTACCGGCCCTGGGATTCTTTCCAACTGTACCACATGACCGACTCTCATGTGGACTACGCGCCTCAACCCAATGGGTACGACGATCACGCGGGAACTTTCGGTGCGCAGATGGACTGGATTCGCGCAAACAAGCTCGGGACCAAGCTGGCTCTCATCGTCAACGGCGGGGACGCTGGGAATACGGGGAACGCCCTCTACGGCTACTATAGCGTCTCTCCCTACACCGATCTGGTCAGCAAGCTTTATAGGAGCAACTGGCAGCCCGACCCGGGGCGCATGACCGCGGACTCCGGGGGCACGATCCCGGTCTTCTTCACGCCGGGCAACCACGACTTCCGCACCACCAACAGCCCACCGCAATGGACGACGACCGCCACCCAGTACCACAACTACATCTCGAGGTACGACGACTTCTATTATTTCCACGGGAATGCCCTCATCATCGGTCTGAGCTCCGGCTACGACACGTGCGTCAATCCGGTGGACCTGCTCAGTTGTATTGAAAACCCAGAGGGAAGCGGGCTGACACAGGGGCAATTCGACTACGTGAAGAACCTGCTTGATGGGTTGGACGGGGTCTCCGACGGACGCGACAGCAGTAGTTTCGCCAAGATCATCCTCATGCATCATCCCATCGTCAATCTCGGCGGGACGAAGTGCGATGGCACAGCGTACACGGGCCTCATCCGCGGCCCGGACGACGGTTCGATCGCCAACCGGCGCACGCAGTTCATACAGCTCTGCGACGACATGAAGGTGCATGTCGTCCTGACTGGCCACGTACATCAGGGTGTCATCACCGATCGCTACGGTAACGCGCTCTCTCCCGGCCTTTACAGCGGAAAGACCCTTTATGTCCAGACCGGATCGTCTCGTGAGGGACGCTACCGCGTGATCGAACTGACGCCGAACTTCAACTTCACGTCATCGAACGTCAGGGTCTACGGCGAGTCGACCTTCCAGACCCACGAGTGCGGACAACAATGAGCCGTCTGAACCCGGACGGACCCTTACGGATAGTTAGCCCGGAAGCTCGAACCCTTCAGGCGGACCAGTTCGAGGAGCGGTGTCCGAGCATTGTAGCGCCTCAGTGGTGTGGGGCATCCGTCCATCCTCGAACCAGCTGTGGGCGAGCGCCCTCTCGGTCAAATGCAAAGACACAAAGGCACAGGATTGGGCCAGAGATTCTTTGCGTCTTTGCGTTTGAAAAGGTCTCGATCAGAGCCGATGGGCCTTTCCAGGCTGTCGAAGAAGATGCGAGCCGCGGGCACCTGGGCAACGGGGTCGAGTGACGTCACGATTGCAGGGAGGTTCGAGATGTCGTCGATGGTCGCGCCTCGGAGAGGAGACGGATGGAGCCGGGACGTGCGAGCCTGTGCAAATGGTCGGACGCTCCGATCAACCCCGCCCTGAGGTATCTCAAGGCGCGGTTCCCCGATGTCGCCGCCTGGCAGATCTCGGCCGTCGGAAAGAAGGACTATGCGAGCTCCGACGGCATTCGCGTGGCGCCCGCTCGCACGTTCCTCAACCGGCTGCGTTAGGTCTGCGTGCGATCTGGCGCATACCGGCGCGTGAGGCGACGACGAAACCGGCAGTGTCTTCTGCGCGAGGTCATGACACAAGATGGCAGAGTGCCGGGCGTCTCTCACGCCTCGCCCCTGCATCGCGCAACGGAACTGACGCCAACCCGAACTAGCTTCCGGTGAGACGCTCCGCCATCCCGAGAATTCCGGTGGATCTCCCGCCGATCCGTTCCGCCGGCGCCTCGATACGCACGGGGGATGGCTTTCCAGACGTATGCTATCATGCGAGGAAGAAGGGTTGGGCTATCCGTGGGACATGATCCGGTCACACGCGGCTTGTTGCGGGTCAAGTCGTTCCCCCACGCCATCCGGAGGGTGGACTCAGGGCCGCTCGATGGGTCCGGATATCTCTCCGACGCGACGCCGCACGTGCAGCCGACGACCGGCCGTGCGTGGGTGGTTCGTTCATTCGCAGGCGGCTGGGGGACTGAGCCGGACGCGGGCGAGCGGTCCGGAGTGGCGGCCCCTGTGCACACTCTGATCCGTCTCAAAGTACCCGGGGAGAGCGTGTGGTGTTCGTGAAGGACGGCGAGATTTACGAGTTCGGGCGGTTCCATCTCTTCGTCAGCGAACAACTCCTGCTCCTGGAAGACGAAAAAGTGGCTTTGACCCCGAAGGCATTCGAGACCCTCGTCCTGCTCGTACGGGCTGCGGGCCACATCGTGGACCGGAATGACCTCATGATGAGCCTCTGGCCGGACGCCGTGGTGACGGAGGCGAATCTGACGCAGACGATTTGGATGCTCCGAAAGGCATTGGGAGAGGGCGAGGATCGACCAAGGTTCATCGAGACAGTTCCCCGACGGGGCTACAGGTTTGTCGCGTCGGTGAGGCAGGTCTCCGAGGCGGATCTCGGATGCCCCGCCGAACCCGAGCGGCCGGGCGATCGCGGGGGGCCTGCACAACTGGGTCGCCGGAGGGCCCTCATCGGCGCTGGGGCTTTCGTGCTAGTCGCTCTGGCAGTGGTCTCCTACGTTGTCCTGAAAGGCAGGGTCACCAAGGTGACCCCAACCGGATCGGCCGATTCCAGCAGCACCGAAATCACGGTGCGGCCCGCCGTCGCCGTTTGGGGGTTCAGGAACCTGTCGGGCCGGCCCGAAGTGGGTTGGCTGTCCACGGCGCTCGCGGAGATGCTCAGCGCGGAACTGGCTGCGGGAGAAAGGCTCCGCGCGGTGCCCGGGGAGGTGGTCGCTCGGACCAAGGTCGACCTCTCCCTTGGCGACGCCGACAGCCTGGCGCCGGACTCGCTCACACGGGTTCGGAGAACGCTCGGGGCGGATCTCCTCGTCCACGGCTCCTACCTCAGGCTTCAGGCGTCGGGGGGCTGGAAGATCCGGCTGGACGTGCGGGTTCAGGATGCCGTGAATGGAGAGGTCGTCGTGACGGCGACGGCGACCGGGACAGAAGAAGAGCTTCTGGAACTTGTTTCCGAGATCGGGGCACAGTTGCGGCAGAAGTTGGGGGCGGGCAGCCTGTCGCCGGCAGAGGCTGCGAGCGTGCGAGCTGCGTTCCCCGCCGATCCAGAGGCTGCACGCCTTTATGCAGAGGGGCTGATGAAGCTGAGGCTCTTTGACGCGGTCGCGGCCCGGGACAGGCTTGCGACGGCGGCAGGGCTCGCTCCGAACAACGCCCTGATCCACTCGGCCTTGGCCACGGCGTGGTCGACGCTCGGCTACGATCAGAGGGCGTGTGAGGAAGCGAGAAAGGCCTTCGAGATGTCGGCGAACCTCGCCCGGAAAGATGCCCTGTATGTCGAGTCCCGCTATCGCCTCGCGAACCGGGAGCTGGATAAGGCAGTCGAGTTATGCCGTGCGCTCTGGACGTTTTTCCCCGACGACATCGAACAGGGCCTCGGGCTTGTCGATGCGCAGGTCTCGGATGGGAGGGCCGGGGATGCGCTCGCGACGATTTCGGAGATTCGCAGGCTCCCCCTTCCGCTCTCCGACGATCCGCGGATTGACTTGGCGGAGGCCTCGGCTGCAGCGGCGCTCTCGGACTTCAAGCGGTCGAAAGCGAGCGCGGCGAAGGCGGCTGAAAAGGGGAGTGTTCTGGGGGCTCGGCTCCTTGTCGCGCGGGCGCGGCTCGCCGAAGGGATGGCGCTGCAGAACCTCGGCGAACTTACGGGGGCATCGGTGGCCTTCGCTGATACAACCCGCCTGCATGCGGGGGCCGGCGATCGCGGCGGGATGGCGGGCGCGCTTTTCGGAGGAGGAGTCGTGCGGCTCAGGCAGGGCGACTTCGCTGGCGCGGAGATGATCTTCGAGGAAGCTCTCGCAATCTACCGCGAGGTCGGCAACATGAAGGATGTTGCGCGGACGCTCAATGGGCTCGGGAACGTCCTCTCCTCTCAGGGCGACATCACCGGCGCAGAGCGAAGGTACCGTGAATCGATCGCTGCCTACCGGGATACGGGTCACAAGAGCGGCGTGGCGATGGCGCTCAACGGCCTCGGGGCGGTTCTCATCAGAGCGGGACAGCCTGCCGAGGCCAGGCAGGCACTGGAGGAATCGGTCGCACTCAAGAGGGAGATGGGTGACAGAGGAGGGATCGCCAACGTTCTTATCAACCTCGCGACGCTTCTCGCCATCCAGGGGGACTTGGTCGGTGCCGGAGAGGCTTACGCAGAGGTGCTGCCGATCGAGCGTGCGATCGGCGCCAGGAGCGCTGTCGCTCTGACCCTGCAGAACGCCGCGATCCTTGTCGCCGTCAAGCGAGGAGACATCCGGGGAGCCATGGTCATGTGCGAGGAATCTCTGGCCATCTCCCGCGAGATCGGCGAGAAGAGCGGTGTCGTGGCCGCCCTCGTAAGCATCGGCTTTCTGCAGCATCTTGAGGGTGACGTGGGCGCGGCTGAGAAGACACTCGATTCCTCGCTCGCCCTCAGTCGCGAGATCGGCCATGGAATCTTCGAGGGTTATGCACTGTTCGACTTGGCCGAGGTTCTGTCTGCCGAGGGGGACCTTGGGGCGGCGCGGAGGGCTCACGACGAGGCGCTGGCGATCCGGAAGAAGATGGGTGAGGTGTTGGCGGTGGCGGACAGCCAACTCGGTCTCGCCTCTCTCGGGATCGAAGAGGGCGGTGTCACGGAGGCCGAGACTCTCGCGCGCGCCGCCCTCCTGGTGTTCCAGGCCAAAGGACTAGTGGACCGGCAGGCCGCGGCGCGCGAGATCCTGGCGCGTGCCCTGTTCGGGAGGGGAGCCCGGGCTGAGGCGCAGCAGGAGATCGACCATGCGAGGGGACTGCTTGAGAAGAGCGGCAACAGACGCCTCCGGTCCTTGGTGGGGCTCACCGCTGCACGGATCCGGGGGGCGGTGGCAAAGTCCGCCGACATCGATCAAGTCCTGAAGGAGGTCGGGGACGTGGCCACCTGGGCGTCCTCCACCGGAGATGTTCCGCTGGAGTTGGAAGCACGGTTGGTCATGGGAGAGATCGAGCTCAGGTCGGGAAGTGCCGACGCGGCGTTGGTCCACATCGATGCCCTGAACAAGGAAGCCAAGTCGAAGGGTTTCGTCCTGATCGCGCGCAAGGCGGCCCGACTGGCCTCGCAGGATCACCCGGACGGGAGTAGGACCACTCAAGTCGGCAACCCGCGCTGATCCCGCCGCCTCCCAGTAGGTGTGCCCCAAATCCGCGGCTAAGCCGCGGATTTGGGCAATTCTCGACCCCTTCGGTGCGACGATGAGCGTCGGATCTGCGCTGGGTCCGTCACTCAGGCTTTTCCCGCTATTGCGTTTTTGATTTTGCATTCTTAATTCCTGAATCCGCGCGTCTTACTCGCGGATTCAGGTGTGCCCGAAGGGCTTGACTTCGGGATCGGTACGGAATCGCCATCGGGAGTGTGCGAAGCCTGAAAACGCGACTTCACCGCAACCCCGCGCACATCTCCAGTATCACTTTGACAATTCTTTTAGACCAATTTGAGACCGCCGTAGAGGACATTGGCTAGGACCTGACTTATATCCACAACAAGACATGGCAATCGTGATGAGCCCTCAACGGCGATGGAAGGAAACCGGACCCTCTCCGGAATCCGACAAAGCCATCGACGATAACGCTACCAACAAGGACGAGACGAGCAATGCTCGGGAAGACGTGGAGTAGACGTGCATCGGAGACGGACCTTCCCGCGGGCAAGGACGACCAGGTGCCCAGGCGCGGCTCATGCCAACGGGGAGGCCCGAGTGCGGTCGAGATGTCGGCCTCTGCCGATCGTCCACGGCAACGAAAGGTGTGACCATGAGATAGCAAGAATGTGGTCTTCCGAGATAGGCCGTTGCTCGTAGACATCGAATTAACGCCCAATAAAGGAAGAGTTGGGAGTGCGGTCTTCCGATGGCGGGGGCACCCCCGCCGCCGGGAACGGGGTTGGGACCGCGTGTTTCGTCCACTAGCACTACTGTCAGGAGGTGTCTTGTGCGCTTTTCTGTCCCGGGGTCGATCCCGCGTATTCTCGCTGCGTGTCTCGTTTTCTTGTCACCCTGTGTGGTCACTGCACAAGTCGAAAATGGACTTCAAGGTGGCTGGAACGTGCCAAGTTGTCCAGTTGTGTATGGGCCTGTAACGTACACGCGCGACGATGGCAGGACTCTTGCGAGGATAGGGGTCAAGCTTCCGTACAACGTTTATACCCACAGTGTTCTTGCGCTTGACGTGCCGAACGTCCTGTTGGCACTGTTTGACCCCTATGTGGTGGTATCCGTCGACGCTGGTTGCAGCTGGGAAGCCCTGGCAACGGTGCCAGGCGATCTTTTGACGTTGATTGCCGCTCCCGGCGCTCGCGCCTATGGCTATGGAAACGAAGGATCGTTCCTCCGCATTGAAGCATGGAAAGTAACGTATCTGAGCGCACCGGTAGTTATCACCGGGCTCGGTGTCGACCGGTTGAACCCATCTCACATTCGGATATGCGGATCCGACGCAACCGTATGGGATTCCCAGGACGCTGGCTCCACTTGGGAGAGAAGGGGTGCGGTTCCTGTGAACAACCCCAGCGTCTACACGGCGGCCTTGAACAAGATCAATCTCGACCATATCGTGGTTGGCCTGACCTCCGTGGGGTCGTATGTGAGCTTCGACGGGGGACTTAACTGGACCGCTTCGACTGGCCTCGCTCCGGACGCATGGGCCAACGTGATGACTGTCCAGATTTCACCCGCGGATGGTCATGTGGTTTGGGCTATGGGAATCGAGCTCGGATCGGGGGATAAGCATATCTATCACTCCGTGGACGGCGGGCTGAGCTTTGTGCCCGTGATCGATGAAGGCCAGGCAAACATCGTCAATGGTCAGGTGCTCGCCGCGCATCCGACCAATCCGAACCTACTGTATTTCGTCTTCGGCTCGAGTTTCGGGGGATATGGCACTGATGTGTATAAGTATCATTTTGCGAGAAATCGGTTGACGAGAACACACAACGATTTCGATCGCTTCGTGTCCATTGAGTTCTCACCTGCAGACCCGTCTTGCATCTACTTCGGCGTGGTGGATGAGAACATCGAGTAGCCGGTATGCTCTCGATGCATGAAAGTGTAGACGCGACAACGGAAGAAAGTCCTGCTGACCTAGTTCAGCTGAGGGTCTGAAACACTGTTCGCATACGTCGAATCAAAATCGAATCTTGTAGAGGAGTACAAACTTGCCACGATCAACCAGGTTCGCATCTCGTTGTAGTAGTCCGCGTGCTCCTCCTGCACTCGAAGAAGAGAGGGGTCACTCCCCAGTACCCGTTTCCAACAGCATCCGACGACGACCGTAGATCCTCTTGGATGCCGGGGCGAGGGAAAGGAGACAGTCTCTAGGCAGCTTCGAAACAAGTGGAAGATGATGACCGAGAGACACGCGCAAGTGATCTTTCACTCTCGCCGTACGCCCCGCCGGGCTTGCCGCAGGGTTCTTATCCTCGAGGCAAGAGCAAAGTGGCAAACCGGATCGTAAGAAGAATTTTCGACATAACACATGGAGTAAAAGACGATGAACAGTACAAAAGAAGTTATCCATTTGGGATTGGCTCTCACCATCGCGGTCGCAACCTTTAGCTTGACAGGGGTCAGGCCCGCGGAGGCTGGAGGAACATCTATGATCACAGATGTTAATGTCTATGTATATAAGACGCCTAGAGTTACGCAGACCGATAGTGAGCTTGTAAATTACGTGACAACGTCAATGAACAAGATCAGGGATGCCGCTCAATTGGACAATATTACCCTGAATGTCCATATCGAAGGAGTGACCTTGATGGACTCTTTGAGTGGTCAGGTTTCTGGCCGGCCGGCGCCTGAACCCGCCTCTTTGCTCCAAGGATATCCCGGGGCTAACCAAGTTGCTATCACGTACTACCAAGGGCAGCTGGAAATCAATGGGTGGAGGAGTGGCGACCCCCTGCCCGGTTGGGCTGTGGTTGATGTGGACCCTACGGATTTGATCTTGTGGGACTGGGATGACCAGGCGATAACTACACATGAGCTGGGACACCTCTTCGGCGCCTTGGACGATGAAGGAGGCGTCATGGATAAGAAATTTCCAAATGGCTCACAGGATTTCTCAGCCGTCAGCCAGGGGAGGATACAGAACTACATCAGGTCCAAATGGCCGAACCTCCACTTTACTCCAGCCTTCTGCGGCGATGTGACGATGGATGGCAGAGCTGATGTCGTCGACTCGTTGTTTATTGCCCAATACACGGTTGATCTTAGAAAGCTTACATCTGACCAAATGTTGAATGGCAATGTGAACAATGACACTGTAGTTAGTATAGTTGACGCTCTGCTTATCGCACAGGGAGGATTTCACTGCCTCCTTATCCCATAGCTCACGCTCAGGAGACCGCACTATGGGAGTTTGCTTTTCCGGACCCCAACGCGGCGGAGCCGCAACCAAACAGGCAAGACCCAGGCACGCTGCAAGACCCTTCCGAGCACCTCTCAGGAAAGCAGGAAGTTAGGAAGGCAGGAAGGGGTCTGTTCGATGCCACCCTGAGCTCCGGAGATGACTGCTCCATTCCTGCATTCCTCCCTTCCTGCTTTCCTG
>JACPPM010000330.1 GCA_016191015.1 Acidobacteriota bacterium | reverse complement strand
GAAATGGCAAAACGTTCGAGTGGGTGAGATCCTCGGAACCCCTCTCAGGAAAGCAGGAAGGGAGGAATGCAGGAACGGAGCAGTCATCTCCGGAGCTCAGCGTGGCATCGAACAGACCCCTTCCTGCCTTCCTAACTTCCTGCCTTCCTGAGAGGTGCTCGGAAGGGTCTTGCAGCGTGCCTGGGTCTTGCCTGTTTGGTTGCGGCTCCGCCGCGTTAGGCCAGCCGCCTTCAAAACCCAGGCCGAAACGAGCCAACACTCACAACTGCCCCCCCGTACACTGAAAACGTGTCTCAACGTTTTCCAGGCCCCGTGAGTATCTATAGGTGAGGATGGGTAAAACAGATTGAGCGTGGAGGCAGCCGTTGGAGAAAGCGCCGTCAGCTTCAGGGAGATCCGGTATCATGCAGATAACAGGTGCCAATTGGAAGAACTGCTGACGAGGGCGAAGAGTGGAGATCTCGAGGCGTTCGAACAGATCGTGATGATGCACGAGAAGAGAGTCTTGCTGACGGCGCGGAGAATCCTCGGGAATCTCGAAGATGCCGAGGACGCGTCCCAGGAAGTGCTGGTCCGTCTCCATCGGTACCTTCACCGGTTTGAGGATGGCCGTGAGTTTGCCCCGTGGCTGTATCGGATGACCGTCAACGTCTGCCGTGATCTTCTCAGAAAACGGCCGGCGAAGATCTCGCTCGACGCCGTTCCCGATGTCGCTGTGAACGACCGCCCTGATCAGAGATTGGGAGAACAGGAGATGCGCCGCATTCTCCTGGCCGGGCTCGAACAGCTTACGGCAGGTGAGCGGGCGGCGGTGGTGCTCAGGGACATTGAGGGCCTGTCGACCGGGGAAGTGGCCGAGGCTCTGCAAACCTCGCAGGTAACCGTCCGGAGTCACATCTGCAGGGCCCGCCTGAAGCTCAAGAGTTTCGTGGACGCTTGTTTGCGGAGGCAGTCATGAGTTGTCAGAAATACGACGATCTGCTGGCGCTGTTTGCCGGCGGCGATCTGGGCGCGAGCGAGGAGGAGCGGATTGAAGCTCACATCGCGACCTGTTCAAGCTGCCGTGCGATCGTGGAGGAGCTGCGATCGCATCGCGAAGTGCTCGCTGGTCTCGCAGACGAGGCCGTCGACGACGCGGTCCTGCGGTCGGTCCGCCGCCGAGTGATGGCGCGGATTGAGCCGCGCGCGCATCGCACCGGTGCATGGCGATGGGCGTGGGCGGCTGCTGCGGCGATCGGGGCGATCCTGGTTTCGGTGGCTGTTCTGAAACACCCGCACGATCAGCGACCTGTCTCGACGACACAGCATCCTCAGCCCGCACCGACAGTCCGCGCTGCGGAACCGTCCGCGTCTCCCGCGGAGAATCTTGCTGCCCAAACTCAATCGGTGACTCAGATCGCCCGCGTCCAAGCCCCTCACAGCTCCCCGCTCACCGGCGCGAAGGCGGCCGAGCCTCTGGTCGTGAAAATGCTTACCGACGACCCGGACGTCGTCATCTATTGGCTTGTCGATTCAGAAGGAGAAAAGCAATGAAGAGACATCTCGTATTAGCACTGTTCGCCGCCTTGAGCCTGAGTGCCGTCAACAGTGGAGCTGAGGAGGAGAAGCCCGCCTCATCCGCCCCCGTGCAGATCGTTCAACGGATCTTCCCGGTCAAGAATGTGGACGTGCGGCATCTCAGAGATCTTCTCGGCATTTTCGGCGTCAACATCGTCGCGAACGACGAGCCCCGCGTCCTCGCCGTCTCAGGGCCCAAAGAGCGGGTGGAGGCCGTTGCAGAAGCCATCCGCCAGCTCGACGTGCCCGCCCAGCCACGGAGAAACGTCGAGCTCACAGCGTACATGATCGTCGCCTCGCCGAAGGCCTCCGATACCGGCAGCCTCCCCGCGGCGCTCGACTCGGTGGTGAAGCAGCTCAAACCCGTCTTCGCCTATCTGGGCTATCGGCTCCTCGAGAGCTTCGTCCTGCGCGGGCGGGAGGGAGAGAACGGCAGCACCATGGGCCACGCTCCGTCCCCGTCGCTGCCCGATGCCCCGGAGAAGGTCGACTACGAGTTCGGGTATAGCACGGTGACCGTCTCGCCAGGTGACGCTCCTCGCATGATTCGGCTCGACGGACTCGAGCTCTCGCTGGTTGTCCCGATCCCTCGCAACAGCGACCCCAAAACCCGCGACTTCCATTACGTAAAAGGTCGCATCAACACGGACATCGACATTCGGGAAGGGCAGAAGGTCGTGGTAGGGAAGGCGAACGTGGACGGATCGGATAGCGCCTTCTTCCTGGTGGTGATGGCGGGCGTCGTCGAGTAGGGGACTACTTCTTGGCGGGACACGCCCGAGGTACCGGAGCAAGGGCGTGTCCGCCTGACACCTCCGTCCATCCACAATGGTACCCGTACCCGCCGCGCTTGAGCGCGGGTACGGGTACTGGCATCCTGGGTCTTGTCGAGGGGCGGCATGGAACTCCTTCCTGAGCGTTTACGTACCTCATTTGTCGGGAGTTATTCCCGGACCGAAACGCGGTTGCCTGACGGTGACCGCAGTGCAATGATGAGGTTCACCGATGTCTAAAGACAAGATCTATCGCCCGAGTGCGGTTCTCGGAGCCGTTTTGCTGATCGGGGTCGGCGCGTTCTTCCTCTACGGGAACTTCCATCCCGCGTGGGATCCGTGGCCGCTAGTGGCCCGCTACTGGCCCGTGCTGCTCATTCTTCTAGGGCTCGCGAAGCTATGGGACTACCTCTGGCTGCGGACGCACCCCGATTCCACCCCGAGCCGCGGGCTCAGCGCAGGAATTATCGTGCTCATCCTCGCAGTCGTCTTCATCGGAATCGGGCTCACCCGCGGCCGGGTCAGCAGACGGGTGAACCACGAGTCGCAGAGTGTGGAGCGACGCGGCATGGAAGCGGTCCGTGCCCGGATCGAGATGAACGCGGGGGAGCTCAGACTGTCGGGTGGCGCTACCAAGTTGCTGGAGGCGGATTTCGACTACGCCGAGGCCGAAGGAAAGCCGCGAGTCAAATATGAGGCGTCAGGGGGCCAAGGCGATCTCACGATCATTCAGCAGGAGAATCACTTTTCCGGCTTCAACGTGGGGCCGACCCGAAACGATTGGGATCTTCGTCTCAACAATGATGTGCCGCTGGATCTGAAGCTCCGGATGGGCGCCGGCCGCACCGATCTCCGGCTAAAAGGGCTTTCACTGACCCGGCTGGACATCAAGATGGGCGCGGGCGAGCTGGAGGCGGATCTGACCGGCGATTGGAAGCACGATCTCGATGCCACTATCCAGGGCGGGGTCGGGTCGGCGACGATACGCTTGCCTCGGGACGTCGGGGTCCGCGTGAACGCGGTGGGGGGCCTCGGTGCGATCAATCCGGGGGACCTCATGAAGTCCGGTGGCGCCTACGTGAACGAGGCCTACGGGAAATCTGCCACAACCCTGCGGCTGAGTGTCGCGGGCGGAATCGGGGAGATCAACCTGCGACAGGAGAAGTAACCTCGCCCGGGGCGGTGGTTCCCACCTGCCACTTCTCAGGTTCTAGCGGCGCGCAGCTCCATGAGCGCCCCGATCGCGGCATCGCGCTCATTGCTGCCCATCGGCTCCTCCGCGTATGCGGCCCTGACATACAGGGCGGTAAGCGCCTCGAGCGGCCGGCGCAGGTGTCTGAGCTCAGTGGGCAGCGATCCCAGAAACTCATGCGGCGTCTGACGCGGCAGGCGTGGGTGCCCGTCCTGCTCGATTGCGACCAGCAGCCGTCTGTAGCTCTCTGTCACAGCCGCAACCGGATCCAGGCTCCGCAATTCATCCATCCGCTCGAACGGGTCGACCGACTGCACGCGCCGCGCGGGCTCAGAGTCCCGTGACCCGAAGAGGCGACGCACGAACGCTTGAAGCATCGAGAGCAATCGACGGTGGAAATGGAGGACGAGGTTCGCCAGGCGGCGCCGTCCTTTCACAACCGCGAAAAGTAAGAACAGCGCCGTGAGTACGGCGATCAGTATCAACCCGATCCGGCTCAGCCACAGGATTCCTCCATATATGCCTGCGCCGCCCGGAGCTGTCAGAGCGGGCGGCGAGCTCGACTGATCGCTCTCGGACCCGCGCTCCTCTTCCAATTCCTCCTCTACCTCCTCACCCGTTCTGTCGGCCGCGTCGTGCCCGGACGTGCTCTCCGGGCGCAGCAGCCCGCTGCCCCTATATGTGATCCCGGGAAGCGAGAGTGCTCCGAGCAACAGAGCCGATGAGACGGCGAATGCGAAGCCGAGGCGCTGCCAGAGCACAGCGTAACGGTATCGCCCGGATGCGTGCGTCACGCTGCGGATTGAAGCGATGATGTTCGCGGCGGCGAGAACGAACCCTGAGCAGAGGAGAAAGGTGGCAACGGCGATGAGCGCATGAACGCCGGCGTCGGGTGGGCCCTTCAGAACAAGCGGCTCTCCGGCCGCGAATGCCACGAGAGCTATCATGATCAGCCGCGTCACGCGTCGACTCGGTTCCAGGGCCGCTGCTGCGGGCACTGCCCCGGGCGGCTTCTCATTGAGAGGCCCGCTGAGGCCCAACTCCTCCGCGCGTCGTCTGCGCCACCGTGCCAGGCTCTCCGCCTCCTCGCCGAACAGGCGACGCTCGTCCGGCAGCGACCACGCATCTTCCATGCTCAACGAGCTCGCCACGGCGCGGCAGTACCACCAGAGTGCAGCAAGGATACCGATCGAGACGAGTACCTCGCCCAGGCCGCGCCTGTGCTCAGGGTCCCACGGCGCCACGAGCACGACGACAAGCGTCGCAGCGCCCAGAGCAACCGAGTAGATCAGGTCGCCGCCCCCACCCTCCATCATCTTTCGGTATCTCACAATGAGGACATTCGCGCTCACGAAACAGAACCCCACCCATTGCAGAGTCGCGCCGCCCGGGAAGAGCACGGAACGCAGCTCGATGAGGTAGAAGAGCACTGCTGCGACCATTCCGATGATCGCTGCCGGCACGAAGACGTGGTTGACCAGGAAGATGAAGGGATGGGCGAGCGGATCCGCCGACTTCGGGTCGAGAGGATCGTAGACGGAGAGGTCTTTCACAGCCGTCGGGCTCCCAACGCCTCGATGTCGGATACGTCCCCAACCTGATAGACCGGCACTCCATCGGGCAGCGCCTCGCCCGCGCCTTCGGCTACACCTCCGATCAGAACGATGCCGACCTCGATGCCGGCGAGGCGGATGCCGTGGATGACGTTGCCGAGCGCCGAGTCGAGCGTCGGTGTCAGAATCATGAGCACGTAGGACCGTGGGAGTCTGGGCAACTCCATCTCGAGAAGATCGGAAAGGGCCACTCCGCTGGCCGGGACGAGTCTCGCGAGCGCGGTCATCATGCGGTCGTGCTGCCATGCACCTTTTTGTGGCAGCACCTCGAACGGCCGCGTGGCCTGAGGCCGGATGCGTCGATCGATTGCGTGGATCGCCTCCTCGGCACGTCGAAACGTTCCGCCGGTCCAGTCCTCGGCAAATCCCTCCGCGGCGTCGGCTCCGTTCGAAATGAGACCCACGCCCTGATCGCCCGCAAGCACATACTCGGCCATTGATGCCGCGGTCGTCACGGCCAGCTCATGGGGCGGCTCTTCCTCGCGGCTCCAGGCCGGTCTTTCGGAGCGATAGGCCGCCTCGGACATTTCGACAGCCAACACCAGGCCGTCGAGCACGCTGGGCTCAAACTTCTTCACATGGATCTCGCCGCTGCGCGCTGTCGCGCGCCAGTGAATTCGGCGTGGGCCGTCCCCCGGTCGATACGGGCGCGTGCCGATGAAGCGCGATGGATCCTCGAACAGGCTCCACCGTCGAGGCGTTTCGTGGACCGGCCGGCGACCCAGGGGCCAACCACGACCCAGCTCGACACGCCGCGGCATCACCGTGACGAACCGGACGTCGCGGTCCAGCAGGAATCTGCGCGAGAGGCCGAATGGGTCGGTGGATTCGATCAGTGCAGGACCGACCCGGAAAAGACCGCGGCGTTTGCTATGAAGTGTCATCGGCAGGACCTCCCGCCCCCGCGCGTGGATCGACTGCATGCAATCGCCGGTGCCCTCGCGATCGAGCCCATCGCCAATGTGTTCGCGCCACTTCAGCCACATGGCCGGCCAGCCCTTGTTGTTGCGCAGCGTCAGGCGCGCATCGATCGCCTCCCCCAGCTCGATCGTCTCCCGGCTGATCTGCCTGGAGACCTCAACCCCCTGCAGGTTGACCGACGTGAACGCTGCGGCGAAAGCCAGCGCTGCGAGCACGACGGCCGCGGAATACAGGAAGAAGCCGGCGGAATAGAGCGAGAGAAGCCCGAGCACCGCTGTTGCGAAAGCCGCAAAGAACAAGCGCTGTCTCCGCGCAGCGGCTGCGGTCTGCGAGCGCAGCACATCGGATGCGGGAACCCGGGCCATACGATGTCAGCGAATTCTGACGAACGCCTTGGCATCCCGTGCCGATGCGTCCAAGAGGAAATCCAGGCAGCCGGCTTGCACCCTCACAGTCCCGTCTCCGGACGCTCGATCTCGAGCGGTGGTCCGCCGATGATCGGGACCGGCACGAGGCCCACGGCCTGATCCACTGACTGGCGGGGACTCCGGCGTGCCAGCCTCCCCTCGGCGCCGAGAATCACCCGGTGATAGAGAATCGACGGGTAGAGCCGCTTCACATCGTCGGGGAGCACGTATGTGCGACCAGACATGGCGGCGAATGCCTGGCTGGCACGATAAAGCGCGTGGCTGGCGCGCGGGCTCGCTCCGAGCACCAAATCCTTCGTGGTCCTGGTCGCCGCGACAAGCTGAACGACGTACGAACGCACTTCGGCCGCGACGTTCACCTCGCGGACTCGATCCTGGAGCCGTGAGAGGGAATCTAGATTGAGCACCTCGGTCACCTCATCCAGCGGGTTCGCCCGTTGCCAGCGGGTCAGCATGTGCTCTTCGGCCTTCTGACTCGGGTAGCCGAGCGAGATGCGCATCAGGAATCGATCGAGCTGCGCCTCGGGCAGTGGGAACGTGCCCTCGTGCTCGACGGGGTTCTGCGTCGCGAGCACAAAGAAGGGGCGCTTCAAAGCATACGTACGGTTCTCGACGCTCACCTGCCGTTCGGCCATGCACTCCAGCAGGGCTGCCTGCGTTCGAGGCGTTGCTCGATTGATCTCATCGGCCAAGAGAACCTGTGTGAAGACCGGACCGGGGATGAAGGTGAGCTCACCTGACTTCTGGTTGTAGACACTCGACCCGGTGATGTCTCCAGGCAGAAGGTCGGGGGTACATTGCAGGCGGCGGAAGTTCCCGCCGAGCGCCTTCGCGAGCGCTTTCGCCAGCATAGTCTTGGCGGTGCCAGGGACGTCTTCCAGGAGGAGGTGCCCGTCGGCCAGAAGGCACGTCAGGACCAGTTGGATAATTCCCTGCTTGCCGTAGATTACCTGCCCCAGAGCTTTCTGCAGCGCTTCGGCTGCCTGCTTCACATCGTCCACGAAATCCCCCCTTCGATATCTCTCACCCGTGTAAGAGAAAATTCCTAAGCTCTCACCCCGCCCGCCCGTCGACGATCAGCCGAGGTATTCTAGCACGGGGAACGAGCCGCCCCGCCCGCTCCACGGCTCCGGTTTCCCCTCGGCATTACTCCACAATCCCGCATAGTATTCCCCTTCGCCCGGCGCCCCGCGACCCTGCGCTCGTATACGTCGATTACGGGCTCGAAGCACCGAGGATGCCTGGCAGATCCGGGCCTTGTTCATCCTGACAAGATGCCCTAGAGTGAGTGGGCGAGGAACGCGATGGCAAGGAGGCGAATCATGACCGGCGGTCGAGCGAGCTGATCGATCATGGCGCGCGTCGGACCCGAACATTTCGAAGGACACGAGCTCGTCCCCGTCTTTCTCGCAGCTTCTTTGAACGAGGCGACAGCTGTCGAACGAATCTTGACCGACGAGGGCGTCGACTACGTGATTGGAATCGAGGAGTTCGTATCGGGGATCCTCACCTCTCCGGCTTCCGGCGCAGTGTTCTACGTGGCCGAGGAGCGGGCCCGGTACTGTCGTGAACGTTTTTCGCACGCCGGCCTTGACCGCGGAGTCATCAGCGATGAATAGGCATGCGGCTGGAGCGCGCGGTTGCTGGGTGCCACCGTTTCGATGTCTCGTTGCGGGAATCACCGGTACCTCTGTCCGTGTCGCGCTGGTTCTAAACTGCTCCGTCGCGGCGGAAGCTCGGACGTTGACCTCGATTTTGGATCCACAAGTCTACCGATCGCCGTCAGGTGTGGCAGTTCTGAGCGTCGACCCGAGCGAGAAAGATGGCCGCGGACCGGCTACGTATCGGATGCTGCGTGACGGGAAGGAGCGGTGGGCGGGGAAGCGGCCTTTCACTCTTTTCGATGCCGTCGTAACTGACGAGGGGGTCGCCGCCGGGTATGCGTACACGGAAGGGCTCCAGGGTTATCGTGACCCCGGGAAGATCCGGATCGTCATTCTCACTCCCGATGGATCCACGCGCATGGAGGAGCTTGTGGATAGGCCCCTAATCCCCATCGATCTTCCGCCTCATCCTTGCGTGCTCGGACTCATTTTAGTTCCTGTCTCTGACCATTTCATCGTTCGCCTGACTCATGACGTTACGGCTGGCGAAGTCTGGCGGATCTACAATCTCTCAACCGGCCACCTGGCGAAGAAGGTTTTGCTCTCGGAATTGTCCCCGGGGGGGAGCCTTCTGGACGACCTTCTCGACGCGCGATCGGTTCCTGGGACCCCACTCATCATCACGCATTGCCTGCTCTATGAGGCGAGTACGCAATCGTCCGGCGCGCGTTTTGCACTCGTGGATCCGCTTGGCGGCGTGATCTGGTCGATTGATCGCCCACATGACTATGACGTGCCTGGGAACGCGACTGCAGAGTCACGGCTGATCAGTACGGTTCGTCGTACCGGCGCCATCCTCAGTACCGGCCAGCTCGGCAAATTCGAACTGAGGTTTGCTTCCGTCTCGGAACGCGTCACATACAACGCCAGTCTTCAGAAGGAAACCGGACACTGGATCGTAGAGGAAATCAGACGTCTTCCGTACGCCGACGATCCTGACTACGATGCCATCCGAGTCATGACCCCGGAGCGCCCTCTGAAGCGCATCGGCGGATTCTCACTTGCGGGTAAGGCCGACACTGTGAGCACGCCGATACGTGATATCTGCGCATTTGATTTCGACGACGAAGGACGTATCGGGTTTGTCCGCGCCGAAAAAGACGGATCACACAGCTTCGTGATCGCCGATCAGCAGGGACGCGTCATCCGCACGAGCCGCCTCGAATCACCGACCGAAACGCACGAGGTTTTCTGCGCATGGGCAGGCGACAGCCGTTGGGTCGTCAGCTACGGATCGTACAGACGCGACTCCAAGGCCTCCACCTGGTGGGTCGACGGCGAAAGCGGGATGTCGACGGCAGCCGGGGATCTCGACTGCCCGCCCTTCAATGCCATCGCCGGAGATGGACATGGCGGTTTCGTCGCTATCGTCACGCGCGAGGAACGGGACGCAGTAGCCAGCTTCACAGCCGATGAGGAGATCTTATCATTTGGCAAGGATGGCACGCGGCGCTGGTCGCTCTCGGCAAGGTCGACCCAGAATCGGCGAGCAACGGAGGGGGGCCCATCGACCGAATCCTATCTGCTTTCGCCCAAGGACCTCACCGTGACTGCGACAGGAGAGATCGCGGTTCTCGATGTGATCATGCATAACATACAGTTTTACGACAGCGACGGCGGGCATGTCAGAACCATCGACCTTGGATCAGCGTGGGGTCGGGAACCAAGTTATCCCACAGACATCGCGGCAGACGCCGATGGCGGCGTCACAGTTCACGACTTTGAAGGTCCGAAGCCATTGGTCCGCATGCGCGCCGATGGCGGAGTTCAGTCGGAGATCCAGCCGTCTTACACGAATGGTCGGCCCATAGCTCTCAGCGCCGGCTTCAACATCTCCCCTGACGACCGGATCTGGGTCAGCGACGGCAGAACGATCATGCGCCTGTCGGATGAAGGGATCGTCGACAAGATTCTGGGCGAACCGCCTGCATCACCCCTGCTCGGCTCGATTGCGCAAGTTGTCGCCGATCGGTCTGGCCGTCTCTACGCGCTCGACAGCGAAACGGGGGTCGTCCACGTATTCGACCACTCGGGGCTGCCTCTTCGCACCTGCGAGCCCGCCGCCGCAGACCTTCCCGGCAAACTGTCATGGGCCTCGCTCGCTGTATCGGACGAAGGCCACGTCTATCTGAATTCCGAGAAGCACTCGAGAGACCGGTACATGCACTTCGATTCCAACGGGAAGCGTCGTGATGACTGGCGATTTCAGGGTGACGAGTCACGACGGGAATTGATCGGATCCATCGGCAACGACCGGCTGCTCATGCTCGCTTATGACAAGATCTACATCGTGGATGGCTCGGGCAAAGCCATCCGGACGATCGAAAAGCAGCCGGACGGCAGATGGCTCGGACATCTCCAGAGCGCAAGCGTGGCTCCTGATGGCTCCTTCGCGGTCCTCGTGCATCATGGCGATTCTCTCGAGGTAGATTCCTGCGCTGTGAATATCTACACGGCTGCCGGCGCACCGATCAGGACTGTCAACATAGAGAGGGCCTTCGCCTACTCCTCTCTTCTGTTCGGCGGCAATCTTGCCCTGGTTTCGAATAACGGTGATCTCTGGTTCCTTGACAGCACAGGCCGTCCTGTCGAGTGGTTTGCGACGGGTTCGGGGACGCAGCGCAGGATATCCGTGTTCCTGCGAGGGCGTGAGCTCGCGGTCGTGTGGCACGACATCGGCGAGGTGCAGCTCTTCGCGCTGCCGCCGTTCCACTAGTGTAGAGAAATAGCTATTCGGTAGCGCGTGATCGGCGCACTCATCGTTGCCACCATCTGCAGTCCGAAACGGCGCCTTCACGAGCAGGCGCTCTCCCAGTGGTAACTCCTTGCGGAATCGCTCGGCAAACTCCGACAGCTTCTGCCTCGCACGGTTGCTCGCCGCGAGCAACTCCGCGTCATGCTCGGCATACGTGATCGAGTCCTCGGCTCCAAAGAGCTTCGCAAGCAGCGCACTCTGACGCTCGTGGAGCCCTCCCTGTCCGGGGAACTGAATCTCCATCAACTCGATCTCGGCGTCCCCCTCCTGAGGGTTCACACGTGCCACTTTCAGCTCGGCCTGACCAGTGCCACCGTTCATGAGAGATTTCGTCAGCGCCTGCTTCATCCCGACGTCCTGAAGTGTGTCATGGGGTCAAGCACTTTCCGAGTTCTCGACCAGGAGGGCTGCGCGGCACGACACGCAGCATGAATCGCCTCGATCGCCATCGAAATCTGGTGAACCGACAAGCTCTTCCACCGACGGAACCCTCGAGCGCACCGATTCGTGGTGCGAATCCATCTGCCGGCGCTCCAATTCTATCGTTCATCCGTCCGTACGAACGGACGCATTGCTGCGAACACAGCTGTGCTCAGATATCCATCCGACCACGGAGCTCGGGAAGTTTTCACAACGTTCCTCTCCGTGGAGCTCAGTGCTCTCCGTGGTGAACGGCAACAGTTTCTAATCGCCTCACGCTCTCGTCCGCACCCGGGATGTCCGTGCGACCGACCACCAGCACTGTTAAACACCGCTCGCTCTGTTTTGCATCGCGGCAGGGCCGGATGTAGATTAGCCTCACTTCGGCGCACCTGAGGCTGCACTGGTAGAGACATGATTGGCGAGAAGCTGTCGGACCGCTACGAGATCCTGAGAGAGATCGGTAGGGGTGGGATGGGAGTGGTGTATCTCGCGCAGGACCCGCTCCTGGGCCGTGAGGTCGCGATCAAGTTGTTGCCTCCGACGCTTTTCACGCCGGAGACGGAAGAGCGGTTCAAGCGCGAGGCGCGCGTGGTTGCGGGGATGGATCATCCGTCGATCGTGGCTGTGCACGACATCGGTATGCACGCAGGCGCGCTCTTCTTCGTGATGCCTTTCGTGCGGGGCACGAGCCTCCGGGCTCTCATCCGGGAGCGCTCTCTCCGGCTCGGCGAGATGATCGAGGTCGGGATCCAGGTCGGCGAAGCGCTGGAATACAGTCACGCGCGGGGGGTCATCCACCGCGACATCAAGCCGGAGAACATTCTGGTGGAGCGCGAACCGCCGGATCTCATCCGCGCTCGGGTCACCGACTTCGGCCTGGCCATGGCCCTCACCGAGGACCGCCTCACGCGCACAGGCGCGCTCGTGGGGACCGCCACCTACTTCAGCCCGGAGCAGGTCACGACCGAGGAGATCGACGGCCGCACCGACATCTATTCGCTCGGCACTGTCCTCTATGAGTGCGCTCTCGGTGACGCTCCGTTCACCGGCAGCGTGCCAGCGGTTCTCTACAGTATCGTCAACGAAGTCCCGCTCTCACCGCGCGCGCGCGGCACCGCGATTCCCGCAGACCTGGACGATCTCATCATGCAGTGTCTCGAGAAGAGCAGATGGAAGCGGCCGCAACGGGGCGGCGATATCGCCGACGCGCTCCTCAGAGTGCGCTCGCAGATCCGTGAGGAGGAGTCCGCGGCACCCATCGGACACGGTCCACGAACAGCGCCGCATCACCGCGCCCGCAGCGCGCCTTTGATCGGTCGCGCATCGGAGATCGGAGTTCTCCAGCGCCGAATCAACCTCGCTCTGTCGGGTGAGTGCCAGTTCGTGTTAGTTGCCGGCGAGGCGGGGACGGGAAAGAGTCGCCTGCTGGAGGAGGCGGAGAAGCTGGCAGTCTCACACCACGTTCATGTCCTCCACGGGCGGTTTGTCGAACGCGACCGGGCATTCCCTTACGAGGGATTCTGCGAAGCCATCCAGGATTACTACCGGCAGAAATCGGGCGGATCCTGGTCGGCCTCGGCCGATTTCTCCGATCTGGCCCCCGAGCTCGCGGCGCTCTTCCCGGCCCTTGCCGAGATCGGCGAGATCCGCCTCAGCTCCACCAGTACCACGCCCCCCCTGACCCCAGGCGATGTCCAACGGCCGGCAGACCGGATCGCCGTCTTCGAGCTGATCGCGCGGACGCTCACGCGCATCGCAGGCGGCCAGCCGCTGGCCTTGCTCCTGGAGGACCTCCACGCGGGCGATGTGTCGGTCGAGGCGCTGCAGTACGTCGTGCGCCGGCTCGGACCAACCCCGACTTTCGTCGCCGCCACCTACCGCGCCTCGGACGTTCAGCGTGGCCATCCACTCATCTCGTTGATCGAGAGTTTTCACGGGGACAGGCGTTTCACGCTCGTCCGCGTCGAGCCTTTCTCACACGTCGAGCACCGTGCCTTCATCGAGGCGATGCTCGGGGGATCGAACGTCGAACCCTCCCTCGTCGACCGGATCTACGAGGCGTCGGAAGGGAACCCGTACTTCACCATCGAGCTTGTCCGCACGCTCTCCGATGCCGGTGGAATCGTCAAGGGAGAATCGGGCACATGGAGATTGCTCTCGGACAGTGCGATTCCCGTGCTGCCGCCGACGATCCTGCAGACGGTGGAGAAACGCGTTGAGCGCCTGCCGGAGGATCTGCGCGAGACCCTGGCAATCGCCTCCGTGATCGGAAAGACTTTCGAATTCGAAGATCTTCTGGCACTCTCCGGAACAAATGAACCGCAGCTCGAAAATGCTATCGAGAATCTGACGAAGGCGGGCTTCATCCAGGAGGAGGCGGGATCGCGTGGCGACCGCATGATGTATTCGAGCGGTGTCGTGCGCGACGTCCTCTACGCGGGCATGTCCCGCAGGAAACGGCGCTGGCTTCATCGAAAGTACGCGGAGGAGATCGAGCGGAAAAACGCGCGCCGCCTCGAGCGTTTCTATCCGCTGCTCGTCCACCACTATGCTCAGGGTGACGTGCCCGAGAAGGTCATCGAATATGGCATGAAGCAAGCCAGGAAGCATATGGCTGCATTCGGCTCGGAGAATGCCGTGCGCGCGGTCCGCACCGTCCTGGAATTCCTCGATGAAGGGGAGCCGGGACACGAGCAGATCGGGGCCGACGCCCGGGTGATCCTGGCCGCCGCCCTTCGGTTGGAAGGAGACTTCGACGGGTCTCTCCGCGCGTCCGCCTCGGTGATTGACTTCCTGGAGAAGGGACCCGACACTCGCTCGCTCGCCAACGCACTGGTCACGGCAGCAGAGACAGCCTGGGATGGACGCAGGATCGACGAGGCGCGCAAATGGGTCGAGCGCGGGCTCGCGGTCGCTCGAGCGCTCGGTAACGCCCCGATTCTGGTGCGGCTGCTGTCACTCGGCTCCACCGTCGCCATGCTGCGAGGCGAGTACGCCAGGGCGCATGCGTTCATGGAGGAAGCCGAGGAGCATCGGCCTCGCGCGAGGGAGGAGACGAGCGAGCACGCGCACGCCGGAGGGAGGTTGGTTGTGGCCATGACCGTGGCCGCGCAGGCCACTCATCCGGCCGATATCCGCCTGGATGAGGAGGCCGAAATCCTCTCCAACGTGTTCGAAACGCTCGTGCAATCCGACGCACGTGGCAATCTGCTCCCCCTGCTGGCCGACCGGTGGGAACCCATCGGCTCAGGCAGCTCGTTCGTGTTCCATCTGCGCCCCGGTGCTCGTTGGCATGATGGTTCCCCGGTCACCGCGGCCTGCGTGAAGGCGTCCATCGAAGCCTCCGCCCGGCGATCACGCCATGGGCTCGCGCCCGCCCACGCAGCCATCTCAGGCATGGACGTGTTCCTCGATGGCTCCGCGCCGGAGGTCGCCGGGTTGATCGTGCGCGACGAGGCCACACTGGAAGTAAGCCTCGTCGAACCGCTCCCGATTTTTCCCGCGCTCCTGACCCACGTGCGTACCGGCATCGCGCGAGCCGACGCGGTCACATCGCACAGCAGCGGAGCGATGGCGACGGGGCCCTTCCGGCTGCAGTCGGCGCAGCCAGAGCGCATCATGATTGAACGGCAGACGGGATATTGGCGCGGAAAGGATGCCTTGCTCGATGCCGTCGTCTTCCGTTCCGGATTGAGCTCAGGCGATATCGCGCGGGGGCTGCGCAGCGGAGAGATCGATCTTGCACGCGACGTGCGCCCGGCAGACATGGAGGAGACTCTGCGCGACAGTCACGCCGCCGCAGGCGCCACAGTCGTCGATACCCTGAAGAAGAACATCTACCTCGTGGTTTTCAACACAAACAGTCCGGCGGTGCGTTCACCCGACGTCCGCCGGGCACTCCGTCATGTCGTGCGCACGCATGATCTGGTGCGGGCGACGATGGGGAGGTTCGCCGAGCCGGCCGAGGGACTGCTTCCACCCGGCTTCCTCGGGCACGACCCCGTCCGCAGACACCACTCGATGAGCGTCGATGAAGCCGCGGAGCTGCTCGGAAGATCTCGCACGCCTTTCCGCCTCCGTGCCGCTGTTCACCCGATCCTGCGGGATCGCTACGCGGCCGTCACAGACGAGCTCTTTCGCGTCTGGGCCGAGATCGGCGTCCACGTGGAGGTCGCTACCACCGACATCGACGATTTCATCGCCCGCGAAACCGCCAACGAAGGGATCGACCTGCTGCTGGGGCGCCACGTTGCCGATTACGACGATCCAGACAACTTCTGCTATCAGCTCTTTCACTCGACCTTCGGCCGCTACGGGCGGTACTATTCGTTCCCCGCGCTGGATGAGCTGATCGAGAGGGCACGCGCGGAAACATGGCTCGGAGAACGCGAGAAGCTGTACCGCAAGATCGAGAACGTCCTTCTGGACGACGACGTGATTCTGCCTCTCTTCCACGAGATCGACTGCCGGGTCGCGAGCGCGCGGATCCGCGGCCTCGCCATGCGCAGCACACCGCCGTATGTCAACTATGCGGAGATCGGGAAGGTCGAGAGCGCAATATGGACATCAGACCGATCGGCAGGCGGCGGGATTATCACCGTGCCTCTCACCGGCGAGATCCTCACATTGGATCCCGCGCGAGTGCGGACGCTGGAGGAGTACGAGGCGTGCCAGACGGTTTTTGAGACCCTGACACAGGAGGGTGAAGGGGCGCGGGTCATTCCATGGCTCGCCGACGAGATTCAGATGGAGGGTGATGGACGGGTCTTCCACTTCAGGCTGCGCGAAGGAGTACGCTTCCACGATGGCCGCCGCCTGACCTCTCGTGACGTGCGGCATTCGTTTGAACGGATGCTACTGGATCCTCACAGCGACGCGCGCTGGCTCCTCTCCCCCATCATCGGCGCTGACGCGTTGCTGAATGGTGACGGTCGCGAGTTGACCGGACTCCAGATCCTCTCAGAACGGGAATTCACGGTTCGGCTTCGCGAGCCAATGACGTTTTTTCCGGCCTTGGTCACACACTACCCTGCCATGACCCCAGCGGGGATGGAACATCCTGGATCGAGCTGGCGCGAAGGCTGCGTCGGGACGGGCCCGTTCCGGGTCGTTCGTCACGAGCCGGGTCGGCGGCTTGTGCTGGAAGCGAATCCGGACTACTGGCGGCCGGGACTGCCGAAATGCGACGGACTCAGCTTCGCATACCGCGTCCCGCCCAGTGAGATCCTCGAAGGTTTCCGTGCCGGGCGGTATTCTCTTGCGTGGAACCTGGCGCCTGCAGATGTCAATGCGCTGCGGCGCGACATCGAGTACGCGCGATGTTTCCGCGAATCTCCAAGCCTCTCGACACACCTTGTCGCATTCAACATTCACGACGGCCCGCTGGCGGAAGAGCCGTTGCGGCACCGTTTCCTCGAGGCCGTGGATGTGCCGCTCATCGTCAGACGAGCTCTCGGCCGCCTCGCCACCCCAGCACGCAGCCTGATCCCGCCGGGGCTGCTCGGCCACGAACCCCCCCTCGGCTCCTCGACGCGAGCTGCGTCGATACGCCCCGATACCAGCGCCATCGCGCTCGTCGGAATGATCCACTCCCTGTATGAGGGTCCGTATGCAGGGCTGGCCGCAGACCTGTTCGATGCGCTGCGCGCGGCAGGTTTCAGCATCAAGATCCTTGAACAGCATCCCGAAACGCCGGGAGGCCGGGACACAGCCGCGGACTTCGTGCTGATCCGCTGGATGGCCGACTACGCTGACGCGGATTCATTCGTTCACGGACTCCTGCACACACAGCAGGGCTACCAGGGTCATCGCTGCGGGCTGCGGGAGGTGGATGAGCTGAGTGAGCAGGCCCGCGCCGAACCCGATGCCGAAGCTCGTCACCGCATCTACGGGCGGGTCGAACAGATCATCGCCGACCGGGCGCTTCTGCTGCCGCTCTTCCACGAGCAGATCTGCCGCTTCGCGCGCCCGGAAGTGATGGACTTCGAGCTGAGCTTCCCGGGACCACATGTGATCTACGAGAAACTGTGGATCAGGCGGTAGGGGGCGGATCAACGCGCGGGTCGGAAGGACATCGAGATGGTGAATCGCCAGGATCCACGGGAGCTCGTCCATCAGTTCATCGACCACATCAACGCGCATGACGCGAGTGCGCTCGCGGATCTCATGAGCGAGGATCACCGGTTTATCGACGCTACGGGAGCGTGTCACTGCGGCCGAGAAGAGATGCGCGGGGGCTGGGAGCAGTATTTCGCATGCTTCCCGGACTATCGAGTCGACATCGAAGAAGAGATGGTCGACGATGGCGTCGTTGCAGTTTTCGGATGGGCCAGCGGAACGTACAGTGGTACCAGCGAAAGCGACGCGCCGAAAACATGGCGGATTCCGGCCGCGTGGAGGGCGAGGACGCGCGACGGCCACGTAACGGAGTGGCGCGTATGGTCGGATATCGAGCCGATGACGCGCAGCATGGGGATCAGGCGAGAGACACGCCAGAGGTTATAACCCATGTTATAATCTGCTCGGAGGCGAGGATGACAAAACTGAAGGTAACCAGAGTGGGCAATTCACTCGGGGTCGTGTTGCCCAAAGAGATGCTGCGGCGCCTGCGGATCGACAAGGGAGACACGCTCTTCGCGCTCGAAACGTCGGAGGGGGTGGAGCTGACGCCCTATGACCCTGTCTTCGAGCAACAGATGGATATTGCCGAGAGAGTCATGCGCGAAGACCGCGATGTCCTGCGCCGGCTCGCGAAATGAGGAAACCGATCTGGATCCGGGAAAACGTGGTCATTGCGATTCACGAGCGTCAGCTCGTAGAGCACGGCGGAACCGAAGGCGTCCGGGATCGGGCTGCCTTCGAATCTGCCTTGGCCCGACCCAAGAACCGTCTCGCCTATGGTGATCCCAAGCCCGACATCGCAGCGCTTGCCGCCGCGTATGCGTATGGCATCGTTTCGAACCATCCCTTTGTTGACGGCAACAAGCGGACGGCCTTCACGGTATGCCGGACGTTTCTCAAACTGAACGGATGGGACATCGCTGCCTCCCAGGAAGAGAAGTACCTCATGTTCCTGCGCCTCGCCAAGGGCGAAGCCATGGAAGCAGGCCTGGCCAGATGGATTCGTGACCACCGCGAATAATTCCCCGCGAAACGGCACTACGGCGCTTCGTCGGCCTTCTTCTCGGGCGCCTTCGCTGCCTCGGCCAGCGCCTGTCGCGCCACCTCGGCGATGTCCTCGCACGGCAGCACGACTGGCGTCATGCTGGAGAAGGCCGAGCTCAAGCCGCCGCTCGCCGAGATCGCGGGGCCGCGACGCATGACGAGGAGCCCGATCGGCTTCCCCTGGGCATCGAATGCCGGGCACCCGAACCCGCCGGTCAGCGCCGCGAGTGTGTCAGCGCAGACGTAGAAGGTCCTCGGTTTCTTCACAATCGCGCGAATTTTGTCGGCCGTGACCGAGGGGGCGCGGTCGAGGTTGCGGCCGAGCCTCCCGAGAAGCAGGATATCATCGAACAGCTCAGGTCCCTTCCCCTTCTCGAGCGCGACGTGAGTGAAAGTGAGACCCTTCTCCATGGGTGCGATGAAGGCGAGGTCGAGGTCTTTGTCGCGCATGACGAGGCGGCCGGCGATCTCCTTTCCATCCTTCAGGATGATCTTCACCTCGCCGACCTCGCTCTCGATGTCCAATCCCTGCATCCGCCCGCCGCTCATCGCCTTCATCATCCCGCCTGGATCGGTCTCGGATTCCGCCACGACGAGCAACCCCGACGGGTCGATGATCGTCCCCGCGACCTCGAGCTGCTGGTCCTGGGACTGCATCTGCTGTCCATTCCTCATGCTCTTCAGCTTTAACGCGATCTTCACGTTGACGACCGCGTCCTGGTATCTCTCCAGGACCTCGCGAGCCTTCGCCTTGAGCTCCTGAGGCTGCGCAGCCGCTGCACCTGCCAACAGAAACACCGCGGCCAGCCCGAATGCCCAACGATCTGTACGGACCATTCCCGCCTCCTCTATGGCTCGACGCGCCAGGTGGGCTCGAGCTCGACGAACATCGTGTGAATACCGCGTCGAACCTGGAAGATCAGCCACGCCGGTCGCCGCTTGGCCACATCCTCCATGGCCGCTGTCAATGACTTCACATCCGGGATCGGCATCGAGTCGACCGCCAGGATCAGGTCGCCGACCTTCAAGTTCGCGAGCGCAGCCCACCCTCCCGTCTCGACCGACGAAACCAAGGCTCCTTCGACCTCAGCCGGCCATTGGTTCTCAACGCGGTCCTTGAACGCAATCTCACGGACCGTGAACTCGAAGGGCTCGTTCTTGTAATCAGGCAACTCCTTCCCCTCGGGTGGCCTCGCAGGAAGCTCGATCTCCACCTCCAGCTCCTTCCCGGCGCGAACGATAGTCAGCTCCGCTTTCGATCCTATCTTTCTTTGGCGGACCATTGCCGGGAGGACCTGGACATCCTCGGGCTGCGTGGCCGGGATCGGTTCCCCGTCGATCGCGAGAACGATATCGCCCACCTGGATCCCGGCCGCCTCCACCGCAGTTCCGGGATAAACCTGCGTCACTCGCACGCCGGCCTTGCCGCTGAGCCCGAGCGCCTCAGCCAACGGCGCGGTCAGCACCTGCGTCCCCGCTGGGAACCAGGCCTTCTGGGCCTCCATCGATCGCTCCTCGGGCGGGGCCGGCCCGAGCTTCACAACAGTGACGAACCGCTCATCCCCGCGCTCAAATGCGACCAGCGCCGGAACAGGCTTTGCCATCCCCTTCGCGATCGCGTCCGTCAACGCAACGAGCGCGTCGAGGCTCTCCACCTTCTGCCCTCGGACCTCGACCACCACATCATCTTCGGCGATCGGCGGCTTCGCCTCTGCGGCAGGACCTCCCGGCCGAACGCTCGTGACGAGCGCCCCCGTCGCCCCCGTGCGCTGGAGCTCCCTGGCGACAAGCGGCGTCAGCTCACAGCCCGTGAGCCCCCAGCTCCGCAGCTCGATCTCGCGGCCCTGTACCTTCGGCCGGAGCTCGGTCGTCAGCTCGACGATCTTGCGCTCTCCTACCACCGCACCGGCCCTGTCGCGCCTGATCACGACCTCGATCTGCTTTCCGATCGGTGTCTGCAGGAGCATTCGGTTCACGGGCGGGATCTGTTCGTAGAAGCGCACGGCGAGCGGCTGGCGGTCATACGAGAGCATGATGTCGCCTGCCTGGATACCGGCACGCGCCGCAGGTGATCCATCGATCACGCCCGATACGAGGACGCCCTGATCTCCGTTGCCCTTGAGGAGAGGCTGCAGCTCGAGCCCCGTCCAACTCCGGCGCACCTCGCCCCGCCCCCTGATCTCGGCGGCGACCTGCTTTGCCAGGTTCCCGGGAATGGCGCCCCCGAGACCGAACCCGATGTCGTTGATGCCGACGATCTCACCTTTCAGGTTGACCAGGGGCCCACCGGAGTTACCCGGGAAGATCTGCGCGTCGTGCCCGATCCACTTCACGAGGCTCCCCACGTCCTCACCGTCGAGCTTGAACCCTCCGCCCGAGGACATCGCGCGCGGGATCATCATGTCGAGGTTGCTCACGATGCCCATGGTGACCGACTGCGAGAGCGCCAGTGGGCTTCCCATCGCGAGAACGGGGTCGCCGACACGGAGCGCGTCTGAGTCGCCGAAGACCGCGACAGGGATCGGCTGTGACGGGTCCTTCCTGGCGCCGAGGTCGAGCTTGATGATGGCGATGTCGGCAAGGGCGTCGCTGCCAATCAGGCTCGCTTCGACCTCCTCCTTCGTCGATAGCGTGACCGTGATCCGCGTCGCCTTCCCGGCCACATGGTGATTCGTGATGACGTGACCCTCAGGCGTGATGATCGCCCCGCTCCCGCTCGCTTCGAACTTCTGCTCGCGCCCCCGTGCGTAGTCGACCATGACGACGTGGATCCGGACGAGTGCCGGGTAGACGCGGTTGATCGCCGGCTGGACCTGCGCGCGAGCCGGGACAATGAAGATCGCAGCCAGAGCCGCGGCGCGAACGATATTCCACACGTGAGTCCTCCTCGTATACAGTGGCGGCCGTCCATGCCACCCGAAGCAGCGAGCATACTAGACCGCGGACGAGCACGCAATCTCGCCGCGGCCCAACCTGCCACGAGTGGAAGCCGCCACGATGATGGCTGTTCCGCAGGTCGCGCCGACGAACAGAAGACCGACGGCGGTCGAATCGATGAGCGTGGGCACGGTCAAAGCCAGGCAGAAGCTCGTCATGTTGACGAAGAAATGGTAGAGAACCGCCACGAGTAGGCTGCCGTGGGTTTTGTTGAAGACCCAGGTGAAGACGACCGACAGTGCGATTGTCGTGACGGCAAACAAGAGGATGGACGACCCCTTCTGCGCGGCGCCTTCGAGCCAGAAATCCGGAAGGTGCCAGACGGACCAAGCGAGACCGACGAGGAGAGCCGCCGCCAGTGGGTTTGTTCTTCGCTGGAGAGCGGGCAGGAGATACCCGCGCCATCCGATCTCTTCTCCCAACGGACCCCCGAGGATGAGGACATACAGAGCCAGAGGGAACACCAGATGCCACCGGTCCAGGTTTTGGAAGACAGGCTGAGGCAGAGATCCAGTCAGAGCCGCCAGCGAGATCGCGACGGCGTACATGGCAGCGGTGCTGAGAATGGTGAATAGATACTGAGCCCCGCTCTCCCTCCACTGAAATAACCGCTGCCGAAGCCGGCGCAGTCCTTCCCTCCCATGCAGAACAGCCGTCAGGCCAATAGCCGCGACCGCTGGTCCGAACGACCCGAGTGGATTCGTCGGAAACCTGAAAGGCAGCATACCCTGCGATGAAAGTATCATCAGGCTCCAGAGCCCCCACGAGAAACCGTAGCAGATGAGAATGAAGGCGAAAACGGGATGCCGCGCAACCCAGCCGTCATCCCTCGTAGTCGATACCGCAGACGTCACGTGCATCGATTGCATCTGATTCCCCCTCTCAGTTGGACGAGGCGTGCGAGATGATCTGGACGAAGCGGCCGTCACATCCTTGATCGTATACGGCCTCGAGGAGCGCAAAGTTCCGCTGCGCTGTGATACGCTACCCCCGCTGTCGAGACACCGGGAGGTCATCCGTGAGAAAGATGTGCGTCTCTCTTCATCTCGCCCTCGCTGGAATGTTTCTGTGGGGCGCCGCCTCGTACGCCGATCCGCTTCCACGGGAGAAGGTGCCGGAACCGCTCGCCCCCTGGGTGAGCTGGGTCTTGTCCGGGCATGAGGGCGAGCTGTGCCCGTATCTGCTCGGTGCAACCGATCAGGCGCGATGTGCCTGGCCCGGGAGTCTGTCGTTGCAGCTCGAGGATAAGGGTGCTGAGTTCACCCAGGAGTGGAAGGTCTTCGCGGAGACGTGGGTCCCCCTGGCGGGTGATGCCAAACGGTGCTGGCCGCAGGGTGTTCGCGTCGACGGGGCGCCGGCCGCGGTGATCATGGCTGGTGGCGGGCCCGGCGTGAGATTGTCTGTCGGCTCCCATACGATCTCCGGGGCTTTCGAGTGGGACAGCCCGCCGGAGCTGCTGCAGGTTCCGCCCGAGACGGGTCTGCTGTCGCTGAGCGTGAGGGGCAAGCACGTGGATTTCCCGAATCGCGATGAGCAGGGGCGGCTCTGGCTGCAGAGGGCACGTGCCGCCGAAGAAGGAGTCGTCCGGCTGGACGTGGCTGTCCACCGACGAGTGATCGACGAGATTCCGCTGCAGCTCATCACCCGGATCGAGCTGAAAGTTTCCGGCAAGAACCGCGAGGAGGTCCTCGGGCCCGCACTCCCGTCGCATTTTGTCCCGATGTCCATCACGGGGCCGCTGCCGTGTCGCATCGAGCCCGATGGCGGCCTGCGTGTGCAGGTCAGGCCCGGGACGTGGAATATCGAGCTCGTCGCGCGGCATGACGGCCCCGCAACCACCCTGACCGCGCCGTCCCCGCGCGGGCAATGGGACTCGGACGAAGTCTGGGTCTTTGACGCGCGAAACGATCTTCGGATCGTGGCGGTCGAAGGTGTCAGTAGCATCGACCCGCAGCAGACGCAGCTCCCAGGTGACTGGCAGTCTCTCCCCGCGTACTTGATGCGCCCGAACGACGCGATGCAACTGGTCGAACGGCGCCGCGGCGACGCCGACCCGGCTCCGGATCGCCTCAGCCTCAACCGTACTCTCTGGCTCGATTTCGACGGCGGCGGGTTCACCGTGAGGGACATGATTTCGGGGACACTCAGTCGGAGCTGGCGGCTGGAGATGGCACCCGGCACGAAGCTCGGTCGAGCTGGCGTCGCGGGACAGGACCAGTTCATCACCGAGCTGACGAAAGGCGGTGAGGCCGGCATCGAGGTGCGACAGGGACAGTTATCAATGGATGCGGACAGCCGGATTGAGAGCGGTGTACGGAGCATCCCGGCAGTGGGATGGAACCACGACTTCGAAAGCGTGTCAGGCCGCCTTCATCTTCCACCGGGCTGGCGACTGATTCATGCCACCGGCGTCGATCGGGCCTCACCCTCCTGGATCACCGCCTGGAGCCTCCTCGATTTCTTCCTCGTGCTGATCATCGGCCTTTCGATCGGGAAGCTTTTCGACCCGACATGGGGCGCCCTCGCTCTCGCGACCGCTGCCCTGACATGGCACGAGCCCTTCGCGCCACGCTGGATCTGGCTGTTTGTTCTAGCCGGCGAAGCACTCTCGCGCGTCCTGCCTGAGGGCGTCTTCCTGCGCACCGTCCGTGTCTACAGACTGGTCGTGCGGAGCATCCTCGTCCTGATCGCGATTCCGTTCCTGATCCTGCAGGCGCGCCAGGCACTCTATCCGCAGCTCGAAGCCCCCTGGACCGGCGTCGGCTTCGACATCTTCGGAACCGGACGGTACGCGGCTGCGCCGCCACCACAGACAGTGAACGCCCCGATGCTTGAGACAGCTCCGTCGCCCGAAGAGGAGGTTCAACAAGAGGCGAAGGCGCGGGTACCCGTCGAGCTTGGGTACGCGCCTTCCCGGAAATCCGCCGTGATCTCTCAGATGAACGCCCCGGACCCGAACGCGCGCGTCTCGACTGGTCCGGGACTGCCGAGCTGGAGCTGGAGCGACGTGGAGATGACGTGGCGTGGGCCGGTAGGAGCCTCGCAGAAGATGCACCTGTTCCTCCTTTCGCCTGCGATGAGCTTCCTGCTCTCCGCTCTGAGAATCGTGCTCATCTGCCTGCTCGTTCTCTGCGTGTTCGGAATCTCGGTCGGTCCCCACGCGGAGAGGATTCTGAAGCGCTTCAGAGGACCCGGATCGGCGATCGGCGCCGCACTGCTCATCCTGGTCCTCTGCTCCTCCGCGCGCGCGGACAACCCGTCACCGGAGATGCTGCAGGAGCTGCAGAAGCGGCTTCTGGCGAAGCCCGACTGCCTTCCGAACTGCGCGCAGAGCCCGAGGATGAAGATCGAGGTCACACCCTCCACCTTACGCGCCCGGATCGATATCGACGCCGCGACCGAGACGGGCGTGCCGCTGCCGGGAGGAGCGCAGCAATGGTCCCCTGCACGCGTGCTGATCGACGAGCGCCCAGCGCGCGGGCTCCTGCGTACCTCAGATGGTATCCTGTGGATCCCGGTGTCGGCCGGTACTCACCAGATCATCCTCGAAGGCTCGCTCCCTGATCGTGAGACCGTCATGATCCCACTTCCGCTCAAACCTCACCGCGTCGAGGCGGACGTGTCCGGCTGGATCCTCGACGGTCTCCATGAAGACGGCCTTGCGGAGGATACGCTGCAGTTGACGCGTGTGCGAGGCGCGGGCGGGAGATCCGAGATGCTTGAGCAGGAGGCGCTGCCTCCATTCGTCCGCGTCGAACGGGAGCTCCTGCTCGGGCTCGCATGGCAGGTCCAGACGCGGGTCATGAGACTGACGCCGCTCGGGAGCGCGATCGTTCTGGATGTGCCGCTGATCGCGGGTGAGTCGGTGACCAGCGCCGACGTGCGCGTCACGGACGGCAAGGCGACGGTCACCTTGAGCCCACAGCTCGAAGCGGTCCAGTGGACATCCGTCTTGCAGAATACGCCGGAGATTACGCTGACCGCTCCACCCGCCGTTTCCTGGGTCGAAGTGTGGCGGCTGAACGTGAACCCGATCTGGCACGCCGAGCCGGCGGGCATTCCTGCGATCCACGCGGCGGATTCCGCGGAGATGCGCGTGCGTGAATGGCGCCCGTGGCCAGGCGAATCGATCACGATCGGCATCAGCCGTCCCGGCGGCGTGGCGGGCCAGACGTTGACGATCGATCACAACCAGATCATAGTGACTCCCGGCCTGCGCGCCACCGACGCCACACTCGAGATCCGTCTGCGCAGCAGCCGGGGAGGGGTGCACGCGATGACGCTTCCCGAAGAAGCCGAGCTTCAATCGGTGTCGATCGACTCGACGACGCAGCCGATACGGCAGGAGGGGCGCCGCGTGACAATCCCGGTTTCGCCGGGCCAGCACGTCGCACAGCTCACCTGGAGGCAGCCCGGGGGAATGACCCTTCGCACGCGGACACCGGAAATCGATCTGGGGCTCACCAGCGTCAATTCAGACATCGTCCTCTCGATGCCGGCGGATCGCTGGACGCTGCTCCTCAACGGCCCACCGCTTGGTCCGGCGGTGCTCTTCTGGAGCGTCCTCGTGGTGCTCCTCTTGGTATGCGTCGGTCTGGGCCGTTTGCACCTCACCCCGCTCCGTACCCTCCACTGGTTCCTGCTCTCGCTCGGGCTTACCCAGGCCTCGATCGTCGTGGCCGCGATCATCGTGGTCTGGCTTTTGGCGCTTGGATGGAGAAAGCATCGGCCTGATGCCGGGCAGCTCGCTTTCAACTTCGGCCAGATCGGGCTGGCGCTGCTCACGATCGTCGCACTCGCCTGTCTGGTCGGCTCGATCACACAGGGGCTCCTCGGGCTTCCCGATATGCAGATCGACGGGAACGGCTCGAGCGCGAGTGAGCTGCGGTGGTATCAGGACCGGTCGCCGGAGAAGCTTCCGATAGCGTGGGTCGTGTCAGTGCCGCTGATGGTGTACCGTGGCGTCATGCTCGCTTGGGCCCTCTGGATCGCCCTGTCGCTGATCAATTGGCTGAAGTGGGGCTGGGCGTGCTTCACAGAAGGCGGGTACTGGCGCTCGCGCGAGCCCAGGAAGGATCTGCCGCCTCCGCCGGCACCGCCTCCTCCGCTGCCTGCAGCCTGACCCAGCCTCGTGCTATCGGGCGTGGATGTGCGCACCGACGCGGCGCATCCAGGCCAGTTCATCTTCGGACATCGGGCCGCGCTCAAGGCTCTCCAACGCCCCTTTCATCTGTTCGAGGTTCTTCGGGCCGGTCATGCAGACGTCTACGGCCGGGTTCGTCATGACGAAGCGATAGGCGTCGGAAGCCCGCGGGAGCCGGTCACCGGCGGGGACACTGCCCGGCTTGAGAAGCTGTCCCCAAGATGTGGCAGTGTAGATGACGATTCCCGGGCGTGAATCAGAAGGCAGAAGAGGGAAGACCTCTTTCTCAGCACCGGTGTGCACGGCATTGTAGCGGATGTGAAACACATCGTAGATTCCCGACCGGGCAAACTCCGGGAAGGCCGGGCGCCTGTGGCCTGAGATGGCCAGGAATCGGAGCAAGCCCTTGGTCTTGAGATCGCGGCAAATGTCCAGAAACCTCTCGGCAGGCTGGCTGTTGTGCCAGCCGAGCAGAAGCACATCCACGTACTCGAGCACCGTCTTTCTGAGGAAGGCATCAAAGCTCCGTCTGAACGGCCATTCAAATGCTCGCCAGTAGTTCTGGGCGACAACGATCAGGTCATCTCGCCGTCCGCTGGCCACGATGTTCCTGATGGCCTGATTCATCCCTGAAGCGCGGCGCGACCCGTGATAGAAGTAGTTCACCCCGCGCTCGAATGCCATCTCAAACGCTTCAGCGGGTGCGCCATACCCGCCCGATACCCCCAAGCGGCACACGGAGAGCCCGGTTCGACCGAGGGTTCCTCGCCTGAAATCCACGGCATCCTCCCTGCGTTGTGACGCCGACACTTTACCAGGAAACCCCCACGACGGGGAACCAGCGCGCCCTTCGGCTTCTACACAAGCTGCTTGACATCACCGTGGTCAGGCGCTGGACTGACTCCATGCTACCTCGATGCTACGGGAGATTCAGGAAGTCGAGGCCGATCACGGGTGTCGTGCACGGGGATAGTACCGTGCTTGACAGTCCCATTCCGCCGCTGGATGGGAGACGTGTTCGGGTTACCGTGGAGCCGATCGAGAATCCTGATCTCGTGCTGTCCCCGGAGGAAAGCGCACGGCGGTGGCAGGAATGGGTGGAGGTGGGGCCGCAGGGGCCGATCGAAGGGGGCGGCGACTGGCCGGATGAGATGTGATACGCCCAGGCCTCTTTTTCGCTCTCGGACTCGACGAGCTCCACAACGGCAAAGCGGCAGCCAAATAGGTCGCAGCTTCGTACCCCCACCGCACAAATACGGCTGCGGATGATTGTTGGAACCGGCCTTTTTCCATTCTCAACTGGTAGCCGCGGGCTTTAGCCCGCGTTCGGCCGGGACCGCAGGCTAAGGCCTGCGGCTATCGGCCCGAAATGCGATCCGTGCTCCACCCCGCTCTCAGGATGCGTTGCCGAATTTGCGAACCGAGGCACTCAGCGGCGCCAGGGAGAAGTTCGGTTCAGTGTCTCGACTACCGATTCGAGGTGTGCCTCGTCAATGACATACGGCGGCAGGAACCGGACGACGTTCTCGCCGGCTGGGATCGTCAGGATTCGAGCCCTCTGGAGACTCTGCAGGATCTCGTTGCGCTTGGAGAAGACCTCGACTCCGATCATCAGTCCTGATCCGCGGACAGCCTTGACCAGAGGAGAGTCGAGCTCGCTCAGGCGCTCCATGAATACGCGGCCTTTCGCCGCGACTTCCGCTAGGAAGGAGTCGTCCAGCACGCCGAGAACGGCGAGGACGCCGGCGCAGGCAAGCGGGTTGCCGCCGAATGTCGAGGTGTGTGCGGACCTGCCGATCCGATCGGCCACCTCCGCCGTCGTCGCCGTGATTCCGATGGGCACTCCGCCTGCGATCCCTTTTCCCAGACACACGATGTCTCCATCGACGCCGGAATGCCGCGAAGCCAGGAACGTGCCGGTTCTGCCGGCTCCCGTTTGTATCTCGTCCAGAATCAGCAGGACTCCCGTGCGGTCGCAGATCTCCCGCACTGCGCGCAGGTAGGTGGCGTCGGGTATGAGAACGCCGCTCTCGCCCTGAATCGGCTCGACGAGAAATGCGGCTGTCTCATCGTCGATCGCGGATTCGAGCGCTTCCGCAGATCCGAAATCGATGTGACAGAACTCCCAAAGAAGCGGCTCGAACGCGGCTCGGTACTTGCTTCCGTGGGTCGCGGAGAGCGCGCCGAGAGTCTTGCCGTGATACCCGTCGCGACAGGCGATGAACCGCTTCCGCCCGGTTGCGAGGACGGCGAACTTGAGCGCCGCCTCAATGGCTTCGGCCCCTGAGTTGGACCAGTAGAGCCTGCGGTAGCTGCCCCCGAGCCGATCGATCAGTGCCCTGCTCGCAGCGGCACGCACATCGTTGTTGAAGCTGCAATGGAGCGCGGGCAGATGGGAGATCTGTGCCGTGAGCGCGCGAGTCACCGCAGGGTGGCCGTAACCGAGGATGTTCACCCCGTAGTTGCTCATCATGTCGAGATACCGTTCGCCCGCAGCCGTGTAGAGATACACGCCTTCGCCGCGCACGAGCTCCAGCCGCCGGTTCAGATACGTGTCCACCTGACAACTCCGCTCGGCCAACCCGACTTCAGAGATCATGCTGTTTTCCACTTCCTTCCTTCCAGAATTCCCGCCACCCCGCGGGCCGGTCCCCCGAGACGACTAGCCACAAAAAGCACAAAAGGCCCAAAAGGAAAAAACGACCCAGAGAATCTGAGCATTTGCGACACTGTGCGGCAAACCGCCTTTGAGCCTGACCCGTCTCTGTGACTTCTGTGCATTTTGTGGCTGATTCTTCTTCGTAGGGAGATACCTTTCCCGCGGGAAACATCAACCCGTGGTGGCCGCCACCGGCGGCTGACGAAGGATCCCCCGCAAGTCTCGCGAGTGATCATCTCCCACGCGAGTCCCCAGGCCGTCCAACGCATCAAGCACCGGCCGTTCTCGCCGCCCATCGGCGATGACAACCGACCGCGCACCGGACTCCAGAAGCTTCCTCAGCGCGTGCAGCTTCCGTTTGATCCGTCCCTCAGCGCGCATCTCCCAGTCCGAGATGTCCTCAGGGCTGAGATGCGGAATCAGGGACGACGGGTCCCTGACGTCTCTCATGAACCCCGGCGCCTCGATGAGCTGCAGCACGAGGTCGGCTCCCGTCTCGCGCGCCACAAGGGCGGTGATGTCGTCGTTCTCCGAGTTGATCGCCGAAGCTGTCTCATCGATGATCGGGACGGTCAGGACAGGCGCGTAACCGGCGTCCATCAGAGTCTGCAGCAGACTGACGTTGATCCGTTCGGGCTTGCCCGACAGATCTCGCACGATTTTCGTCCGCCCCTCTTCGCGCACCCGGACACCGCGGTTCCTTCGTCCCTGGATGAGGCGGCCATCGAGGCCGGTGAGGCCCACGGCGTTGATGCCGTGCTGTTGACAGAGCTCGACGATGCGCTTGTTGCGGAGTCCCGCGTACGCCATCATCAGCAGGTCGATCGCATCGGGATCGGAGAAGACGCTGGAGTAGCCTGAGACCGACGTGACGACCCTCTTGCTCAACCCCAGCCTTTCCGCAAGATCGTCGCGCGCAGCATTGGCGCCATGGATGATGATGAAGGGCGCGCGAAGCTGACCGAGATCGGCGGCGATCCCCTTCAGGTTGATGCCGGCGCCCCCGCCGATCTTGATCAGGATCATTGGTAACTACTCAGCTCTTGCGCAATGAGGGCCCTTCCTCTCACCGCAGAGACGCAGAGGACGCGGAGATGTCTTTCTTGATTCCGTCCTTGAGAACCGGCACATTCAAATTGAGCAGCCAAAGCCAACGGTCCATCCGCCAATTCTGCCCTCTTCAGCGCCTCTGCGGTGAATCCCACTTCAGTTTCTAGGCCACCTGAGTAGTTACGATCATCGGACCACCTCGATCGAGCCGTTTCTGACCGGAGTCCACGGCGCCGAAGCCGGATACTCCTCCGAACAGACAATGACCCGCCTTCCGTTGCGGTTCATTCGGAGCGTGAAATACTCGGGGTCGTCGGTGAACCGCGAGCTGACGTACGCCCTGTCGCTGTCGGCCACGATGAAGTTCATGGCTCTGACCGAGGCGCTGCGTGCCTCGATCGCGCCGACACCTCGCAGAATGGCAGCCCCCATGTCGCCGCGGTCGAACCGCCTGATGAAATTGAAGATCTTTTCCGCTCCGATCCGCCCCTCCTCCCGGATCCTCACACCGCGCAGCTCCCCGTTGAACACGAACACATGCGTGCCGTCCGAGAAAGGCATGTTGTTCGTCACGTCGATCCCTTCATCCCTGAAGGCGCTGCGGGCGTGGGCGATCAGAAAGTGCGTGGGACCGAAACGGATCAGGTCGTCCTCCCAGATCGGCCGGACGCTCCGGTACAGATGCCAGCGCCCGTCTGAGATCCAGGCGCAACCCCAGCCGTGCCCTTGATACACCTTGCTCCCGCGCGCGACGTCCGCGAAATACGAAAGATGCTCCTGAGGCTCGAACGGAGCCTTCGACTTCACCAACAGCAGGCGGCACATATCAGATCGGATGCAGGCCCGGGAATTCGAGGCCTGTCCTCTCAGGGAAGCCGTGCATGATGTTGAACGCCTGCACGGCCTGGCCCGCGGCGCCTTTCATCAGATTGTCGATCGCGCTCATCACGACCAGCCTCCTCGACCCGCGTTCGCGCTCGAAGCCGATGTCGCAGAAGTTGGTTCCCGCAAGCAGCTTCGGCTCAGGGTATCGGTAATTGCCGTCGCGCTCCTTGACGATCCTGACGAACGGTTCATCCGCGTAGGCGCGCCGATAGATCTTCCAGACCTCGCGTTCCTCGAGATCATCTTTCAGGAAGACATGCATCGTCGCGAGAATCCCACGAACCATGTCGACGGAAGTGGCCGAGAAATGGATCGATCTCCCGTCGCCCGCAGGCAGTTCCTGCAAAACCTCGGCCGCGTGCCGGTGGCCCGTGGGCTTGTACGAACGCAGGCAGTTGCTGCGCTCGGGATGGTGAGAAGATTCGGATGCGGCATTCCCCCCTTCGCTCGATCCGGCCATCACCTCCACAATGGCCGGGCCGCTCACGAGGTCGTGCTTGTAGAGGGGGTAAAGCCCCAGAATCGCAGCCGTGGCATTGCACCCGGCGCTCGAGACAAATCGCGCCGTCCGCATTTGATCGCGATGGATTTCGGGTATCCCGTACACGAACTCGTGCAAGAGCTCAGGGCGCGGATGCTCGGCATGGTACCACTCACGATAGTCCTCGGGCCGTTTCAACCGGAAGTCGGCGCTCAGGTCCACGATGCGCTGTGCCAGGGAGATGAAGTGATCGATCTGCCGCACAGCCTCACCGTGCGGGAGGGCCAGGAAGAGCAGGTCGCACGGCTGCAGGTCAGCTAGCGCCGCAAACTGGAGCTGGGTCTGCTTGCGGAGATTCGGATGCACCCGCGACACAGGCTGCCCCGCGTGCCGCTCCGAGGTCGCCTGAAGGACCTCGACGTGAGGATGGAACAGAAGGAGACGCAGCAGCTCGCCTCCGCCGTACCCCGACCCACCCGCAATCGAAACCCGCACCTTATCCATGATCCGCTAGGCACCCACGGGAGCCTGCGTCGACTTTCGATTTCGGACCGTGGGCCTTGGACTTACTCTGAGCACGTAGTCCACGATCTTTCTCGGGATGTCCACCCCGGTAGGCTGGATGCTGTTCTTGAACTCCATCGTGTAGTTGATCTCGTTGATGAGGTAGCCCTGCTGGGTCTCGAAAATATCGAGGGCGACGATTCCGCCCCCGACAGCCCGCGCCCCGCGCAACGCGATCTCACTCAGCTCAGATGTCACTGGGCAGTTGCTCGCGACTCCCCCACGCGCCGTGTTTGTGATCCAATGCGGTGAGGTCCGATAGATCGCACAGATGCACTCGTCGCCGACCACGAACGCGCGGATGTCCCGCCCGCGCTTTTCGATGTACTTCTGGATGTAGAAGATGGAGTGGTGGTAGCTGCCGAGGGTTGTCTTGTGCTCGAGCAGCGCCTCGGCCGCGTCGCGGTCATTCACTTTGGCCAGCAGCCTGCCCCATGAGCCGACGGCCGGCTTCAGGACCACGGGATATCCCATCTCCTCGATTGCCTGGAGTGCCGACTCTTCGGTGAAAGCCACGCGAACCTCCGGTTGCGGGACACCGTGCTCGGCAAGGGCGACGGAGGTGAGCAGCTTGTCGCCGCAGACCGTGGCGACCCGGGATTGATTCACGCACGGAATCCCGACGGCTTCGAAGAGACGAAGCGCGTGGAGCGCACGCGAGTGGTTGATGCTCCGCTCGAGAACCACGTCCACGCCAAAGCCGTTCCGCCCGAGCGTGAACGTGAGCATGCGGTCATCGATCATCACCACCTCGATGCCCGGCCTTGATTGCAGCTCATCCAACAGGAGCTTCTCGTCCTTGCGGATCACTGAGTGTAGAAATCCTATTTTCAACATTGAGCCTCCATCCCCGCTAGGCGGCCGCCCGGTGCTCGCGGAGGTACTTGACGATGTAGCGCAACTCGAGGAGATCGACCGTGCGCCCCGTCTCGCCCACCTCCTTGACCTTCTTCAACACCTTGCCGGCCAGATCGTCGTCCACCTCCATC
The DNA here is from genome assembly GCA_016191015.1 of Acidobacteriota bacterium. Lineage (GTDB taxonomy): Bacteria > Acidobacteriota > CAIWXX01 > CAIWXX01 > CAIWXX01 > JACPPM01. The sequence goes on along the minus strand of JACPPM010000330.1, from coordinate 11,868 downwards.
TCGCCGATCTGTTCCAGACAGTGCATCAGGGCAGCCATCCCGGACATGTGGTCAAGGGATACCTCAGAGTGCCGCCCGACTACGCCGGGGTCGAGGCTTTGGTAGTGGAGCGGGTTCTTCATCGCGGCCTGCGTGTGTACACCGGCGCAGTGCGTAAAGGCGTTCTTGCCGGTGACGGGCAGGTTCACCGGGATTGGTACCCGGGCATACCTGCTGACGAGCTCGTAGAGCTCAGGGATTCGCACAAGGTTCCATTGGCGATCTACGCGGAAATCGTGCGCGAGAACCGCCAGCAGGGTGGCCAGGTCCACGATGCCCGCACGTTCGCCGAGCCCGAGGACCGTCGCGTCGATGATCGATGCGCCGGCACGGAAGGCGTCGAGGGCATTGGCGAGTGCGAGGCCTCGATCGTTATGGCAATGGACGGCGATGTCGGGAAAGAGATCGCGTCGTGCCAAATCGTCTTTCAGGCGACTGACGTAGTCGAACATGTTTCGTTCGGAGCCGGGAATCATCACGCCGGTCGTGTCGGCGATGCTGATGATGTCGGCTCCAGCCCGGACCGCCTCGGTCGCGGCCGTCAGAACATTCGCATAGGGAGAGCGGACGGCGTCTTCGGGCGTGTAGCGAATCAGAAGATCGGGCCGCTTGCCCCTGGCCATTCGGATGACGCGCGAGATGCGGTCGATGGCCTGTGGCAAACTCTGGGAATGGTGGCTCAACCGCGCATCCGAGACGCAGTAGAAGATGCCCAGAAAGCCGACCCCGCACTCGAGGGCCACGTCGACGTCTCTCTCGATCGATCGCGCGTGCGCCCCGACTCGCGCGCTCAGGTTTCTCGCGGCGATCCCGGCAACAGCCTGACGGATGTTCTCGGTGACTACCGGGTGACCCGCCTCGATGATGTCGATTCCGATCGAGTCGAGAAGATCCGCGATCGCGATCTTGATGTGGACGTCGAAGTAGACGCCCGGAGTCTGTTCGCCTTCCCGGAGCGTGCTATCCAGGATTCTGAGCATTTACTGCCCCCAGTCTTCCTCTTCGACCGGAGCCTCGACCAGCTCGGCCGGCTCCATGCTCCTCACCTCCAGCTCGCTCCCGCAATCCGGACAGCGGATGATCTCGGATTCCGTCAGATCGGCGGCCAGCGAAACGGGGGAATCGCAAACAGGACACGCTGCAGTTCCAACTGCGATCATCGTCATAACCTCCTTCGAACGTTCATTGTGGTCGTATTATTCGCGGGAGAACAGGGAAGTCAAATTTAATGCAATAATTGACAGTTTTATGACTAATTGTTAGATTTATAACATGCTGACGATTCCGGCGGTCGTGGAACGAATCGTCAAAGAGTCTCCGCTGCTCGAGGAGGCACTTGCGGCCGGCCTGATCAACCTCTCCGCGCTCGCTCGGAAGATCCGGCCGGCCGTTTCTGCCGAGCTGGGGAAGAAGGTGAGCGATGCAGCTCTGGTGATGGCCCTGAAGAGACTGACGCCGAAGCTGACCGACCGGGGGTCGCAGACCAGGAAGATCCTGAAGAGCATGGGCGACATGACGGTGCGGTCGAGTCTGACGGAATTCACGTTCCTGAATTCGGCGACGATCCTCGAAAGCCAAAAACGGCTGCTCCATCACAGCGCCGTCAGTCACGATCAGTTCATGACATTCACGCAAGGGGTCTTCGAGACCACGGTGATCGTCAGCTCGAGCCTGGAGAAGGTCGTGAAGCAGGTATTCGCGCGGGAGAAGATGATCTCGCGCGTGGGCGACCTGTCCGCGATCACGCTCAGGCTACCGGCCAAATCGATCTCGACTCCCGGCATCCACTACGCGATCATGAAGCAGCTCGCCTGGGACAACATCAATGTCGTGGAGGTTGTTTCCACCTACACCGAGTTCACGATGATTCTCGAGAAGAAGCAGGTCGACCGGGCCTTCACGAAGCTCAAAAGCTATCTCTGGAGGTAGACCGCAGCTTCGTGACTGTCAGTCTTTGGAATGCGCTGGGAACAAATTCTCAGCGAATTCAAAGAAAAGTCTCAGGATTTCTGCGCACATTTGCCGATAATTAGGCTAAGAGAGCAAATCTGTCCCGTTCCAGGAGGTTGATGATGCGTGCAGCTAGGGTGGCGGCAGTGATCGTGGTTTTGACCGGCGGGATGGCACATGCGCTCGACGTGCCTCTTTCTGTGGCGAACCGGGAGAAGTCCGCGAAGACAGCGGAACCCGTGACAACTGGCGTTCCGTTCGCCCGGGGCGTTGTGAAGAAAGCCAACCAGGTGCGTCTGCTGACCAATGGGGTGGAGGTTCCGGCCCAGTTCCTGCCGACGGCATCGTGGCCCGATGGCAGCATCCGGTGGGTGCTGTGTGATTTCCAGGTTGATCTCGCGGCGTCGGGCTCCTCGGCCGTGACGCTCCAAACCGGCAAGACCCCTGCCGCCGTCTCTGGCATCACGGTTACCGACCAGTCGGGTGCTCTGACGATCAACACTCGGGCCGCTACCTTCTCATTCACGAAGTCGGAGTTTTTGCTGAATGGGACACCGTTCGAGGTGTCTTCGGGTGGCAGTACCTATCGCGCCGTGCCGTCCTCGAGCGGGTGGACCGTCGAAGAACGTGGCCCGATGAAGGTGGTGGTGCGAGTTGACGGGGGGTGGAACAAGACGATCGCCAACAGTCTCAACCGATTCCGCGCGCGGCTCGTTTTTTACCGCGACAAGAACTACGTGCGACTTTTCGTGACGTTTCGCAACAATAATTCCTTTGGCTGGGATCCGTCGAGCGGCGATCCGCGCGTGGATGATCTTGTCCTGACGGGGGCCACGTTCGGGATCAGCCTGCTGGCCCCCGGCGGCAGGTATGTGTTTGGCAGCGGCGTCGAGAAGACCTGGGAGATGGTCGTTCCCCAGACAGGATCACCCGTCCTTCAGGACAGCCGATACACCTCAAAAGGCGTTCTCGCAGCGGGATACACGGCGCCGCGTCCCCTGGCAGCCGCTCAACCGCAATACTACGCATCGACGAAAGCCTGGGGACTCGTCACCCCGCCCCTCACAGGCTTTCCCTCAGATCAACAGGCCGATTTCGATCTGTTCGAGAGAATCCAGCGCGCCAAGGTCATACAGAAAGATGTGCAGAACCCTCCGAACACGCGCGGGATCACACTCTGGGAGCACCTCAACCAGGACATCCGGAGCTGGAATGACTACGGAGACATCAGATGGGGCGGCGACTGCGGGGAGCTCTCTGGGAACCATTACGACTGGAGCTACGGAATGTATCTCCAATTCCTACGAACAGGGAAGCTCCCTTTCGCCGACGCCGCATCCGTCCTCGCACGCCACGAGATCGATCTGGACATCTACCACACCAGCGCGGATGGCGCGGCCTTCAACTACATGAAGAACTGGGAGACCCGCCCCTCGCACGACAACCCCGACAACTGCTTCGGCGGCGGGCGGCCGACGCATACCTGGGCGACGGGCTATGCGCTCCACTGGCTCTTGACGGGAGATCCGCGTGGCCGAGACGGATACGAAGAGCTGATCGAAGGGATCCGCCAGTACACGTATGAGTCGTTCAACGGCGAGGGTTACGTCGACACCAACGAAATCCGCACCCAGGGCTGGCTCACCGAGAACCTCGTGACCCTCTACCGGATCAATCCGAAGGCCACATTGAGGACCTCCTCCTACGGGAAAAAGACGATACCAAACGCGATCAAGGACATTCTGCAGTCGGTCTTCGATCGCGAGGAGGCGGCTGGGAAGCAGGGCTACGTATACGCCGGGGATCCCCCGGACCCAAATCAACGACAGCCACTCATGAACATGTACATCCTCGAGCCATTGATCCACGCCTACGATGAAGTTTTCCTCGGGCGCGATGCCGCCTATGCAGCGAAGCTCAAGGCTCTCATCCTCCGCATGACCGACTGGGTCATGTCGATCACGTACGGAGGAGACACCAACGGCCAGGGGCTCTACCGCCCGCGTCAGATCCCGTATTGGATGGATCTCACTCAACCTAACGCCGTCGAAGGGCAGCCGCCATACTGCCTCATGGCCGCCAACGCCGCCGGCTTCTGCTATCTCGCGACCGGCACACAGTCCTATCGCGACTACGCTCGTGCCGCGTTCTCGGACTACGTCAGATACGTAGGCGTGGCAGGCGGCGATTCCTATGTGAACACCCGATTGCGCACTCCAGCATGCTTCAACTCGGTGATCTACGTCGGCACGGAATCGAAGATCCACGGGTGGTCGAGCCGGTTTGGACAATACTATTTGGCGGCGTGGGAATAGGAGAGCACCACCGTCCTGTCACCAGCTCAGATCGAGGTGTCGCGTATGATCTCACCGAGCTCGGCAGCTCCGACCGTCCCCGGCAGCGAGGGGAGCGGACAACCGGCGGACATCGCGGCCCAGATGTAGAACCCCTCGGCCGCATGCTGGCCGCGCACTTGCGGGGCAATCCGCCGAAGTGGGATGCGCGGGGCGACGATTTGGTGCGGACCTTCACACACCTCCGGTGACCAGTGGACGACCAGGTCGGGCTGGGTCGCGGGCGGCTCTCCGTCGCGATGCTCCGCAAGGAGCACGACGTCGTCGACGAGCCTGATCCCCGTGGTCGTCCTCAACATCATGAGGCGGTCGCGCAATGATGCGCACAATCGGGCATAGTCGACGGGATCAACGATCCCGGCCGCTTCGCGGCCGCGGAGGTTGAGACGTATCCAGCCATGCTGATCCGTCGGGATCGCGAAAGCGCGGGTGCGCGACCAGTCGACGCCGGGAAATCTGCTCGTGGCAGCGCCGACCCGGACGCGGACGGAAAGCGGGACCGACCGATGATACCGGCTTTTCAACCACGCCGGCGCGTGGGACTTGGCGGCTGTTAACGCGGCTCGCAGTGAGCGACCGAGTGACGCATTCGGCTTCATGCCACGCGCGTACTCGCCCCAGCTCCCCAGCAAATCGTCGAGCACGTCGACTGTGCCCCGCGTAGGACGCATCCCGTGGAGTGAAAAGACCAGGATGTGCTGGGGATGGACGATGGCAATCACCTCGCCGATCGCGCGATCGATGGCGCGCAACACGTCCCGGATGCCGGAGGTGATGAGATCCGGGCCACTCCCCATGAGATAGTGACACGCCCGATGCGCCTCACCGAATACAGCCAGAACCAGATCCGCGGGCCGCGACTGGGCCAGGCGACCGACAAGCGCGCCCTTGGCAGAGACCCCCTCGACACATGCGTCGATCAGGCGCCCAACCTCACTGGCCGACACCTTCTCGTCGGGCATCTCCGCCGCCGCCCTCCGCAAAGGATGCTCTCGCGGCACGCCGGTGTTTCGGTTCCACAGAGAGGCGAGCGACGGCGGCGAGACGAGTGGTGCCGGCCCGAGCCAATCGTGGGTTCCCCAATTGGCGATCTCGTCGAGGTGTGTCAGGCCCACAACCGGCGCGAATGGGACGTCGATGATTGCCGCATGCCAGCCCGCGCGCGGATTCACGCGCCACCAAGGTTCGAGCACGCCGCAGTCTGCGCGGGCCAGGTCCATCGCTTGCGGGTTCCATGGCCACGCGCTGTAAAACCCGTGACACTCCGGACGCCTCGCCATGAAGAACGTCGGCCAGACGGCGCCGCTGCCAATCCACGCCCCGGCCTCGACACGGCCGGTCACCCCGGCCGCCCCCAACCGTCCGAGCGTCGGCAGATCGCCGCTCGCGAGAAGTGATCGCAGGACCAGCGGATCACCCGCGTCGATCCCGAATGCGATCACCCGCGGTTCACGAGACATCGGGATACACGTCGGCGAGATTCACCCGGCGCCCCTCGGCCGCTGAGCGGGCGCAGGCCTCGAGCACCGCGATCGTACGCAGGTTGTCGCGGGCCGAACAAAGCAGGGGCGTGGACCCGGTTTGGTCCGCGCCCAACTGTCTCAGCAGTGTGACCTCGCCCAACTCACCGCGCGGTGCGCGTGCGAGCGGGCGGGGCCAGCGACCGCGCTCGCAGTATATCAACCAGCCATACAACATGTGCACAGTTCCACGCTCGGCGTGCACCCGGACGTAGAGCTCGTCGCCCCCGCGGAAAAACTCATGACCGCGCGTGTCCCACACGACCTCGTAGGTCATGCGCAGCCCGTTTGCGAGCGCCGCAGAGATCGTGGCGCGGGTACCCGGGAGAGCCGGTCGCCAGGCCACGCCGGAGACCTCAGCTTGTACCCAGGTGAGCTCGGACCCCAGCACAGCACGGACCGCGTCCACATCGTGCACGATCGTTTCCCAGAGCACGGCGTCGCGGAGTGCCTCGAGCGCCGGCGAAGGAGGGGGCAGTGGACGGTAGCGGCGGATCGTCACGCCGTCGACGATACCGAGCGGCAGCGTGCGGAGTGCCGCGCGGAGGGATCGCCAGTGCCGGACGAAGCGGTGATTCTGGACGACCACGACGGGAACCCCCGCCGCATCGGCCTCCGTGACAAAGGCAGATGCGGATGCGAAGTCGAGAGCGAGCGGTTTTTCGACGAGCAGCGGACGTCGCCACGCAAGGGCCTCGCGCGCCACAGTGATGTGGGTGTCGAGAGCAGTGGCGACGATGATGACATCGACGCTGTTGTCACGCCGGGCGGCGGCGAGGGTGTCGAAGACGATCGCGGGGTCGACGCCGATGCCGGAGGCCGCATCGCGTGCTTCTCGCTTCGGATCGATCGCGGCCGCGACGTCGTGCCCATGCGCGCGTGCGAGCGCGATCCACTCACGCCCTCGCGGGCCGAGTCCGACAACAGCGAGCCGCATCGGAGGACCGTCAGCGGCCTGAGGCGGGTGCCGTCGTCTGCCACTCGACCGGCGAGCCGTCGATCGACCAGCCGGCCAGCCAGTCCCGCGTGGCGACGAACGACCGCGCCAGAAACGGCGCGGTGCCCCCGTGTACACGCTCCAGAAGATCAACGGCCATGATGAGCGCACTCTCCGGGAATCGTGCGATCTGAGACAGAGCAGATCGGGGCCTCATATCCAGCGGCTGTCCGCCCCAGAGCAGTGACGGCAGCGCGGACTTGCCGGTTGGGAGATGGGGCGATGCGTCAGGGGTCGATGATGCGCTCAGGAGCGCTTCGTAGTCGCCTGTGGCCCGGTATGCCTCGCTGCATCTCGCCATCAGCGATAGGGCTCGGATGACATCCGCCGACGGATCGACAGCCCTTGCGCTGCCGGAATGATAACGCAACACGTAGAGCCCCTCGGGGATTACCAGCAGCCGTCCGAGTGGACGGAGCCTTCTGTAGAGATCGAGATCCTCCCAGTAGACGCATGCCTCGCGATAACCCCCGACGATCTCGAACGCCTTGCGCCGGTACATCGTCGACCCGTGCGCAAACGGCGGCGAAGCGCCGGGCCGTTTCAAGCGCCAGCGATCGAGAGGTCGGGTGATCGTGCCGCGTGAGTCCATGCCGTGGAAAAGCGTGCCGACGAGGACTGCGTCGGGGTAGCGTCGGAGGACGTCGATTTGCCGAGCCAACCGGTCGGGATGCGACCAGTCGTCGGCGTCCATTCGCGCAACCAGCGGCGCCCGGGCCGCGCGCGCGACGAGGTTGGAGGAACCCACGGGGCCGAGGCGTTGTGGCGAACGCAACAGCCGGATACGCGCGTCCCGCGCTGCCCATCGACTCAGAATCTCCCATGTCCCGTCCGTCGACCCGTCGTCCGCGATCACGAGCTCAAAACGACGGAACGTTTGCTGCAGAATGCTGCGGATGCTCACGTCGAGGTACCGGGCGCCGTTCCAGACAGGCATCACCACCGAAACCGACGGATCCGAGACCACGGGCGTCTCTTTTCGGTCGCACGTGATCATCGGAGCTTCGAGCTGCCGGCTCTGATTGACTGTCCGCCTGCAGTGCACGGGCGAGTGCGATCGATCAAAGACCAGTCCGGCGCCCCGTCCAGTCTCGGGCACCTCTCCCATCAGTTCTGACATCACCAGCGGCCACTTGTATCGTACCACGGCCATCAGCTCTGTCGAGAGCGTTCCGTGGCCTGGCTCATCGGATGCTCCGCGCCCAGTACGAGTTGACGTTTCGATCGGTCCCCGCTAGATTGAGCGTACACAAACGGGGAGTACCAGATCAGGATGAATCAAAAACGAGACATCGAACCGGGCAAGATCGGCGAGATTTTGATGTCAGCCGGCATCATCTCCGAGCCGCAGCTCAAAGAGGCGCTCGACTTGCAGGGCAGAGACGGCGGCAAGCTGGGTACAGCCCTGCTGAAAACCGGTGCGATCGACGAGAACGTCTTGGGCGCTTTTCTCGCGATGCAGAGAGGCACCGATGCCATCGACCTTTCTCAACATGACATCCCGACCCAGGTCCTCGGGCTCGTCTCTACCGCCAACGCCTACCGGTTCGGAGCGATCCCGGTCTCGCGCGCGGGCGAGGTGCTGACGGTTGTCCTCGTCGATCCAGAGGACAGGGAAGCGCTTGCTACTCTCGAGAGAGAGGCCGGCCTGAAAGTGCGGGCGCTCATCGCACCGCAAACATCGATCTACACGGCGCTCAAACGACTCTATCCGACGGGCAATGGATCTGCCTCCGGCGCGTTCGCCGACGCCGCAACGCGCCGACGTTTGCTCGACCAGATCACACAGGCGAGACGAATCCTCGACGAGATCGAACGAGAGTTGTCCGCGAGCTAATTCGGATGTCATCCGGGAGGTGAGCTGATGAGACACATTGTGAGCTCAGCACGGATCGCCGTGGCGGCGAGTCTGCTGCTGGCCTTCACGGCGCTCAGTTGCAACACCGCACCTCAAATCTCCACACCCGGTGCCACCCTGCTCATCCAACGCCTGGTCGGACTGAATGCCGCAGGGGTAGAGAGTGACGTGTTGGAGATCGAGGTAGGCAGCTCCATCCCGCCAGATGCAGCAGGAGTGGCGACGGTTGTGAATCCTGCTGGCGAGGAAACGGCGGACCATGTCGTGATTCTGAGTCGGTATCGCGTAACCTGGATTCGCGACGATGGCAAAGCGCGAGTGGGCCTGGATGTCCCCTACCCATTCGACGCCACGCTCGATGCTGTCGTGGGCCCTTCCGCGGTCGTTCCTATCAGGATGAGACTCGTGCGGGCGATCGCCTTCACCGAGCCGCCGCTTGTCCAACTCGCTCAAGGCAATGAAACGGTCGACCTGCGCGGGACCCTCGTCGTGACTCTCTTCGGACGGGACCTGTCGGGCACGTCGGTGAGCGTCACCGGGAGAATCCCGGTCCACGTCTTTCACCGGGGTTAGCCCACCGGTTCAGGAGGGACCTCGCCATCGCCGAGTCGATCGGTTATATTTCCGATCGGATGGGGCGCATCAAAGGGCTGATATTCGACTTCGACGGGGTTCTCGTCGACAGCGAGCCGTTTTGGCGTGAAGCTGATCGACGGATTCTGGAATCGTACGGAGTGACACTGAATGACGATACGAAGAAAGCGGTCATCGGGGTCCGTCCGGATGATGCCGTACGGATGCTCCTGTCGCTCCACGGAGTCGAGGGCGATCCGGCGGCCTCCGAGGCTCAGCGCGCGAATATGATGGAGGCGTATTACCGCGAGAAGATCCCCCTTTTTCCGGGAGCGTCCCGCGTCCTGGAGCAGCTTCAGGCTGCCGGATACGATCTGGCCGTGGCGTCGAGCACTCCCGCCAGGCTCGTCACCCTCGCCCTGCAGCGGCACGACATTCTCCAGTACTTCTCCCACGTGGTCTCCGCCGAGTCGGTTCCGAACGGGAAACCGGCACCTGATATCTTCCTGCGGGCGCTGGAGCTCCTCTCGCTCCCCGCGCCCACGACCCTGGTCGTCGAAGACTCGCGGGTGGGGCTCATGGCGGCCAGGGCCGCCGGGACCGCCGCGGTCTGGGTCCGCAACGATCACTCGACCGATGCCGCCGCCTACGCCGACTACACGATCGAAGGCGTGAGCGAGATTCCGGCGCTCATCGAGCAGATCGAGGCTGCGTGCGGAGAGTGAATTGACAAGTCACGTTACGACGAGTTTAGACTCGTCATAATGCGACTTGACAATTATCATCGCATCCCGTACTCTGATCGAGCGATGACTGGCGAGGAGGAGGGAATGTTCATCGGGCGGGAGCGGGAACTTGCGGTGCTGGAGACGGCATTCTCATCGGGCGCGAGTGCATTCCTGCCCATCTACGGGCGGCGGCGCGTCGGCAAGAGCGAGCTGATTCTCCGGTTCATGAGGGGCAAGCCCGGTGTCTATTTCCTGGGGAAGCAATCGGCGGCTCATCTACAGATCCGCGAGTTCCTGCAGGAGGCAGCCGGGCTCCTCGCCGAGCCACTTCTGGCGACCTTTCCGGCAGACGGGTGGAAATCTGCGCTCCTGGCGGTTACCGGCAGGTGGCGCGGATCGGAGAAGCTCATCCTCGCCTTCGACGAGTTCCAATGGATGGCCGAAGCCTCTCCAGATCTGCCCTCCGTTCTCCAGGAGCGCTGGGACCGCGAATGGAAAGCATCGGGCCGGGTTGTTCTGATTCTCTGCGGTTCGTACGTCGGCTTCATGGAGCGAGAGGTACTTGGAGCACGGAGCCCGCTGTTCGGCCGACGGACAGGCCAGATTCTCCTGAAACCGTTCGGATATCTCGAGGCCGGAGCCTTTCATCCGCAATACTCGCTGGTCGATCGCGCGCGGGCCTACTTCATCTGCGGAGGCATTCCGCTCTACCTGCGGAATTTTTCCGAAAAGAGGTCGGTGGAGGCGAACATCGCGGAGACGCTCCTCGACGAGTACGGACCCCTCCATCGCGAACCGGACTTCCTCCTTCGCGAAGAGCTCCGCGATGTCCACAACTACTACGGAGTCCTCCTGGCCGTCGCCCACCGGCACCTCACCAACCGCGAGATATCCGAGCAAACGGGTGTGGGCGAGCGGAGCCTCCACTACTACCTCAAGCAACTCTGCGACCTCGGATACTTGGCCCAGCGCTACCCGCTGACAGGCGCCGCTCCCACTGCCAGGCACGTCCGGTACGTCCTCGACGATCCGCTGCTTCGCTTCTGGTTCCGCTTCGTATATCCAAACACCAGCTACCTGAGACAGATGGGTCCCTCGCGCGCCATGGCCGACAGAATCCGTCCGGATCTGCCATCGTATTTCGGGAGTTGCTTCGAGCAGCTCTGCCGCGAAGCTCTCCCGTCCCTCTATCGGAAGGAAGGGAGCGCCGTGGCCTCTCAGGTTGGAGAATACTGGGACAAGAAAACCCAGATCGACGTCGTCGGATACCGCGACGATGGCTGGACGGACCTCGGAGAATGCAAATGGGGCCAGGTTCGCGGGGCACCGGCCATCATGGCTGAGTTAGAGGAGAAGGTCGCCTGTTATCCGAACCCCCGCAACGCCACGATCGGCCGGCGGATCTTCACGCGCCAGCGTCTCACATCGGGAAAGATCGCCGGCAAGGCCCGATGCCACTGCCTTGACGATCTCTACGATCCGTCGTTGGCCGAACGCTGAGAGCCGGAATCCCGTCACTACCGCTCGATCGTGTGCCTGTGGACCTCTTCCAATGACGTGATCCCAGCGGCGACGAACTGGAGGCCGCGGTAGCGGAGGGCTCGGAGGCATGCGTCGACCGCGAGCTTGCGGATTTCGGCTGCGAGCGAAGCGAGCCTCTCATTCGAGGCGCAGCCGTCGAATGAGCATAGTGTCTAGGAAGTTGAGTGTTGACGCAAAATGGCAAGAAATTTGAGGCTGCTAGATCTTCCGAACTCCTCTCAGGAAAGCAGGAAGTTAGGAAGGCAGGAAGGGGTCTGTTCGATGCCACCCTGAGCTCCGGAGATGACTGCTCCGTTCCTGCATTCCT
>JACPPM010000324.1 GCA_016191015.1 Acidobacteriota bacterium | reverse complement strand
TGCGATCGGACAGGACTGTGCATCGGAGATCGGCATGGCGTGCGGAATCGCCGATCCGGGGAAAGCCTCGGCCGAGTCGCTTGCGACCCGCCTGCCGAGGGTCTACGCGGGAGGCGACACGGTGACGGGCCCCCGGAGTGCGATCGAGGCAATCGCGGTGGGCCGGCGAGCGGCCGTGGAGATTGACCGGGCGCTCGGCGGCGACGGCGACATTGAGGAGAAGCTCGTCGAGGAAGAACCGATCGAGCACCGCCTGGGGAGACTCGATCATTTCGCAGCCCTCCGGCGGACTGAACCTCAGCGAGCACCAGCGCAGGCCCGGTCGACATCCTTCTGCCTGATCGAAGAAACCTACGGTCCGGACGCAGCAAGAGGTGAAGCTGCCCGGTGCCTCTCCTGCGATCTCCGGCTTGCGATACCCCCGGCGGTGCTTCCACCGCTGCGGGAATCGGTTTTCGAATTGACCGCGAACGTGATTGAAGGGATCCCTGAGACCGAGGGCGTGTTCCAGCTCCTCGATTCCGAAAAATACATCCTCTCGATCAAGGGTGTGATGAACTTGAGATCTGGGCTCTCCGAGGCGCTGGCGGAGAATGCGAAGGCCAGATTCTTTGTCTACGAAGAAGATCCCATGTTTACGAAGCGCGAGAGCGAGCTTCTCCAGCAATACCTGCAGGGGCACGGGGAGCTGCCAGGTGGCGGAGACGAGCTGGACGACCTTTTCTGATCATGAATCGGGAACAGGAGCTGGCCCGGGAGGGATGGGTCAAGCGAACGACCTATGACGAGCCGCAATGCGCGGAGTGCATGAAAGCCGCGCCCGCGCGGTTCGGGACAATTTACACGCGATAGTGCGTCGGAAGCGAGCTATGTCTTGCCTCGGTGCGATCCCAACGAAGGGCTCACGACTGCAGCCCCATTGAGCGGGGACGCTTTCTTGAGCCGTCTCCACGACTCGAGCTTCCACGACGGACCTCAGCTCCTTCAGGCCGGCCATGGAATCCCGCACAGCCTCGTACTCGAAGAGCCTCGTGTCGATGACCGGAAGAGGCGCCATACGAGGCAAATCCACTCCTTTGCGAATGCGGTTCAAAGTGCGATGTGATTTCGGTCATCGCATCGCGCAGTCAGTCGATTGTCGTCGGAAACATTCTGACCAGTATCAAGTTCTTCTTCGAGGTCCTTCATCTACCCGCACATCCCCCACCCACACCACTCGGCGCTCCGGATCCCGATTCCGCTCCAGCCGGTTTCTGCTACAACTAGGCCGTGGCGGCTCGCCACCCTCGATCCCAAGCCAGAGCTGTGCCTCCCGAACGCAAAGATCCACGAAAACTTGACGGCTCAACCTTTTCGTCCTACCTTTGACACGTGTTTTCGTCCCAACCCGATCGGCGATTCCCGTGCCATCCAGCTGGTGGATCGGTTCGGGTGGAGGATATCCCGAAGAGCAAATCCCCAATGGTCACGAATAGACAGAGCCTCCCCCACGAGAGGCGGTTGTCAATCGTTCAAGGTCGTTAGTGTCCAAGAAGTTGAGTGTTGACACGAAATGGCAAAACGTTCGAGTAGGTGAGATCCTCCGAACCCCTCTGAGGAAAGCAGGAAGGGAGGAATGCAGGAACGGAGCAGTCATCTCCGGAGCTCAGGGTGGCATCGAACAGACCCCTTCCTGCCTTCCTAACTTCTTGCTTTCCTGAGAGGTGCTCGGAAGGGTCTTGCAGCGTGCCTGGGTCTTGCCTGTTTGGTTGCGGCTCCGCCGCGTTGGGGATATCCCCGGCTACTCGAGCCTTCTAATTTCCGGGATCGCGGACAGTAGCGACTGAACACAGTACACTCGTGGCGTAGTATTCACCCGACTCCATTCAAAAAAGGTCGATGCGGCGGGCACGATTAGGCCCTCAACATCGGAACTCTGGCTGTAGTCCGTGACTTCGTCTACCTGCCTGCCACTAAGACACAGAATCCAGGTCTCGACGTTTCGCCTTGGGACCAAGTGAGTGATAGCCTCGGCGTTCGCTCGTGGATCCAAACCTGCGTGGGCTAGAGCCTCTCGGAGGTGGCGGAGACGCCGATCCACCTGGCCAGTGTCGGCATCAATGGCAACGACGAGCGCAGTTTTCGCGTGCACCGATCTCGCGCGATAGTTCTTCACCTCCGATGCATACTGCTCGCGGACCCATTTCTCTCCGGACCCCCTGCCGCTCGGAAGGGGCATCGCTCGAATATCGTGCGGCCCAAGCCCAAGTCTGTACAGGTACCGGCGGATCAGTCGTTGCTGCCGCTCGTCCTCAGCAAGCACGACGACAAGCGAGGACCTACCCACGCTCCCATCCGCGAGCAACAAGCTCTGAGGGGGGCAAGTCACCCTCTGGCTCGCCCTGGAACTCCACCACACGCACGGGCCCTGCCCCATCTCGAACGAACTGTACCCCATTTCCGGGTGCCCATTGATTGATCGCCTCCGGATGGTGAGAAATCAAGAGGACTTGTCCCTGACCTCCCTCCACGGCATCCGTAACTGCCATCAACCACGGTTGAATCTCACGGAGCGATACAAAGTTGTCGGGCTCGTCCAGAATCACGGTACACCCTTTGGCCAGAACAAAATGAAGAATTGTATATAGGCAGACTAGGCACCGTTGGCCGTCAGACAGCTCCTGAAAGATGAACTTGCTAGTCTTTTCGCTCCCGTGAGCGAACTCGGCAGTCAGCAGGCGGACGTTTTCTCCCGCGGGCTCGAGTTGCAGGAAGTTGAAACCGTCAAGAGACGTCCTTAGGGTACTCAGCATGGCGGCATTCTGCTTTGGATCGGCCCGGACCAAGTGCCGATACCAAGCGGCAATGTTTGAAAGATCGACGCTTGGATAGAGGTTCTCACCCTCAGCGGTGCTTTTCATGGCAAAGGGGTTGAGTCGAAAAGAGTATAGTCCGCCAATCCACAACTTGAACCGGCTCAGCTTCTGGTTGTCCTTTGGCTGGACGATCGTAGCCAACGCCGAGCGGTGCCAATCAAATGGATAAGTCACCTTGCGCTCGAATCGGTCGTTATAGAGGTGGACCTCGCCAGCGTTGAATTCAAAGATGGGCTTCTTGTCCAAGTGGACAGTTTCCGTTGCGACCCTCGGACGCGCAGGTTCTCCCCATGGTTCGATCTCTAGTCGATAGAGATAGCTGCCGCCATCCAACGCCGCTTCGAGCTCGAAAGTCTGTTTGGGCTGACTAAGCCAGCGTGTTCGCTGACGCAGTATGAAGAAATCATCTAAGACGTCTCCTTTCGTGACAAACTGGCGGAGGAACAGCAGCGCATCCTGGAAGGACGACTTTCCGGATCCGTTTTGGCCGAGGATCAGTTGCCGGCGAGCAGGTTTGTGCTCGAAGTTGACAAAGCACCGGAAATTGTCGATATAGAGCCGAGTAATCATCTGACTCGATTCTACTGTCTGGAGTCCGGCTCCGTCAACGATAGCGAACACGGGGGCCTAGATCCGCGAGGAGGCCACGCAATTCGCTGAAGCTTGCATCGAGCACCCGTAAACGTTCCCGGTCCCGATCCCGTTCCCGCCCCGAATTGACGGGGCCGGCACGGAAGTTCGGGAACGAGTACGGGAACGAGGGAGAAGAAGGTGGAGGTCAAGCAACTCTTGGTTTGGTGCAAAATGCTGGACTGCACGCACAGATCGTTTCGGCATTCGCGGGCGGGCCCGGACCGGTCGGCAGTCAACCTCTACGCGCGGACGTCGGGGACACACGCCTTTTTCGCGGGCTCCTCCCCCTGGTTCTACCTGGGTGCGACCCCGAGAAAGGGCTCACGACTGTAGCCCCATTGCACCGGAAGGCTTTCCTGAGCCGTGTCTACCACGCGACCTTCCACGACGTATCTCAGCTCCTTCAGGCTGCGCATGTAATCCCGCACCGCCTGGTACTCGAAGAGTCCCGTGTCGATGGCCCGAAGCGGCACAAGCCCGAGAGTCTGGAGAAAGCCGAGGAGCTGTTGGTTCATGACAACCCAGTATGCCCCTGATGAGCGCACCGGTTGGCCGTTGATCTTGACGCTCGTCACGTCAAGGCGGCTGAACTGGCCCAGGGGGGCCGGAGACTTGGATGTGTCGTAGTTGTACGTCAGGCCTGACGCCTGCAGCGAAAGACTGTCGGTGTACTCGGCCGCAGAGACGGTGTACTCGAGTCCCGCGAGGAGCTGCGCACCGTAGAGCAGCACAGTGTAGACCTTGAAGTCGAGGCCCGTGGTTGGATCGTATCCGTATGGCACAGACCGCATCACATCGTTCCCCACGACGGTGCCTTCGTAGATCCGGTGTCCGATGTAGCCGTTGGCCTCGACGGCGCAGTCAGCGAAGAAGCCCTCGTCCCGCACCTTGGTTCTCATCGCATCGGTGACGAGATTGCCGAGTGGAGTGTCCCGATTCGAGTCGCCTGGGACCCACTGCTCCTCGAGGTCCCAAGCCGCCGTGGCCACCTGCTTGGTGTACACCGGGCCGAAGCGCGGATCCTGTTTGATTCCGTCCTTGAGGGCCTTGAGCGTGGGGAGGAGGCTCGGCGCCTCGGGCACGGTGCTGTCGATCGGGTGAAGGGTGTAGCTCTTGAGCTTCACGCCCGCGTCAGTCACATTGACGGTCAGCTCCCCAAGGTACTTCCCGAACTCCCCGGCCTGCACGATGATCTTCCCCCCGGCTCGCACGACTTCGCTCAGTGCGGTGTGCGAGTGGCCGCCGACGACGATATCGATCCCCGGAACGCGGGATAGCCCGAGGCGATCCGCGTCTAGCCCAAGATGGGACACGCAGATCACGACCTGACATCCCTTTGTGCTTCTGAGAAGCGCGGCCGTTTTTGCTGCTGAGCTGTACGGATCCTTGAAGATCGGATGGACGGTGGACGAGTAATATACGGCCTCATTCGTAACCACGCCGAATATGCCGATCTTGATGTCGCCCATCTGGCGAATGATGTACGGCTTGATGAACGGCCTGATCGAGCCAGCCTGTGGCAACTTGATGTTCGCGCAGGTGATCGGGAGCGCGATCGGATCCCCTCCGGCCAGGGTCCCGCTGAGCACCCCCGCCAGGGCATCGATCCCGAGGTCGAATTCATGGTTGCCGAAGCCCATCGCGTCGTATAGGCCTTCCATGATCTGCAGCTCCGGGTAGCCCAGGTACTTGTTGAACTCGAACGTCCCGACGAACACATCTCCTGCGTGAAGCGCCAGGACGTTTGAGTTCTGGGCCCTCAACTGGCCGATCATCGTGGCCATCCGGGCAATTCCACCAAACTCCTCGCCGGTTGGGAACGGGAAGAGGTTGGAATGCGTGTCGTTGGCGTGCAGAATCGTGAGAGTCGTCTGAGCCCGGCTCAGTGGGGGTAGGACGGCGATGAGCACACCGAGGACTACCGTGCGGAGTGCTTTCTGGGTCATAAGTCGCTCCTCCTCATGATGAAAGTCCGAAGATTGTTGTTCGCCTGCGGTGCGAGGCCACATGCCGACCGGCGGGGGCACTCGACCAGCGCACATAGTTTGGCGCTGAAGGTCGGCCCTGTCAAACGATGATCTGAAAGCCATGTGCGGTCCGCGACTGACTCTTCCATCCGCTGTTCTGACCGCTCGCGACCCTCGCATGTCCCCTCGTCGCCTTTCCCTCGCCGGTTGAACCGAGTAGGGCGAGATTCTGAACAGAGAGGTCGATGTGGCGGGGAGGCTCTCGCTGCGTCACCAGTCCTAACATTCAAGAGGAGGTTCGTCATGTTCTATGCGCGCCGGTCGTTTACTGTCATCAGGCGGTGGCGGTTCTCCATGGCCCTTTGGCTCGGCATCATTGTGTCACACGCGTCGGCGTTGTGCCCGGCAGTCGCGGCCGAGGCGACGGCCGGGGGTGGGGCGGATGTGAGAGTTGTGGCCTACCGCGTGCTTCCCTTCGAGGGGTTCTCGTATTCCAACGGGGTTCTCATGGTATCCTGGGCGCACAGCGTCCACATAGAGGATGCGCAGTTGGTCCGTGAGCTCACCGATCCGCTGAGCCTCCGCGCCGAGGAGCCGGTTGCGGTGGAGCTTGAAGCGCTTGCCGCGAGGGGGGAACGAATCGACATCGTCGGTCACGCAAAATTCCAGGACGGGAGCCGCGCGGCTTTCCTCACCCCGGTTTTTGATCCCCACTGCGCTAGCCTGGATTCCCACGGGTGGCGTGGGATCTAACAGGATTCCCGCACCGTAACCCGCCTACCCGCCGGGGATCGTCGCTGCCAAGATCTTGCCCCGTAGGTCCGTTAGCTATGGT
>JACPPM010000325.1 GCA_016191015.1 Acidobacteriota bacterium | reverse complement strand
TCTCAGGAAAGCAGGAGGGGAGGAAAGCAGGAACGGAGCGGTCGTCTCGGCCGATCGGGGTGGCTCGGAAGAACGCTCTCACCCCTTCGCTTCGCTCAAGGGCTTCGGCTCCACGCTCTCACGCGCGGCGGAGACTCAACCTCTTTGGTTGCGGCTCGGCCGCGTTGGGTGGCTGTCCCAAGTTTCCAGTTCACTTGAGCTTATCGATGGCCGAAGTAGCGACCCAGTAGATGCCATTCCCCTTCGAATCGTGGCGGGTGAAGAACAAGCACTTCCCATCGGAGGACAGATGGGCGCCGTACTCCTCTGCCGGGGTATTGAACCCATCCCCAAGCTTTATGGCCTGGGCCCAACCCCCTTTCCCATCGCTGAAACTCACGTAGAGATCCGAGCTCTTACGATCCCTGGCGGAACAAAAGATGAGGAATCGTCCATCCGAGGCGATGCAGGGATCACCTTCATTGCTATATGTGCTGATGGGTGCGCCCACTGGATCCACCACCAGAGTCTGAGCGGCGTCCTTGTAGCCTTTGTACATCTGGAGCACTCCAGAACGGCCCGATGTGAAATACAGGGTCCCATCCGGCAGGTAGCTGCCGCGGTACTCACTGAGGTCACTGTTGATCGCAGAAGGCAGCGCGACGGGCGTGCCCCATCCTTCATGCCTATGGCTCACCGTCCAGAGATCCAGCGACCCGGTTGCCTTTTTTCCGGTGAACGTGAGGGTGGTGCCATCCGGCGAAAAGAGCGGTTCGTTTGAATAGGTGAAATCCGAAAGAAAGGCGGGCTCCACGACGGGTGTCCATTCGCCGTTCACGAGCTTCGAGTAGTAGAGTTTGGCGCCTGACCAGTCCGCGGTTCCCACGGACACGAAGAAATGAGTCCCATCGGGAGAGAAAGCCGTGGCTGCCACCCAGGGACTCAGGGCGTTCAGAATCTCAGGTGCAAAAGGCACCGGTGTTTCCCCCGGCAAGGTCTGACCGAAGTAGGCCCCTTTGAGCTTGGGTTTGATGGTGCCGAGAACCGTTGGCGGGGCGTTCGTGGCAGGGTTGACGGTAGCTTGAAGGCTCTTGTTGGCCTCGAACCACCCCTTGATGGAGGCGACCACATCCTCCTTCACGGGCAGGATGACTTCCAGGTTCATGGCGGCACTCACGAGTCCGCCTGCCATTTCCTGGCTGAGCTGCCCGTCCTTCACCGCGGGATCCAGGCCTGCCTCGAGCCCGCCAATCATCTGTGCTTTCGACGCGGCTTCCAGGCCTTCTTTCATGGCATTCAGTGTGCCCTGCACATCCTGGTAGGGGAGCGCCGCGAGACACTTGGACAGCAACGCGCGGAAAGTCGCATGGAAGTCGGCTCCTGGTCTTTCCATGGCTTCCATATACGGACCCGTGATCACGCCCGTCATGAGGCGAGCGACAGGGTTTTCCTGGAGCCCCTGGACCAGGCCCAAGTACCGGCGGGCTTCGGCGTAGTCCCTCTTCAGCATCGCGATCCCGTAAAGCCCGCTGTAGATTCGCTGGAGGACGCTCTTGTCCTGGATGTCGTACTTCGAGAGATCCGCCTTCAAGTCCTTTTCCACCTGCAGGGCGAGGGCGAGCATGGCCTCGTGGTCCTGTACCACCGCGCTGGGCTTGCCATTGATGGGATAGGCATGCGTTGGAGAATCGACCGTCACGGCTGCCGTCGAGGTATTCGCAGTGCCAGCAGGAGCCGGACGGACGTTATCAATGGCGGTGGTCGAAACCCAGTAGATCTCTCCCTTCTGCATGCTGTGGCGGACGAAGAACAGGCACTTCCCATCCGGCGAGAGGGTTGCGCCGAACTCCTCGGCCTCGGTGTTGAAACCGGGGCCCAGGTTGACGGGGCTGGTCCACCCGCCTCTCCCATCCGGGAAGGACGCGTAGAGATCCACGGCACCGAACCCCCCGGCGCGACCCGAGTAGAAAACGAGGAATCGGCCGTCGGGGGCGACGCAGGGATCCCCCTCAAAGGTCCCGATGCTCAGCACGGGCGCAGGGACGAGCTCCGCCTGCAGCGACTGGTCCGGCTGCTCCCGGGCGCGGTAGACCTGGGGCGCCCCGGACCGGTTGGACAGGAAGTACATGGTCCCGTCCTGCACCCTGGAGAAGCAGAACTCGTTGGCGTTCGAGTTGATGGGAGAGGGCAGGCGGATCGGGGTTCCCCAGCCCTGTGCCGTACGGTCCACCATCCAGATGTCCATCCTGCTCCCGGAGTCCTTCGCCTGGGCCGTGAAGTAGAGCCTCTTCCCGTCAGGCGAGAAGAATGGCTCTCCGGATCTTTCGAATCCTGCCGTGAAGGGGGCCGGTGCCTGTGGTGTCCAGGCGCCGTTCTCGTACCGGGTCAAGAACAGGCTATTCGCGGAGTAGTCGGCAGTCCCCACCGTGAAGAAGCACTCCTTGCCATCGGGTGAGAAGGCGAGACGCTCGAGGAATGGCGCGGCAGACAGGATGCCGGGTGCGAAGCGTTCGGGCCTCTCCCCCGGCGGGTTCTGGCCGAAGTAGGCCGCATCCGGAGGGATGATTCCGGCGGCCTCGCGCTTCCCATCCTGCGCCAGAAGTTGCGCAGCACAGAGCGGGATTAGCAGGGCGAGCAGGTGAAACCCGCGAAACCAAGCGGATCGTCGGCTCATGAAGCACCTCCGGAGTGAAGCTACGAGAAGAACGAGGAATTGTTCCAGCGATGTTCCACGGTAATGACCACTTTTCCTTAACGGCAGGGTTTGCTACCTCCGTGAACGGAGGAACATCCGGGGGCTCGTATTCCGTGGCGATAGGTAGGGTCGGGGGCTGGCGCGTTGGTACGGTCCGCCACGTTTCCAGCCCCCGCCGCATCGAACGGAGCGTGCGGGTTTCCCGCACTCCGCTCTCCTGATCGCTTCGTGCCATGGGTTATGTGGTCCGACAGATGGCCAAC
>JACPPM010000333.1 GCA_016191015.1 Acidobacteriota bacterium | reverse complement strand
TTCCGGAGGGATTACACAGATGGGATCATGACTCATCGCAGAGCGCTCCTCAAAGCGAATTCCACCGGCCTCGCGAACCCATCGGCGGAATCTGCGTGAAGAATCCGCGAAATCTGCGGTTAGCTCGGTACTTTGACGAGGCCCTGGGGGATTCCCGGCCGACCACATCAACAAGGTTCGCTCGGTGATAGACCCGACAGCAGCGGAAGCCTGAGCGGTCACGCGGCGAGGAGAGCGCAGAGGAACCCCTGCGCTCTCCGTCGTCCTGTCAACTCGTCCCTATTTTGCTGGCGCGGGAATGTAGCTCAAGTCGGGGCGGTACATGATGGTTTCAGTGTACTGACTCGTAACATTGTCGCGGACGGATGTGAGCAGGTCGGCCGTCCGCATGGCGCCGTGCGCTTCGAACAGCATCGCATCGAAGGACTTGGCAGGCGGTTCGAAATCTGCCCAGCTACCGCGCGAGAGAGCGAGCGCGAACTGCGGCCCCTCGCCGCCGCTTGCGAGCTGATACCACGAGAAGTTGGATCCCCACTTGGCATTGTCTGCGGTGTCGCGAATCTGGCGGAGGCCGGCGAGAAACTCATCGACACCACCCGGTTTGACTATGAAGTGAGTCACCTGCGACATGCGCGCCGGCTCAGTTCCCATCCGCGGCCGGCTCACATCCGGTAGTGCCGCGTAGATCGAGTACCTGAGAGACTCGACGTACGGAAAAACGCTCACCATCGCATCCGCGTCGTCCGCCTTCTCGAAATCGGCTCGCGCGTCCAGGTCCTTCCAGTGAAATCCGAATGCACCAACAATGTATTGACCCATGCGTTCGCCGGTGAGGACCTGCCAGGTGAACCGCGGCACAGGATCCTTCTGCGACCTGTGCCAGCCCATGTGCTTCTTCGCACCCTCTTCCAGCTGCTGTTCCATCCCGGGCTTTGCTTTGGCGACGAAGATTTGAGCGACAACGCCCGGCTTCTCCTGCGCCAGCAGTGATTGTGCAATCAACGCAGTACCTATCGTGAGAGACCCTATGGTGCTCGTTCTCATTGTGCGTCTCCTAAATGTCATTGGCTGTCTGTTCAGAGTGATCGAGCAATCCCCCACATTGTACGCCGTCCCCATCAGATCCCGACGAGGCGCACGAATCTTCCGTGAGCTCGATCTTCTTGCCCAGGACCCAGTATGACCAACGGCCTCTCAGGAAGTCAATGGCCCGAAAACCCGTACCCAAGGCTACGGCAAAGTCCCGGAAACCGCAGATTTCACAGATAGACTCGCAGATGTCGCCGATTGCTTCGCGCCGACCCGAGGGTGATGAGCAAGTTGCTCGTCGGTTGAATGCTGGAAGAATCTGCGTAATCTGCGCGGAAATCTGCGCCATGTGCGGTTTCGCACGGAACGGCCTCGCCCGAGTCGGCGCCTCGACTTTGCCGCAGCCCTGAACTCGTACGCGGGCCCGACCCGACGCTTCACCCCCCGCGCTTCTCCAACTTGTATGCCTCGAGCTCACCTGTCGTATTCAAGTTCCTGAGACGCGCGTCGCCGCCGAGATCCACATACTTGACGAAGCATGAGGCCAGAGCGTCGGACACCTTGAGCTGTCCCCGAGCGAGTGCCTCCTCGATCGCCTTTGTCACTACCTTTCCATAGACAGCGAAAAGCGGTTCCGGAAGGCCAGCCGAGAGAAACACGGCGGCCTCATGCCCTTCCACTTCCCGAAAGAGTCTCTCGACGAGCGACAGGTCGATCTGGGGGATGTCGCAGGCGACGATGAAGTTCAGATCATAGTCGGAACGGGCGAGTCCGCAGGCGATGCCCATGAGGGGTCCCAGCCCCGTGATCCGGTCAGTGACGATCTCGAGGCCGAGGAAGGAGTACCTGTCCGGATCGTTCGCGCTGACGAGGATCTGATTGAAATGCGGCCGGAGCTGATCAACGATGCGCTCGATCATCGGCCGGCCGTCGATCGGGAGGAGCGCCTTATTCTGTCCCATCCGAGAGCTCATGCCTCCAGCCAGCACGATCGCCGCGGCATCGAAGCGCATCACCTGCTCCTCGACGGGCGCGTCCTGCGCAGCGACTGGAGGAGCGTCTCCTTGATGTGTGCGACCGCTCGCGAGGACAGCTCGGTCGACTCGCCCGGAGCGAGGCTGCCCAGCTTGAACGGGCCGATCGACACCCTCTTCAGCTTCTGCACCGGATGGCCGATCTGATCGAACATGATGCGGATCTGATTCTTCTTGCCTTCCTTGAGCGTCAGCTCGAGCCACATGTTCCCCTTCGGGCTCCGTTCGATCTCCCGCACTTCCACCGGCAAGCAGCGCTCTCCGGCGACGACCGGTCCCGCCGCGATCGATTCGAGCTTGACCTTGTCAGGAATGCCCGACACCTTTGCGATGTAAGTCTTCTCGACCTCGAATCGCGGGTGAGCGAGGATCTGCGCCAGCTCGCCGTCGTTGGTGAAGAACATCAATCCGGTGGTGTGATAGTCGAGCCGGCCCGACATGAAGAAGCTCTTGAGCTCCGCGGGCAGCAGGTCGAAAACCGTCCTGCGACCCAGCCGGTCTCCGGCGGCCGAAACCACGCCGTCCGGTTTGTGGAAGATAATGTACCGAGGGTGTGGGGGCGCGAGCTTCACCGGCTTGCCGTCCACGACCACCTTGTCTCGCTCGGGATCGACAGACGTGCCGAGCCGCTCGACGACCCTCCCGTTCACCCTCACTCGCCCGCCCGTGATGACCTCTTCGGCGTGCCGCCGTGAGCCGTAACCGGCGGATCGAAGGATCTTCTGGAGTCGAACTTTCATCGCTTGCGGACACCCTGACACAATAGCGGCCGCCATCGGCGGCGGAGGTCAGCCGACTTCCACCTTTTCCTGATCCTGCTCGGGCTGGCCCTCCACCTGTCCCGTCCCGCTCCCTTCCGCCGCGACATCAGCCGCCCCATCGATCGTGGGCTCCTTCTGAGATCCATCTTCATCGGGATCTGGCAGGATCTCCCCCTCGGCCGCCTCAACCAGACTCTGGAACTCCTCGAGGCTCGGCAGCTCCTTCAAGCTGTTCAGGCCGAAGCGGAGCAGGAAGTCCTTGGTCGTTCCGTAGAGAATCGGATTACCGACGACCTTCTTGCGGCCGACGATACGGATGAGGTTGCGGTCGAGCAGAGTTTTTATGACGCCTGTAGAATTTACTTTCCTGAGGGCGAGGATCTCGGGCAGGGTGATGGGCTGCTTGTAGGCGATGATCGCCAGGGTCTCGAGCGCGGCCATCGTGAGCCGGTTCTGGGATCTGGCACGGAGGAATTTGCGGATCCATGGATCGGCCATGGGTGCCGTGAGGAGCTGGTAGCCTCCGCCGGCCTGCCCAAGCACCAACCCGCGCGTGCCCGCCTCGAAATCAGCCGCCATCGCATCCAGTGCAGCCTGGACTTCTTCGAGTGGAAAGTCGTCCAGCGCGTTTTGAATGTCTTTTGCGTTGAGTGGTTCGTTGCCGACGAAAATCAGCGCCTCGATGATCTGTTTTAGCTCGTTCATACTCATGTACCGACTAGTCTGCTCTGACAACGCGGATGCGGCCGAACAGACCGTCCTGAAAGACGCGGGCAATCGCCTGCCGCATCAGCTCCAGCAAGGCCAGGAATGCGACGATCATTTCCTGGCGATGACCAAGCCTGGTGAAGTATTCCGTGAAATCGAAGCCACCCCGTTCGTCCAGCAAAACGCGGATCTCGACCAGCTTGTCTTCGACCGTATACAGAATCGGCGTCATCTCCACGGCCGGCACGCGCTCCTCTTTGAGGATCTCAAAAAACGCCGTGGCGAGCTGATAGATAGTCAGGTCGACTGGAACGGGAGGCACCTCTTCGACGAAATCCCAACCGATCTGCCCGCGCGGCCAGCTCGCCTGGCGCAACTGAGCCCTCTCTGCCAGAAACTGTCCGACAGCCTTGAACCGCTGGTATTCCAGGAGCTGGCGGACAAGCTCGTCGCGCGGATCATCCTCGTCGAGCCCGCTGTCCTCTGGCGGCCGCGGCAGGAGCATGCGGCTTTTGATATGGATCAACGTCGCTGCCATGAAGAGAAACTCGCCTTCAATGTCGAGGTCGAGCCCACGGAGGTTGGCCAGGTACTCGAGGTACTGGTCCGTGATGCGGGCGATCGGAATGTCGTAGATGTCGATCTCCTCCTTCTTGATCAGATGGAGAAGAAGATCGAGGGGGCCCTCGAAGATCTCGAGTTGCAGGCGGCAGGGGTGGCTCTCGCGGACTTGTGTAGTCACGGTCGCAGCAGTCCCATCGCGTCCCGCACTTCCGTCATCGTCGCGCGGGCTACCTGCCCGGCCCTTTGAGCGCCGTCGCGGAGAACTTCCTTGATGCGCTCAGGGTGCGCCATCCACTCCTCGCGGCGTTCACGCATCGGACCGATCACCGGGTGCATGCGATCGAGGAGGATCTTCTTGCAATCGAGGCAGCCGAAGCCGGCCGTCCGGCACAGATGCGCGACTTCCGAGCGCTTCTCATCTTGCGTGAAGACTTTGTGGAGATCGAACACCGGACAGTCTTCGGGCTCGCCGGGATCCGTGCGGCGCTTGCGTCGCGGATCGGTCATCATCGGACGGACCTTCTTGTCCAGATCGGCCGCGGCTTCCGCCATGAGAATCGAGTTATTGTAGCTCTTGCTCATCTTCCGCCCGTCCGTCCCGCGAAGGCGCGGCATCG
Source organism: Acidobacteriota bacterium (assembly GCA_016191015.1). Lineage (GTDB taxonomy): Bacteria > Acidobacteriota > CAIWXX01 > CAIWXX01 > CAIWXX01 > JACPPM01. The sequence goes on along the minus strand of JACPPM010000333.1, from coordinate 3,620 downwards.
CCGAGAGGAGCGCCTGGGGCTCGGGGAAGATCTTTCCATAGAAACCGTTGAAGCGTCGCGTGATCTCGCGCGCCAGCTCGAGATGTGGCACCTGATCCTCGCCGACCGGTACACACTCGGCCTTGTAAAGAATGATGTCGGCTGCTTGCAGGACCGGGTAGCCGAGGAATCCGTAGGTCGAAAGGTCTTTGCCCTGGATCTCCTGCTGCTTCTCCTTGTACGTCGGGACTCGTTCAAGCCACGACACCGGCGTCACCATCGAGAGCAGCAGGTGCAGCTCAGCGTGCTCCGGCACGTGGCTTTGCACAAAGATCACAGAGCGTTGCGGGTCGAGCCCGGCGGCGAGCCAGTCGGCGGCGACGAGCATGCAGTTATCGCTGACGCGAGACGAGTCCTCGTAGGCGCTCGTGAGCGCGTGCCAGTCCACGATGCAGTGGAAGCACTCGTAGGAACCCTGGAGGCCGACCCAGTTTTTCAACGCGCCGAAGTAGTTGCCGAGGTGGAGTTGCCCCGTAGGCTGCATGCCGCTCAGTATGCGCTTCATCCCTCTACCGCACCGGAAGCCGGAAAAACGAGAATACGGCCCCGGCCATCGGGCGCATGAACCAATCGAGGCCGCCCGTGTACATGACGACGAAGAGAACGACGAAGCCATAGGGCTGGAGCTGCAGGAGCTTTTCGGAGAGGTTGTCGGGCAGGAGACCGGCTAGCACGGCGCTCCCGTCGAGCGGATAAATAGGAAGCATGTTGAAGATCGCCAGGTACGTGTTGACCACACATGTCATGATGAGCAGCCAGAAGATAGCCTCAGCCGCGGCCGCCGGAACCCTCGAGGCGATTGGCTGATACCACTGGTACATGCCGGCGGCGACGAACGCCTGGAGCAGATTGCTGGCCGGCCCGGCCACCGCAACGAGCGTGTGGTGGAGCTTCGGATTTCGAAGGTTCGCGACGTTGACCGGCACGGGCTTGGCCCAGCCGAAGATCGGCAACTGAGAGAAATAGAGCACGAGGGGGAATATGATCGACCCGAAGATGTCGACGTGACGGACGGGGTTCAGCGAGATCCGGCCCAGCTTCTTGGCAGTGGGATCGCCGAAGTAGTTGGCGGTTGCGGCATGCATCGACTCATGGACAGTGATCGCGAAAGCGAACACCAGAAGCTGCACAAGACCCATCCCATAGGGGTTACCACCCAAGTTTCGTCATGCCTCACTTTCCTGTCTCATACTAGCAACCGCTCCCCGGGAGTGTCAAACTTCCTCGCGTTCCCGTGCCCGTTCCCGAATGCCGAAACCAAAGATAATGGTAACTACTCAGGTAGGCTAACCACAGAAGGCACAGAACGCGCAAAAGGCACAAAAGGAATGGACGAAAGAGAGGCATCGAAGATTTGTGACTCCTGCGCATTCTGTGCCTTCCGTGGTGGGTTTCTTGGCTGACCTGAGCAGCTACAGATGATGTAGAATTACAGCCACGGAGGCTAGCGATGAGGTCACTTACAACTGCGCTACTGGCAATAACGGTTCTGGGAGCGCCATCAGTCGCCCAGGAAATTCAGCCCGGGAACAATCTGGTCATTGAGGGCATACCCACCATCCCCTCATCGCTCGCCGAAGCGGCGGGACGGTACACCGAATTCCGATCGGCCTCGTTCTTGAGCTGGCATCCGGTAAAACGGGAAATCCTGATCGGGACCCGTTTTGCCGACACCTCACAGATCCACAGCGTCAAGTTTCCTGGAGGTGCGAGGACGCAGTTGACCTTTTTCCCCGATCGGGTTGACTGGGCGTCCTACAGCCCCGTGATTTCGGACTACTTCATTTTCGGCAAGGACATCGGCGGTGCCGAGTTCTATCAGGCGTACCGGTTCGACTTGTCGACTGGCGGGATAACCCTGCTGACAGACGGCAAGTCCAAGAACGACTCGGGAGTGTGGTCGCGGCAAGGCGACAGGTACGCATACGGATCGACGCGGAGGAACGGTGCCGATGTGGATATTTACGTCGTCTCGCCGGCTGATCCCAGATCAGATCACATGCTGGTCGAGCTGCAGGGTGGCGGCTGGGCCCCACTCGACTGGTCGCCCGACGGCCAATCCCTTCTGGTCTTGGAATTCGTTTCGATCAACGAAGGCTACCTCTGGCTCCTCGACACGGCCACCGGCGCGAAGAACCTGATCACTCCGAAGGGCGGCGATCAGAAGATCTCATACGCATTCGGCCAGTTCAGCGCCGGCGGGAAGAGCCTCTATGTGCTCACGGACAAGAACTCCGAGTACCATCGTCTCGCAACTTTCGACATCGCAACCGGGAAGCACGCATTTCTCACAGATCAGATCTCCTGGGATGTGGAGCAGTTCGACCTATCGCCGGACGGAAGCACGATCGCCTTCACGACGAATGAGGATGGGCTGAGCGTGCTGAGGTTGATGGAGACGGCCTCGTTGAAGCAGATGATCGTGCCGGGGATTTCTAAGGGAATCCTCTCGAATCTTCAGTGGCACGAAAACGGTCGCGATCTGGGCTTCAATGTCTCCTCCGCGCGGTCCCCATCAGACGTCTACTCGGTCGACGTCACCACAAATCAGCTCGAGCGCTGGACTTACAGCGAAGCAGGCGGTCTCAATACGGAGAGCTTTCGTGATCCTGAGCTCATCCATTGGAGCAGCTTCGACGGGAGATCGATCCCGGGGTTTCTCTACACGCCCGCGGGGGTGCCCGTGGGTTCGCCCGGGCGCAAGTGGCCCGTTATCGTCAACATCCACGGCGGGCCGGAGGGACAGTTTCGTCCGGGGTTCCTCGCGAGGAACAATTACTACCTGAACGAGCTGGGAGTTGCCATCATCTACCCGAACATTCGGGGTTCATCTGGATACGGGAAGACGTACCTGAAGCTGGACAATGGCCTCAAGCGCGAGGATTCATACAAGGACATCGCCGCGTTGTTCGACTGGATCCGCACGCGCCCGGACTTGGATGCGGATCGCATTCTCGTGATCGGAGGCAGCTACGGAGGGCATATGACGCTGGCAGTCGCAACCTACTACCCCGACCGGATCCGGGCCGCCATCGATATCGTCGGAATCTCGAACCTCGCGACCTTCCTCGAAAAGACCGAGAGCTATCGCCGCGATTTGCGACGGGTCGAGTACGGCGATGAGAGGGATCCGGAGATGCGGGCGTTTTTCGAGCGGACGGCACCCGTCAACAACGCAGCCAAGATCACGAAGCCGCTCTTCGTCGTCCAGGGCAAGAACGATCCCCGGGTACCGTTGCACGAGGCGGAACAGATCGTCGCGACCGTAAAGAAGATCGGGACGCCCGTCTGGTACCTCATGGCCGCCGACGAAGGGCACGGATTCGTGAAGAAAAAGAACGCCGACTTCCAGTTCTACGCCACGATCATGTTCGTCAAGCGATTTCTGCTGGGCTGAGGATCGCGTCGGGTTTGTCATCCGGTCTCGAGCGGTCTGAGCGCGTTAGCCCCTAACGCGGCGGAGCCGCAACCAAACAGGCAAGACCCAGGCACGCTGCAAGACCCTTCCGAGCACCTCTCAGGAAAGCAGGAAGTTAGGAAGGCAGGAAGGGGTCTGTTCGATGCCACCCTGAGCTCCGGAG
>JACPPM010000331.1 GCA_016191015.1 Acidobacteriota bacterium | reverse complement strand
TGGTATGACTACTATTGGTACATACCATAGCTAACGGACCTACGGGGCAAGATCTTGGCAGCGACGATCCCCGGCGGGTAGGCGGGTTACGGTGCGGGAATCCTGTTAGATCCCACGCCACCCGTGGGAATCCAGGCTAGTCCCGGAGGGACGGCTGAGAATACCACGCCACCCCTCTTTTGCGACGCAACAATCGTCCCTCCGGGACTCCATGTCCTTCTCTTCCAATTTAGCCCACCGATAAATCGGTGGGCTATCCTCATCGCGCCCCTCCAGAGCGCCCGTGCCTGCGGATCCTTGCGATCGGCGACGCAATGCCGGCCCCGCAGATCGACCTGGCTTCTCTGAGTCAAACAGAAATCGCACATGACTATCGGGTCCACGAGGTTCTCCACATCTCAGGTCGGCACATTCGAGATTGACCGACGGCCGTTCAGTCCCTATACTTATCCCTGAGGTAAGTACAAAAGAAGGCAATGGGTCTCGTCGTCGTCACCTTCCAGATACCTCTCACGGAGGACAGGGAGATTGGACGCGGAACCCGTCATCCCCCCTTCAGGTGGAAGGCATTGCAAGACGCGCTGTACGAGCGGTTCGGAGGCTGGACTGAGATCGGGAAATGGCCTGGCACCTGGCGGAGCTCTGGCTCGCACAAGGCGATCCGCGACACCTCGCGGGCATTCCAGGTCGATGTGCCGGAGGAACGACTGGAGGAAGTGCGTGCCCTGTTGCGCCGCGCCAGCAGGACATTTGTGCAACGGGCGATCCGTGTGATCATCAAGGGGGAGGCTGAATACTTGGAAGGAGGTCCAGATGATCCGCCACTATGAAACGCTGACCAGGAGACCGATCGACCTGACCGATCTCGGCCCCAAAGAGCGAAAGGCTCTCCAGCGAGTCTTCAATGAATACAAGAAGAATCCGAAATGGGGGCGCTTCTCCACGCTCTGGCAGAAGGAGCTGGATGGCGCTCTGCGCGGCACATCCGTTAGGGCAAGAATTCGCCACCCTGTCTACAGGGTGGCGCAAGACCTCGAGATGCGGCTCGGCATCGCCCAGGGCGTTGTGGCACCGCCGGACTACCGGGACTACATCGTCGATTGGATCGAGGTCAGGTTCGGATCGCGCTACAACTTCTGCAAGAAGACCGGCATCCGCGAGGCGTTCCTCTCCCAAGTGCTCTCGGGCAAAAAGGACTTCTCCATGGCGAAGCTCCGCGAAGTCGCGGAGGCTCTCGGTCTGCGGATCGAGCTCTCGCCGGAGGGACCTATGCGGACAGCCGTCGCCTGATTCCCGCGCGCCTCGCGGCCAGCTCATGAGAATTTTCTATCTCGTCCAGGGCCGCCCTTGAGACGGTTCGGTGTCGACAGCACTGACTCATCTCACAACGACTGTTGTGGGAAGAGTTGGGACGATGCGATAATGCAAACCATCGACAGGCATGGGTGCTCGAGGCTCTCAGTTCGGACCACTCTGCCCATTGCGGCGAGGGACGCGGGCGAATGTGCCTGACCGACACGAGAGAGGCGAGTCAATGAAGTGTCCGCACCGTAAGTTGCTAAATCCTGATGGAGCGCAACGATGTGACTGTGGGTTCGATTCCTCATCGAAGAAGGTCCTGAAGTCGTACGTCGCCTCGGACCAGTACTCCAGTTCCGTGCCCCGCGACTTCGAGATGATCGCAACACTATGCGTACGGCTTCACAGAAAACTCTTGGTATACAGTGTTGGGGCAGGGCTGATGATTTTGGCGGTGCGAGTAACGGGCATTAACTCGGGGCAGTGAAGAAGGGCCGTCCGTGAAGTCAGGTCGGAGTAGGATACATCTGAGGACGGCCCAGGATTGAGGAGGGAAGTAAGGCATGGATGACCCGTTGGTTGTCTTCGAAATCCTGATCCCGCGAACGGACAACAGAACTGGGGTTGTGCATCCAGCAAAGCTTTTCGATGATTGGGTAGTGGAGACGACCCGGCGGTTTGGTGGGATTACTGTACTCGCAACGGACCTGCTCGGTCTTTGGTACGACCCTGATCTCGCGATAGGGGCGAATCCGGTCGAGGATCACTCCAATTGGTACAAGATCGCGGTGGAAGCGAGACGCGTGCTGGAGCTCGAGCAGTGGATTGAGCGGGCGGTCAGCACATTCGGTCAGAAGTGTCTGTACTTCGAGCGCGGTGGAGAGGCGCGGTTCCTCAGGCCGCCCGAGAAAGCATGACATTGTCGATTGTCAAGCGAGGTGCCTTGACAAACGTCAAGTCATCGGGCACCATCAGATTGGGAGAATATCATGCACGCACATAAATTGCTGGACGGCCGGACGCTCCGTCTCGGCGAGCTTAGCCGATCGGAGCTCGATTTCCTTGCCACTCTCAGGCGTATGACGACCGAGGGAGTCAGTTTCTTCGAGATCGAGCGATTCGCTATAGGTCCCGGTTCGCCGGCCTTGCGTGGACGGAGCACAGTGAACGCGAGTGTTGTGGAATCTGCGCTGTACCTCGCTGCCCGCGACATCGCTACCCGGGCTGGCATCGAGCAGAAGCTCATCTTGGCGCCAGAGCACGAGAGAGAGCGCCGGAGCATCCCTGCGGACGGGTCACTGATCAGTGTGACACAAGCAGCCAATCTCGTCGGGATGACACGCCAGGCCGTTCATCAGGCAATCAATAGCAAGAAGCTCATTATCCACCATTACGGTAACGTGATTTTGGTTGAGAGGGCCTCGGCCGAGGCATTCAAGGAATCCCGCAAGAGCGGAGCTACCTCGCGAGCACAATCGGCTGGTCCGAGCCGAGCCCCGCTGAGACTGGCAGCCAAGGGGTAGTTGCTCGCCCACCACACTGGGGCACCCTCGGTCTCACAAACTTTCGTTTGTGAGACGGGCAGTTCCACCCGTTGAGATCGCCCCAACCCATGCGTTTCTCGGCTGCTTTACTGGTCCCCCCCCTCCGAGCCACGGACGAATCGGCGGCAAGGGCGCGGACATGTTCCTCGGCAGCCAGATTCTAAAGAAGACCCGGGCGGATATTCCCGTGATCCCGAAGCCGCGAGTCCCCAAGACGTGGTACATCCCCTCCCACGGCGTGCTCGAGTTCATCCGCTACAACAATATCGAGGCGGTCTCTGGAGACTGTGGAGATCCGGGATCTCCTGCGGAAGCATGGGAACTCGTACCCCCGCGTAAGCTGCGTGGCGTCGGTCGGGGAGCGGGACCACATAGCGAAGTCGCCGGGGTTCCTGCTCGACTTCGAGACCGATCGCGTAGTCGTCACGTTCGAAGGGCTCATTTCCGACACCGGCTTCGTCGCACAGGTCAGAGCGATCCTCCAGGTCCTCCAGCAGAGGCTCGGCATCCCGGTCGACATCGAGTTCGCTTCAGACGGCGACAACTTCTACCTGCTCCAATGCCGTCCGCAGAGTTACGGGGGAGAGAGCGCGCCGGCATCCATTCCGCAGGATGTGCCCAAGGAGAAGTGTGTTTTCACCGCGCGGCGGTACGTCTCGAACGGCCGGGTCCCCGACATCACTCATGTCGTCTACGTGGATCCCGACAAGTACAGCGACATCAACAGCGGCGCCGATCTGCTCGCGGTCGGCCGCTGCATCGGCCGGTTGAATCAGATCCTACCGAAGAGACAGTTCATTCTGATGGGACCTGGACGGTGGGGCAGCCGCGGTGACATCCGGCTGGGGGTCAATGTCACCTACTCCGACATCAACAACACGGCAATGCTGATCGAGATCGCGCGCAAGCGCGGGAACTACGTTCCGGATCTGTCCTTCGGCACGCACTTTTTCCAAGACCTGGTCGAAGCGTCGATCCGGTACCTCCCGCTTTACCCGGACGAACCCGAAATCGTGTTCAACCAGCGATGGTTGCGCGGATCGCCGAACGAGCTGGCGACGGTGGCGCCCGAGTTCGGGCATCTGGCCGACGTCGTGCGAGTGATCGATGTCGCGCAGACGACGGGCGGGCTTGTGCTCCGCGTCCTGATGAACGCGGATCTGGACGAGGCGATTGGAATGCTCGCCGAACCGGGAAAAGCTGGACCAGGCAGGAGCGTCCAGAGACCGGCGCCGGTGACCGAGCCGGCGGAAGATCACTGGAGGTGGCGGTTGAGGATGGCCGAACGGATCGCCGAGCAGATGGATGCCGCACGTTTCGGTGTGAAGACCCTCTACCTGATCGGGAGCACGAAGAACGCGACCGCCGGCCCCGCCAGCGACATCGACCTGCTCGTGCACTTCGCCGGCTCGGGCGAGCAGCGTGAGACGCTGCGTGTCTGGCTCGAAGGATGGAGCCGCTGCCTCGGCGAAGTGAACTACCTCCGCACCGGCTACAAATCCGACGGCCTGCTCGACGTCCAGATCATCACCGACGATGACATCGCACGGAAGAACAGCTACGCAGTGAAAATCGGCGCAGTCACAGACGCC
>JACPPM010000014.1 GCA_016191015.1 Acidobacteriota bacterium | reverse complement strand
TCATACCATTTGGCGTCCAAGCCCGGGGCCGCCCGGGCTCTCGATCAAGGCTACGGCAAAGTCCCGGAGACCGCGGATTTCACAGGTTGACTCGCCGATGTCGCCGATTGCTTCGCGCCGACCCGAGAGTGAGGAGCAAGTTGCTCGTCGGTTGAATGCTGGAAGAATCTGCGTAATCTGCGCGGAAATCTGCGCCACCTGCGGTTTCGCACGGAACGGCCTCGCCGAGTCAGCGCCTCGACTTTGCCGCAGCCCTGACGCCGCCACGCCTTGACGCAGTCTCGAACGGGCCATAGAATCGGCCTTTGCTGACGAGAGGGGGACGAAGTGGACTTCAGCCTGTCGGATGAGACCAAGGCTTTGCGCGACGCGGCTCGGGAATTTGCCGAGCGGGAGATCAAGCCGCACGCGGCCTACTATGATGAGCAACAGGAATTCCCGCGCGACACCGTCCGGAAGCTTGGTGAGCTGGGATTCATGGGGATCCTCGTGCCGGAGGAGTACGGAGGGGCCGGGCTCACGTACGTCGACTACGTGGCCATCGTGGAAGAGATCTCGGCTGCCGATGCATCGCTCGGAATCACCGTCGCCGCTCACAACTCGCTCTGCACCAACCACATCCTCCTTTTCGGCTCGGAAGCGCAGAAGAGGAAATACCTCCCGGATCTCGCCTCGGGCCGGAAGCTGGGAGCGTGGGGGCTGACCGAGAACTCCGCAGGCTCGGATGCCGGGGGAACGCGCACGACAGCGGTGCTCTCGGCGGATGAGTGGATCGTCAACGGCAGCAAGACTTTCACGACTCACGGTACCGTCGGCGACGTTGCTGTCTTCGTCGCGGTAACCCGCCCCGGCCTCGGCCACAGAGGTATCTCCGCGTTCGTCGTCGAACGAGGGACGCCCGGGTTCCGTGCGGGGAAGAAGGAGAATAAGCTCGGCCACAGAGCGTCGGACACCGCCGAGCTCATTTTTGACATGTGTTCCCTCCCCGCCGAGAACTTGATCGGTGAAGAAGGAAGCGGTTTTTCGGACTGCCTCAAAGTGCTCGACGGCGGGCGCATCAGCATCGCCGCACTCGGACTCGGCATCGCTCGTGCCGCCTACGAGGCTGCTCTCGAGTATTCCAAGGTCCGGGAGCAGTTCGGGCAACCCATCGCCAACTTCCAGGCCGTGCGGATCCTCCTCGCGGACATGCACGCCAGGATCGAAGCCTCGCGCGCACTCATCTACCGCGCGGCATGCCTCAAAGACGCCGGCCAGCGCGCCACGCGCGAATCGGCGATGGCGAAGGTGCATGCCGGCGAGACCGCCGTCAAGGTTGCCAACGACGCGATCCAGATCCACGGCGGCTACGGCTATACCAAGGACTACCCGGTCGAGCGCTACTACAGAGATAGTAAACTGATCACGATCGGCGAAGGCACCTCCGAGATCCAGCGGCTCGTCATCGCGAGGACACTGCTGCGCCCGACAGCCTGAGGCCGTTCCTACGCCCCGCCGAGAGCTCGGTTGGCTCTCCTCAGCAAGATTGATCGGGTCCCCGATCCCTGCCGCGCCCGTCGAGAGCCGCGGTGGTTTCCAGTTTTCTCATTTCGCCTTGACCAGGACCTCCATTCCCGACCCGGATGTCAACTTGGCGAGCGACCGTCCAAGAATTTGAATGCCGTGTTAAGCCTAGCCATCTTCCACTTCACCCCTTCGCCCCCGACCAGCGCAGCTGCAATCATCAGAAATCGACCTCCTCAGAAATTCCTGTCAGGAGGAAAATGCGGTGCTGCTTATAAGCACATTGACAATATGAGCTATGGCTTATATGCGGTCCACCAGGATTAAAAATAGGTTCGGAGGTAAACACCGAATTCGAGAATCCCATCCATGAAAAGGGATCGGAGAAAGATGAATCGAGCGTTAATGCGAACCTTCTCCGAGAGGCTCCACCGCTTCCGGGAAGATCGCGGGCTCTCTCAGAGGCAACTGGGCTTGCTCTCCGGCGTAGAGCCGATACAGATTTCTCGCTACGAACGCGCTGCGGCGTTGCCGGCAGCCGATAGTCTGGCTGAGATGGCCAGAGTCCTCCAGGTACCCATGGAAACGCTGCTTCTGGGGAAGGACACCAGCCAGCCCGAGCCGCAGCTACGGAATGCTCTCCTGCTTGATCGCCTGAGCGAACTGGACGAGCTCGATCGCCAGGACCAGGAAACCGTCATCAGCATCATCGACGCCATCATCCTGCGCAGAAACGTCCAAGGGATTGTCGGGCCTCAGAACAAGACAGCTTAGAACTCGTGGCCACGATCAGCCGCTTCTACGGGATCATCATTCGCATGTTCTTCGACCAGCACGCACCTTCGCATCTTCACGCCGAGTACGGCGACTTCGCGGCCACGGTGGTCATTGCGACGCTCCAAGTCTCGGCTGGGCACGTTGCCGCGGCGCGCCCTCGCACTTCTGCTTGAGTGGGTTGCGCAGCACCGCGCCGGGTCGTTGGAGGATTGGAAGCTGTGCGAGAAACATCAGCAGCTCAGGAAGATACAACCGCTGCATTGAGGCAAACTATGAACTACAAGGTTGTGAGTGTCAAACCGTCGGGGCACCTCCGGCTGGAGGTGCGATTTGCCGACGGATTGAGCGGCGAGGTCGTCGTCAAGGAATCGCATCTTCACGGCGTCTTCGAAGCACTCAAGGACCCTGCCCTCTTCGCGCAGGTGCGCTGCGATGAAGGTTTCGTCGAATGGCCTGGCGAAATCGACATCGCCCCGGACGCCATGTACGACGCGATCAACGAAAGAGGCTCTTGGGTGCTCGAGAACTGACCTTTGTCGGCGCCATCACCCAGCACATCGACAAAGCCCATAGTGTCTAGGAAGTTCAGTGTTGACGCAAAATGACAAGAGATTTGAGGCGGCGAGATCTTCCGAGCTCCTCTCAGAAAGCCAGGAGGAGAGGAATGCAGGAACGGAGCAGTCGCCTCGAACGGATCAGAGTGGCTCGGAAGAACGCTCTCACCCCTTCGCTTCGCTCAGGGCTCCGGCTCCACGCTCCAGGCCCGCGAAGCGGGCCGGACGCTCTCACGCGCGGCGGAGACGCAACCTTTTTGGTTGCAGCTCAGCCGCGTTGGGGGTACCCCACCGCGTCTAGGTGCCGCCCAGGACGTAGAAAACTAAACACTCAAGACACGGTCCGCCCGACGACGAGATGGTTCTGCCCTTCAACCAGCGGAACATCCTCAACCACGAACCTCGATCCGAACACGACGCCCTCGCGGTCATTGCACGGCACCGAGACAAGCTCACCCTCGTACACGCCTGAGACAGAGACCTGGGCAACGCCGAGAACAGCGTTGGCCGCGGGCTGTTCCAACATCAGGCCCGCTCTCTCCGACGCGTGCCCGAGGTACCCGGAGAGCACCGTGAGAGCAAAGCACGCACTCGCCACACCCCGAAGGCGTTGACGGCACTGGGGAGCTAAAGGGATAATGAAGGCCAATCTCACACCAAGTCTGGAGTACCTGTGGAACAACAAGCCGAACGCCTCTTCTGCGCCATGAATCTCGCTTTCAAATCCGTCATCCTATCAGCTCGGTGGGTTGGTGTCATGAGACGGTCTGCTCTCGCGAAGCTGAACCTTGATGAGGTCTTGAAAGAGAACATCTTCCTCCGTGACGAGCTGACCAAGAGTCGAGAATTAGTCGCAATTCTGCGGACCCAGCTCGACGCACGCAAAGAGCGCCGGCATCTCACGATCAAAGAGCGTCTCGCTGTCCTGTGGCACATGGAGTACTTCAAGATCCCTAAACGTCAGGCGACCAAATCCTTCGGTATCGCGCGCTCTACTCTCGACCGCTGGCTTCATGATTTGGCCGGCAGGGATTCTACCGGCAAGGAGCCCACGAACAAGACCCCCGTAGAGGTAGTCAGGCTCGTCTGGGAAATAGCGTGCCATATGCCGATGTTCGGAAAGGTACGAATATCTCAGCAGCTCGCTCTCTTGAGCGTCTTCGTCTCCGCATCGACGGTGCGGAACATCTTGGGTCGTGCCGAACCTCGAACGGAGAAACCGAAACCATCGCGCAAGGAATCCTCGTCGCCAAGTGGCGATCTGACCGCGGCCGAGCGGCCGAATCAAGTGTGGAGCGCTGATCACACAACCGTCAAGCTGTGGTGGATCTGGCCGGTGCATGTATTCGTCGTCATCGATCAGTTCTCTCGGAAGCTCATCGCCGTCGCGCCATCCAAGAGCGCAACCACCAAGTCTGTCCTGACCTCGCTGCAAAGGGCCTTTCAGTTGCACGGCCGGCCGACTCAGCTCGTCACCGATCAAGGCAGTGCGTTCACGAGCACACAATTCGAGGAGTTCCTCAGAAGCCACGGCGTGGAGCACGTTCTCGGCGCGGTGGGCCAGCATGGTTCGATCGCCAGGACAGAGCGCGTTCACCTGACCCTCAAGACCGAATGGTTCGGACGAGTGACCTTCATCCGGAGCATGAATCATCTCGCCGATCTTTGCACGACGGCTGCCCGCTGGTACAACGAGCTTCGGCCTCACCAGGGTATCGCCGGCAACAGACCCAACGATGTGCACCGCGAAGGTCGCGTCATTCCCTTCGCCCCGGACGATCGCTCCCAGCACAAGACCGTCCCGGCCGAGTTCGCGCGTTCACTCCTCGCCGAACCTCGCACCTCAGCCTGGCGCCTCGAGCGCTGCGCCTGATCTCCTTCCCTTCTTATTGATCGGATCTCCATCTCGGCGGTCGAACTGCGTTCAGTCTCCCGGAGATTGATGCAC
>JACPPM010000327.1 GCA_016191015.1 Acidobacteriota bacterium | reverse complement strand
GGAGCAGTCATCTCCGGAGCTCAGGGTGGCATCGAACAGACCCCTTCCTGCCTTCCTAACTTCTTGCTTTCCTGAGAGGTGCTCGGAAGGGTCTTGCAGCGTGCCTGGGTTTTGACTGTTTGGTTGCGGCTCCGCCGCGTTAGGGAGACGGACCCGGCCGCCTTGCGCGCGGTGACACAGAATGAACCGCGCGGGGTTCCCTACGCGCACGAGGCGATGTCGATAGCCTAGCGAATAGGAATGTGCCCCAAACTGACATCCTATCCAGCAGGAATGACTCAAGAGTTCTTTTGCTTTCCGTCTGTTCGCGACATTCGTTCAGTGTTTCGTCTCGTAGCTCGCCTCCGGGGGGAGAATCTGGGCGCGATCATAAGGGGGAGGGGTCTCGGACGATGGGCACTCGGTGCGAGTAGCCGGCGACGGAGGACCTTCATCATTTGTCGCGAGACGAACCACCCGCTGCTGCAGGTGCTCTGGTTGGGGTTCAAGCCAGCGGAACCTTCGATGGCGACAGACTGCCCTTGCCGCGCTGGAATCGTGAGCTACCTGCGTGTCACCTCTCACCACCCGAATGCCTGGTCCATTGCCGATCGCAGGCACCGAGGATTCGCAGGCGTTCTTGAATCTCGGCTAGACAGCGCACTTCGCATGCGTCCACGGGACGCGCAAAGTCGTCGCGGTCGACGATCGTGATCATGAGGGTCACATCGGGGCGATAGTCGCGAACCGGTGAGTGATGGATGGCTGGTTGGAAGTAGCCGACCTCCCAGGCGCTCGGTCGTGGTTCTTTTGGAAGAACCGTATTCGCGATGTTGCGCAGGGACCTGAACACATGCCGGCTATCGTTGCCCCCGGGCTCCGATGCACGCGCGTTCGGGCCGAGCCACCCTGAGATCTCGAGCATGAATCCGATCCTGCGCCGTTCAGTGCCGACAATGCATCCAACGGCCGGACCTCCCGGCAGACCTGCAGAGCCCTCACCGTCTCAGACAATGCCGGGCGGTTCTCTACCGCGTCTCCCATCTCACGACCAATTCATACGGCCGCCGGCGCGAGGAGGAGTCTGGGGAGCATTCCTCACCGGCCTGGTTTCCAGTGAGCCGACGCCCCGTCGTCGCCGACGGCCGGAAGGGCTATTTGCACATGACGTGCCAAGCGCGATCTCCGCAACGACTGTGACTTGCGCGATACCGTGGTGCGGGATATGCAGCAGAGATGCGCGCGATGCAGCACGAACCTCATCCGATCACGATTCGTATGCAAGAGGTTCTCTCGCCTGGCTAGCTCAGAGATCGTTCCGCCGTTCTGCTGGATTTCCATCACCTGAAGCTGGATATCGTCGATGTCTTCCATTGTTTCCCGCGAACTTATGCTGGTTTGTCGATGGCACTGCTCTTGCACGCGGTGAGCGAGGGGATGAGTTCGTCCTAGTGTCCAGAGGGGCGCGGCGGATTTGTCTTTCAGGAGGTATGTAAGATGAAACTTAACTGGGTTACGTGCGGGGCGATCGTTGTGATGGTGATGTCGTCCCGGCCGGTTCACGCACAGTGCGGTGGGGGTGGGTCGCCGAGTTCGAGTCACGACCATGGCGGGTATTCGAAGACCGAGAATGCACCACAGCCCGACAAGATCATTCAATCCCTGCTCGCCGAAAAGCAAAGCCGGCACGCTCTCATGGAGGCCGTCCTTACCGACCCGCCGTTCATGCGCGAGATGATTGTGAGGATTCTGGAGCAGCCCGAATGGCGCGCTCTGGCAGCCGAACGTCTTGGCCTCGTCCCGAGCGCACCCGCCGCCGCCCCGGCAGTGCCACCCGCCACCCAGCCGTCAGCACCGCCCAGCGCGGTAGATGACGGGAAAGGCCCCGCGGCACCCAAGGTCCAGAAGGCACTCTATCGATGTCAGATGCATCCAGAGGTCACCTCGAGCCAACCGGGACGGTGCTGGAAATGCGGCATGTCTCTGGTGCGCGTGAGCTGAGAGGCGGCCATGAGGGCCATGTGCGTCGCATCTCAGCAGCGTGCCCGTCCATGGCTCCTCCTCCTCGCGGCGGTGGTGATCTCGGCCGCGGGGCTCGTCGCCGCCCCACAAGAGCAGAAAGGTGAGGCCTCCGGCGTGGTCGTCGATTTCGACACGAAGCTCGCACTCCCAGGCGCCACGGTGAGAATCTTGGAAACTGGCACCGAGACGACCACCGACATGGATGGGTCCTTCGCGTTCGGCGATCTCGATGTCGGGACCTACTCCGTGAGAGTGTCGTATCCCGGGATGATCGCGCTCACGACGACTGACGTGGTCGTGAAATCCGCCAGGACGACACATCTCACCGTCGCATACCGCCTGGTGCCCGCGGCAAAGGAAGACGTGACCGTTACCTCCGGCTACTTCGCCCCGACGGCCGACCAGCCGACGAGTGCGATCGGCTTCTCCTCAGAAGAGATCCGGAGGGCTCCGGGCTCGGGTGGCGATGTCAGTCGGATCATCTACGGCCTTCCCAGCCTTGCAAAAGTCGACGACATGATGAACAGCCTGGTCGTACGGGGCGGCAACCCATCTGAGAACACGTTCTTTATCGACAACATCGAGGTGCCCAACATCAACCACTTTCCGATGCAGGGCACTTCGGGCGGGCCCGTTGGTCTCCTCAACGTCGATTTCATTCAAGATGTGAGCTTCTACTCTGGAGGCTTCTCGACAATCTACGGCAACCGGCTGTCGTCAGTGATGGATATTAACTATAGGCGGGGCAATCGGGACAAGCACGAGGAGCAGGCCGACCTCAACTTCGCCGGCGCTGGACTGGCAGCCGAAGGGCCGCTTTCGTCGCGCGGTTCGTGGATGGTCTCGGCCCGAATGAGCTATCTCGACTTGCTGGTAGGGCTGATCGGTACGGGCGCCGCCCCGCGCTACGGCGACGTTCAGGGGAAACTGAGCCTCGATCTGTCGGACCGCGACAAGCTGACAGTCCTCGGGATCACTGGAATCGATCAGTATACCGTGAGGCGCGAGGAGGCGATCGAGCAGGGATCGGACCACTACATGCAGACCAACAGCCGCGAGGGAGTGATCGGATTCAACTGGTTCCGTGTGTGGGGGGAGGGTGGGTATTCGAGCACCTCCCTCGCCCATTCGTTCACCGCGTACGACTCCGAAGTGGACTGGACGCAGCCCGATTCGTCGTTCATGGAGAACAGCTCGACCGAGCAGCTCGTGACTCTCAGAAACGTGAACCACTACACATTCGGGAGCGGCCACACGATTCGAACAGGGTTCGAAGGGAAGTGGGTTCTGATCGACTACGATCTGTCTATCGCCTCGTACACGGATGTTCTGGGCAGAATAATCCCGGCGTCCTCGCGGCGAGTCCGAGGCCGTGATAGCACGTGGAGCGCCTTCGTCGACTCCAGCACGGCGCTTGGCTCGAAGCTCACGCTCAACGCCGGTCTCAGAGCAGACTACTACACGTACAGCCGCAACGGGCATGCCTCACCGCGGCTATCGATGTCCTATGCTCTCACTGACCGGACCTCTCTCACCGCTTCCGCCGGTCTCTTCTACCAGCAGCTCCCGCTCGTTCTCCTTTACCGCAACGACCGCTTCAGCGAGCTCGCAGACCCGCTCGCCTATCACTACATCATCGGCTTCAGCAGGCTGCTTTCGGACAACACCAAGCTCACCGTCGAGGCCTACGACAAGGAGTACAGAAACCTCCCCGTTGATCCCACACAGCCCACCCTGTTCGTGTTCGACGATCTCTACGGATGGTCATTCCCGTTGCGCGATAATCTCTCGGATGCGGGGCTGGCCCGCTCCCGCGGTATCGAATTCATCATTCAGAAGAAACTGAAGGCGCGGTTCTACGGGATGGTGAGCGGATCATGGTCGACGAGCCGGTACAGAGCTTCCGACGCAGTCTGGCGAAATCGGCAGTTCGACAATCGGTACATCCTCTCAGTCGAAGGGGGGTACAAGCGAAGCCGAAACTGGGAATACAGTCTGCGCTGGATCCTGGCAGGCGGCCGCCCATACACACCTTTCGATTTGGATGCGTCTCGAGCGGCGAACGCCGAGATCCTCGACGTGGGGAAAACCAACGGCGCGCGCATGCCCGCCTACCACTCGCTGAATATCCGCTTCGATCGACGGTTCTACTTCGGCGGGTCCAATCTGACCCTCTACCTCAGCGTCTGGAACACGTACAACCGGAAGAACGTGGCTGACTACTTTTGGAACAACAACGACAACGAGCCCGGCACGAGGTATCAGTGGAGCGTGGTCCCTGTCGGCGGGATCGAATACGAGTTCTAGTAGGATAGTTTTGTCTGCTGTCGCAGTGATCCTGCCGCAATCAGGAGGCGGTTTCCAAGTGGGGTCACCGAGCTCTTACGGCCTTTGCGCGAAGGCTTGCCTGGTAGGGAGATGGCCTGCAACGAAAACAACAACGAGCCGGGTTATCGGCCTCGGTAGTGTTTACGAAGTTGAGTGTTGACACGAAATCGCAAAAGTCTCGAGCGGGCGAGACCTTCCGTACCCCTCTCAGGAAAGCAGGAAGGGAGGAATGCAGGAATGGAGCAGTCATCTCCGGAGCTCAGGGTGGCATCGAACAGACCCCTTCCTGCCTTCCTAACTTCCTGCTTTCCTGAGAGGTGCTCGGAAGGGTCTTGCAG
>JACPPM010000323.1 GCA_016191015.1 Acidobacteriota bacterium | reverse complement strand
TCCTAACGCGGCGGAGCCGCAACCAAACAGGCAAGACCCAGGCACGCTGCAAGACCCTTCCGAGCACCTCTCAGGAAAGCAGGAAGTTAGGAAGGCAGGAAGGGGTCTGTTCGATACCACCCTGAGCTCCGGAGATGACTGCTCCGTTCCTGCATTCCTCCCTTCCTGCTTTCCTGAGAGGGGTTCGGAGGATCTCACCCACTCGAACGTTTTGCCATTTCGTGTCGACACTCAATTTCCTAGACACCAAGGTGGTCCAGTCGCAACCCCTGGGAGCGACATCGCGGTTCGCACCGACTGAGGGAATGTAAAATGCAAAATGCAAAGTGCAAGTTGCACGATTCTCTCAGAACCTCGTCACCATGCATTTGGTGTTTCGCGGTTTGCATTTTGGACTTCTCACACGGACAAAGTGCGACTGGTCTCATGAGCCCGATGATGGATCGAGGGGGCAGATGACGACGACGAGGAAGGTGGCGGCGGTGTCGCCGGCGGCTGGGTCGGCGGGTCGCTCCTGGGCCTCTGCCTTGCTCACGGTCGATCCGGCGGCGGCCCTTCGCCGCGCGCGCGTCGCAGCTCTCACGCGAGAGATTCAGGGATGGGGCAGTCAGTTTGCGCCGGTTCTGTCGAAGGCATTCGAGACGTGGTGGCCGTTTGAAGGGCCGGCGGAGTTTACACTGCGGCTTCAGCTCGTGGATCCACAGACGGGGGAGCGTGCGCTCGAGCTCCACCAGTCGCCGCTCCGCGTCGGCCGCGGAGATGCGTGCCACATTCAGCTCCCGAGCTCGACGGTGTCGACCGAGCATGCCGAGATTCTCGTGGACGGGGGGACTGTGTGGCTCAAAGATCTCCGGAGCACGAACGGGACGCGGCGGAACGGACAGGTGCTCGAGGCGAACGCGCGCGTCGCTCTGGAGCCGGGGGATCGAGTCGAGGTCGGGCCGTACAAATTGACCTTCAACGAGCTCGATCGGACGCCTCGCGCCTCCGTCCCGATCCAGGTGCGGGCGTCGAAGCCGAGACCGCTGGAGACGGAGCATCCCTTTCGGCTTTTGGGGCACGATGGAGATCGGTGGGCCCGCGTGCTGTGGAGCGGCAGGGAAGCATGGGTGCGGCTTCCTGCCGCCTGGATGCGCGCGTGCTGGGTGAGATTGGTGGAGACGCTGGCGGAGCTGCCCTGGGAGGCGGATGCCATGGAGGACGGAATCGCACAGTTCGTTCTGCTCCAAGTAGCGAATGAAGCGGGCGACGCGCTGCGGATGCCGGTGCAGGTCGCAGGTTGGATGACCACGGCCGAAGCCGAAGCGGTGGCGGCCGATCGTCGGGAATGGCTGCATTCCGATGTTTGGACCGGGCGGCCCCCGGCCGAGATTGCCGTTTCGGTCCTGGTGCCGATTCGGGATGACACGATACCAATGGGTGAGCGTGTCGATGTCGACGATCTTCCTCTGCCGCTTTCGATCTGCGCCGGGATCATCCGGCTGCGGGTCGCGGACTGGAGAGGTGTCGAGCCGGGAGACGCGCTGGTACCGGATCAGTGGCTGCCCACCGGCTTCGTCCCAGGAGATCTCCGCCCGGGCGACTGGGGAATTGCCTACGCGCGGACCGGCCGCTTCTGGCACACGGGCCGTTTGCGCGCGGAGGACGGGAGACTTAGACTTTGTTTTGAAAATCTGTGGGCCCAGACCCCTGGAGGTGAGTTCCTCGTGGCAGAACAGGACAAACCCAGCATTGAGAGTGAATCCGTACCCATCCAGGACCTGGAGCTGCAGCTCGTGATCGAGCTGGATCGCATCCCGGTCACGGTCGGAGAGATGAAGAGCTGGCGCGTGGGCCAGTGCGTGAACCTGGAACGCGGACCGGACGATCTTGTGCGCCTGGTCGCCGAGACCGGTCTCCAGCGGCGTGTGATGGCGGAGGGCCGCGTAGTCCTCGTCAACAACAAGCTCGGCATCGAGATCGTGCGAATCGTGACGCACCTGCAGGATGGACAGAAGTGAGGAAGTCCTCGGCTTCCATTTCCGGTTCTTGAGATGGATCCTTCGCACGAAGTCTGGTTGCTCCTCCGCAGCTTCGCCGCACTCATCGTCGTCATACTGCTCGCCTACGTCTCCCTACGCTTTGGCCTGCCATACCTGATGCAGCGCAGGTCCGCCGGACAGGTGAGACGGCTGTCGGTCGAGGAGTTTTGTCCGCTGGATCGAAATCACAGGCTCTATGTGGTGCGATGGGATGATCAGCAGATTCTGCTGGCTACGTCTCCCGACCGCGTCCAGCTCATCCAGGCGCACTCGGGTCCGCCGCCCGCGGACTTCGAAGAGACACTGAAGAAGCTCAGACGGCCCGATGCCGAGCCCGGAGGAACTCATGCCACATCCCTTTGAACGCGCAACCGTCGACATCCGCTCATCCCCTCCGGGACTTTGGACCGCGGACTGTGAGGACTAGGCGATGAACCTGTGGATGCTCGGCGCCGTCTCACCGGCCGCCTGGGGCGGCAACCCTGTCTCGACACTCATCATGATCAGCCTCCTGTCGCTGGCGCCTTTCCTGCTGATGATGTCGACCTCGTTCGTAAAATTCTCGGTCGTCTTCTCGATCCTTCGAAACGCGCTCGGCACGCAACAGATTCCGCCGACTCCGGTGATCATGGGGCTCTCCGTGATCATGACGATCTATGTGATGTCGCCCGTCGGGTCGGCGATCTATGTTTCCTTCGAACCGATGCTCACCCAGCAGGTGTCGCAGGATATCGTGTCTCCGACGGGCGCGCAGATGATTCTCGGCGCGGTCGAGAAGAGCAAGGAGCCGATGCGGGCCTTCCTTGCCAAGCATGCGCATCCGAAGGAGCGTCTGCTCTTCCACCAGATGGCCCTCCGCATGGGTCCGCCATCCTGGAAGGAATCGATGAAGGACGACGATCTGCTCGTCCTGATCCCGGCATTTACGGTGAGCGAGCTCACCGAGGGGTTCATGATCGGCTTCCTGATCTTCCTGCCATTCCTGGTCATCGACATGGTCATCTCGAACATCCTCCTGGCCATGGGCATGCACATGCTCTCGCCCGTGACGGTCTCGATGCCGTTCAAGCTGCTCCTCTTCATCATGATCGATGGATGGGATCTGCTCGTTCGCGGGCTCATCCAGGGGTATATGTAGTGTTCAAAGTTCAAAGTTCAAAGTTCCAAAAACTAGGCGGGGACTTGCCAGGGCGGGGATCTTTGAACTTTGAATTTTGAACTTTAGACTCCGATGGAAAACGTATTCATCAGTGCCTCGCGAGACGCCCTTCTGGTCACGGTTCTCGTTTCGGCTCCGCCGGTGCTGGCGGCGCTCGTCATCGGCCTGATCCTCTCGATCCTGCAGGCGTTGACCCAGATCCAGGAGCAGACTCTCAGCATGGCCGCGAAGCTGATGGCGGTTTTTGCGGTCCTCTACCTGATGGGCTACTGGATGGCCGGCCACCTCGCCCGCCTCGCCCAGGTGATCTTCGAGCGATTCCCCGAATGGGTCCACTGATGAGCTCATGGATTCCGGAACCGAGCGCACTGGAAGGTGCATTCCGGCCATTCGCCGAGCTGTGGGGCGTCCGGCATGGAGCGATGGATACGGCGAGTCTCTTTTTTCTGGGGCTCATCCGATGGGCCGCCATCGTGCAATTCTGCCCCTTTCTCGGGGGGCGGCTCGTCCCCGGACCGGTCAAGATCGGCCTGTCGATGGTCATGGCCTGGTTCACGACGCCGTGGCTGAGCCAACAGCTTGCCGTGCCGCTCGACCTCACTTACCTCGCCTGGTGGCTCGCCGCGATCCACGAGATCTGGGTAGGCTTGCTCATCGGCCTCGGATCGAGCCTCATTTTCTTCGCCGCAAACATGGGCGGCCAGTTCCTCGACAGCGTTCGCGGCACCACATCCGCAAACATCCTCGTCCCGCAGCTCCAGATCCAGACTTCGCTGCTCGGCGACTTCTACCTCCAGCTCTTCGTCGTTCTCTATATTCTGGTAGGCGGCCACATCTGGTTCCTTTCGGCCGTCATCGACAGCTATCGCCTGTTCCCGCCAACGGGGCTCTTTCCGCAGGCGGCGGTCGTCAACGACGCGTTCATCAAGATGACAGGCGCTATGTTCGGAATCATGATCAAGACGGTGGCCCCCGCGCTGTTGGTCCTCATCCTGCTCGACGTCATCCTCGGCGTGGCCAATCGCATGGCCCCGCAGATGGACGTCTTCTTCATGGGCATGGCCCTCAAGCCGACCGTCGGCCTGCTGGTCATCGCACTCTCGATATACGCGCTTCTCGAGATCACCCCGGAGTTCTGGCGGACGTTCCATGAATGGATGGGGGGGTGGCTGTACGGAGCGGGCAAAGCATGAGAGTTCAAAGTTTCAAGTTTAAAGTTTCAAGTTCTCCGGGGGGAGAGCGGAGCTCGTTTGCAGCGGCTTCCAAGACGGATCGCCGCCCCTTGATGGGCTTTGAATAGTAGTTAGTCATGGCTGAGAAGACTGAGCAACCGACTCCGAAGAAGCTCGAGGAGGCCCGCAAGAAGGGGCAGATTGCGATGAGCAAGGACGTGACGACGGTCGCGACCTTTGTCACCGGCATGAGCCTGATTATTCTGTGGGCGCCGCGGATCGGCGAAGAGTTCCGGAATCTCTTTCGGGTCGTGATCGAGGCCGCAGTGCGTACGGACGGTGCGAGTGTCGGCAAGATCTGGGAGCTGCCGTTGCAGGAGGCGATGATGTCCTGGCTGATCGGGCTTGCCCCGATCCTCGGTGGAACCGTGATCATGGGCGTCGCTCTCGCGGCTGCACAGGCCGGGCTGCGCCTCTCCTTCGAGTCGATGAAGCCGGACATCAAGAAGCTGAACCCGATCGAGGGTCTCAAGAAATGGTTTTCGGTCAAGGGCATCATCGAATTCGTCAAGACACTGATCAAGGTCGTGGTTGTCGTCGTGCTCGGGTACACCGTGCTCTCCGGCGCGATGGAGGCGATAGTGCGCCTGCACTGGGTCGACATGCAGGGGTTCTACCGAATCGGCATCCAGGTGGCTCGCTCATTCATCTACCAGGTCGGTGCGGCCTTTATCGTGGTTGCCGCGGCCGACTATGGGCTCCAGCGGCACCAGTGGAAAAAGGGTCTCATGATGAGCAAGGACGAGGTGAAGCAGGAGTACAAGGAGAGCGAAGGCGATCCACTGATCAAGGCTCAGCGCAAGGCCCTCGGGCAGGCGATGGTGATGCAGCAGGTGGCGCTCGAGGTGCCCAAAGCCGACGCCGTTGTCACGAACCCCACTCACCTGGCGGTCGCGATCCGGTATGATCGGGCGACGATGGGGGCGCCGAAGGTGACGGCCAAAGGCGGCGGTGTGGTGGCGAAGAAGATCGTGGAGCTTGCGAAGAAGAATGACGTGCCGATCGTGAGAGACATCTCGCTGGCCCATGCGCTCTTTGTGGTCGAGATGGGGCGGTACGTGCCGAAAGACCTATACGACGCCGTCGCGGAGATCCTGCTATTCTCCTACAGGCTCCGACAGGAGGCTCAACGGATGCCGGGTGGTGTATGATAATAAAGGCAATAAGGCGGAGCGTGCAGTTCGCGGTCCTCGCGGCGAGCGGGCGCTGAGAACCGGGAGGGAGCGATGGAAGCGATCAAGCAGCATCTGATGGAGCTGTACCAGAGCCTGCGGCAGGGCGACCTGAACGTGGTGCTCGGGCGATACAGCGACATCCTGCTGGCGTTCCTCGTCATCGCCATCATCGGGATCATGATCATCCCGATTCCGACGTTCCTGTTGGACATTTTCCTCTCGGCCAACATGGCCATCGCGATCGCTGTGCTCATGATCTCGCTCTACATCCCGGACGCGTTGGCGCTCGCCTCGTTTCCGACGATCCTGCTGATCTCGACCCTCTTCCGCCTGTCGCTCGAGGTTTCGGCGACGCGCCTGATTCTCCTGTACGCAGACGCCGGAGAAGTCATCCATGCGTTCGGCAGCTTCGTCGTGAAGGGGAACCTGGTGGTGGGCCTCGTGATCTTTCTGATCATCACGCTGCTCCAGTTGATCGTCATCGCGAAGGGTGCCGAGCGAGTGTCGGAGGTATCGGCGCGATTCACTCTCGATGCGATGCCGGGCAAGCAGATGAGCATCGATGCGGATTTGCGCGCCGGTCTGCTGGACGCCGAGGAGGCCAAGCGCAAGCGCCGGCTCCTCGAGAAGGAATCCCAGTTCCACGGCGCTATGGACGGCGCGATGAAATTCGTCAAGGGAGACGCCATCGCCGGGATCATCATCTCGGCGATCAACATCGTCGCAGGGCTCATCATCGGCATCGTGATGAAGAAGTACCCATTCGCCGTGGCGCTGAACAAGTACACCATCCTGACGATCGGCGAAGGCCTCGTCGCGCAGATTCCGTCGCTCATCGTCACCACGACATCGGCCATTATCACGACGCGAGTGGCGAGCGGGGAGGAGGGTGGCACGCTCGGCCGCGACCTCGGCGCCCAGCTCCTCGCACAGCCCACGGCCATCGCCATCGCCTCGGGCATGATGGGCGGAATGGCGTTGATCCCCGGCATGCCGACGATCCCGTTCCTGCTCCTGTCCGCCGTCACGGGCGCGACCGCATACAGCCTGATGAAGACGAAAAAGGCGAAGGAAAAGGAATCGGTCAAGGCGAAGATGATGGAGAGCAAGGGGGGGTCGCCGCAGAAGCAGAGCGCTGAGCTGCAGCTTCCGGTGACGGTGCCGGTCATTCTCGAGACCAGCCCTTCGCTCACCAAGTACGTCGACATCGAACAGCGGGGAGAGAAGTTCACCAACGAGCTGCTCCCGCAGATGCGGCTGTGGCTCTTCCATGACATGGGGATTGTCTTCCCGGGCGTGCGAATCCGCGGCGACGCCACCCACATCCCGGAGAACCAGTACGCGGTATACATCCACGAAGTCCCGGTTTCGATCGGGACTGCCTTCGCCGACCACCTTTTCGTGGCCGACAACCTGAACGAGATCCAGATGATGGGGCTTTCAGGTCCAGGTGGACCGCACCCGATCACGAACAAGCAGGGGATGTGGCTGCCGGAGGACCGCATCGAGCAGGTGCAGAGCCTCGGCGCGCGAGCGATGATGCCGGACGAGTACATCGCGGTCCACCTTTCGCAGGTCGTCAAGAAACACTCGGACGATCTGGTCGGCATCCAGGAGGTACAGAACGTCCTCGACGCGATGGAGCAGCAGGGTTATGCGGCACTGGTCAAGAACGTCGTGCCGAAACTCCTCAGCATCCAGCGCCTGACCGATATTCTCCGCCGCCTCATGCGCGAAGAGATCTCGATCAAAAACATGAAGGCGATCCTCGAAGCGCTGGCCGATTGGGCGCCCTACGAAAACGATGCCGTCTACCTCACCGAGTACGTCCGCATGAACCTCAAGCGCTACATCGCCTTCAAGTTCAGCAGCGGGCAACAGACGCTGCCGGTCTATCTGCTGGACCCCGCGATCGAACAGCCGATACAGGCCGGAATTCGGCAGAGCGCCTCAGGAAGCAACCTGTCGCTCGACCCACAAATCAGCCAGAAGATCATGCAGGCGTTTCGCAACTCCTTCAGCCAGCTCGACCTCACCTCCGTCCGCCCCATCGTCCTCGCCCAGATGGAAGTGCGCTATTTCACCAAGCGCCTGATCAGCTTCGAGTATCCGACCGTCGTCGTGCTCAGCTTCCAGGAGCTGCCCGCTGACATGCGCATACAACCGATCGGGCGCATCCAGCTGACGGCGGGTGCGCTGCCCAGCCAGAAGTGAGGCGTGGGAATGGACGGGCAGTTGTGGGGAACGTGAGAGAGTGAGAGAGTGGGAGAGTGAGAGAGTGCTCGCCGTACGTCTTCGAAAGGGCCGGGCATGGGCAAAACCTTCCTGCCTCTCGATTCCGTACGCACGTGTCTCATGCGTCCCCACTGTACTCGGTTCTCGAGCCGACGACGCAGGGGTGCCGGGCGTGAACAGCAGCCGCTTGTGGCTCGAGCCGGTCCGTACTGGAGAACTCTCTCACTCTCCCACGCTCCCACTCTCTCACGTCTGCGCGCGCCCAGCACTCAGCACCCAGCACTCAGCACACTCCCAACGCGGCGGAGCCGCAACCAAACAGGTTGTGTCTCCGCCGCGCGTGAGAGCGTCCGGCCCGCTTCGCGGGCCTGGAGCGTGGAGCGTGAGAGCGTTCTTCCGAGCCACCTCGATCGGCCGAGACGACCGCTCCGTTCCTGCATTCCTCCCCTCCTGCTTTCCTGAGAGGAGCTCGGAAGATCTAGCCGC
>JACPPM010000322.1 GCA_016191015.1 Acidobacteriota bacterium | reverse complement strand
GGAGCAGTCATCTCCGGAGCTCAGGGTGGCATCGAACAGACCCCTTCCTGCCTTCCTAACTTCTTGCTTTCCTGAGAGGTGCTCGGAAGGGTCTTGCAGCGTGCCTGGGTTTTGACTGTTTGGTTGCGGCTCCGCCGCGTTGGGTGTTCTCCCGCAAGCAGACGCGTCGCGATCGATGAGCCTGCCCTGTCTCGCCA
Organism: Acidobacteriota bacterium; assembly: GCA_016191015.1. Classification (GTDB taxonomy): domain Bacteria; phylum Acidobacteriota; class CAIWXX01; order CAIWXX01; family CAIWXX01; genus JACPPM01. The sequence continues at coordinate 7,206 of JACPPM010000322.1, read as the reverse complement.
GGTCCGAAGCGCCTGACGGCGAGTGCGAGCTACTGCGACGCGCAGAGCGGTCGGTTCGCGACGTTCCATTGATCGACGAGGCCACCGATGAGGCGAGTGCGTGGCGTGATGCGCTTGCTCGTGAGCTGGCCATCGCGGATATCGACCGAGGAGCTGGCGAACGATGCGGAAGTCTCGATGAAGAGGTCAGGGCACTCCCGGTCGGTCAGGCTGGCGGGGAGATTCACCAGCAGACCGTCCTGACCGACGCCTTTCCCGTATGTATCGGTCCGGCCGCCGAACAGGAAGCCGGATCTTGTCGCCTCGACCTGTGAGAATCCACTCCACCGATCGCCGCTGTCGAACATGCGCTGAGACACGAAATCGCCCGCTGCGTCGACCCGCGCCAGCCATGCCCTCCGGCTGTCTGTCAGCCGTACCGAACCCCCAACCACCTGGCTCCCGTCACCCGCGGCCGTCACCGCGACGACATCATATTCCGACGTGAAGCTCTTTTGCCATACCACGATGCCATGAGCGTCGAGACGGATCAGGTAGTCGCCTTCATAGTAGTACGATCCGAATCCCCACAGGGAGATGGCTCCGTCATCCCCCTCGACGAATCCCGATTCCCTGAACTGGGCGAACCGTTTCATCCATTCCACGGCGCCGTCGGCGCTTAGCTTGGCAATCAAGGAGTCGTTGTTGTGCCGCTCGTATTCATTGTCAGCCACAAGGTAACCTGCTTGGGCACTCGTATGGGGCCCAGCTGGCTGCTCAGCTGACTGCGATGCACCCGGAGTTGATCGACCGCCTTGTCCTGAGCTCCCCAGGGATTCTGCAGCCGTCACTCTGGGAAGGTGGCCGTTGGATTAACGAGTCCAAATATCCCTGCCCCGATTCCCTCAAGTTCGTCGATGCCCATGGTCCGCAAATGGACGGACTCAGCTTCTGGACGATGCGCGGCATGGCGGCGATGGCCCTGTCCACAGCTTTCAATCTGAAGCTCATGTCCGACCAGGAAGGCGACGGCCTGCTCAACACGCTCGCGTCCCGGTTCACCAGGGGCATGGTGTGCGACCCGGCGCACGTCCTCCCTGAGGAAGGCGGGGCAGGGTGGTATGCCCACGGTTGGAGCAACTACTACGGTGATCTGTACGATCCGCGGCCGCTCATGAGGAACTGTCAGACGCGGGTTCTCGTGCTGCAAGGCCAATGCGACTACATCCCGTACGCGGCCACCTACGAATATGCCGATCTTTTCCTTAATTCGCGCTATGTCTTCATCGAGGGTGCCGGGCACATCATCTGGTGGGACAAACCTGAGTTGTTCCTCCAGCAGATCTCAGGATTCCTGGGCGAGACGGAACAGCCCTGAGACGGACTGGGACTCTAATCGATGGATGAGCGGTGATCACCTTGAACTTGTTCAACCTTCAGATAGCGAAACAGCTGAGCCGTCCCAGCGGCCTCGTCGTCGGCTTCTAATCAGGTCGATTTCCTTCTTTGATGGATCCTTTGGAAGAAAGTGGTGACCCGTCGCTCGAATTCGGCGGGAGCTGCACCGAGGGCCGCGCTGTGTCCTGCGCCTGGGACGCACCAGAGTTCCTTGGGCCCGCACGCGGCGTTGAAGATCACAGTCGAGTGTCGCAACGGTATGGTGCGATCCTCACTGCCGCAGATGAGCAGCACCGGACACGCCCGCCGTGCGACCGCCTTGATCGGTGATACATCGTTTGCAAGAAACCCACCTTCCTTCTCTACGCGCCCGATGGCGACCGAAACCGCCGGTCTGAAAAGAGTCCTGCCGAGCCACGAGCTGAGATGCAGCCCCGCGTATTCGTACGACACCTCACGAAGGTCGGCGAAGGGGCTTTCAGCGACGACGCCGTCGATCCGCGGATCGACCGCAGCCGATTGAAGGGCGATCGATGCGCCCATTGACTCACCCAGGAAGAACAGGCAGTGCGGTTTCGCGGTCTGGAAAAGAGCATCGCTGATGGCCTGAGTGTCATTCCGTTCCAGCCAGCCAAAGGTTGCGATCCCGCCAGAGCTGGCGCCGTGATTGCGGGCATCCATCATGACGATGCCGTAGCCGCTCCGGAGCAGGAGCTCCGCGTGCCCGAGCATACCGGCTCGGTTGTCGGATACTCCGTGAAACAGCTCGACCCAGTCGCCGTTCGGACGTGCGGGTGTCACTCTCCAGCCCCGCAGAATCGTGCCGTCCGCCGAGGTGACGATCATCTCGGTGCGACTCGCCTGAACGCGCGCGAGCATCTGGTCGGCACGTCCCACGGCAGTCGAGCTCACGGGTCGCCTGGCTGGATGCAGCACCCCGGGGGCCAGCAACGCGCCCACAAGGGCTGCGAGAAACGGCGGCAGCAGGAGCAGGGGCGGGGCCAGGAGTACGAGTCTTCGTTTCATCTCAGTGGATGATACGGACGCCGGGCGGGGGGAGTTCCACGGTACCCGGGCCCGACCCCGACCGGGTGAGCATCGGGGAGAGCTTTGCCATTGCGCCCTGCCGGTGCGTACCGCGACGGAAACATGCTAATCTGATCAGATGAAGCGCATGACCGTCAGGGGCCGTGGTTGATGCCGGTCTCCACCCGTGACACCGACACGAGCCTGATCGGAATGGAAGAGGCGAGAGGCTGCCCGGCGTGGAGAACGTGAAGCATCTGACAGTCGTCCGGCGCACTTCCAAGGTTGACGAGTTGATGCGTCCGGCGGTCGAAGCGCTGGCGACCGGTTGCCATGGTAACCCCTCAGAGTGCGCGATCTGCGGCCGTCTCCCTGACCATGTTGACACCGAAAAGGGCGACCCTTGGCCGGACGCGGCGGAGAGTCTTCGCGACAGAATCTGGATCGGCGAATGTAGCGGCGGTCTCCACCACAAGGTGCAGCAGTGCCCGCAGTGCCATCGCCTCTACTTCAGGCACGAGTCGTTCGGCTACCCTGGGTCGGACGAGGGGCACGAGATATCGTTGGCGCGAACGAATGTCGATGGGGTGTTGAAGTCCCTATCGGGTCGAAACGCTACGGTACTGATCGAGAGGAGCGACGGCCTGTGGGTCGTGTCCGACCGTCGCCTCAGCGAGTACTTGAACACGGCCAGCTATCTCGGAGATCTCGACAGCGTGAAGCTCTGGCTCGATGCCGGGGTCAGACCCGACGCGAAGGGCGAGGACACGGCGTTGATAACGGCGGTCAGAGGGGGACACGCGAACGTCGTCAAGTTCCTGCTGGCACGCGGAATGAACGCGGCGTCCAGGAACAGCGCAGGCAAGTCGGCACTCGACTTCGCGCGGGAGTCCGGCCGCCCTGACTTGGCCGAGATGTTGATCGAAGCGGGTGGCGAGCTTGGTGACTGGCGGCAGGAGCTGGAGAACATGGCCTGGAAGAAGAAATGGCAGGCCGCCAGGCAAAAGGCGGAAGAAGTCCTGAAGATCTTTCCCGACAACGTCGATGCGCTCTTCTACTACGGAGTCGGGTGCGGAGCCACGGGCGACCCCGTGCGCGCCGAGCAGTGTCTCAGCCGCGTCGTCAAGAAGCGTCCGAGACATTACGACGCCTGGTACAATCTCGGCATCGCAGCGCTCGTGTCGAATGATCCGGCCCGTGCCGTCGGCTACCTCGAACGTGCCGTTTCGCTCTCGCCTGACAACCATGATGCGCTTTTCAAGCTCGGCGAGGCGCGCGAGAAAGCTGGGGATATCGAGGGTGGAATTGCGGCCTACGAGGCGGCCGTTCGCACGCGCCCAGATCGCTGGGGTGGAGTCGTGGACCACTCGACCACTGCCGGAAGCGCGTTACGACGCCTTCGATCGCCAAAAGACAAGAAGACAACGCGGACCAAAAAGCACACGTAGAGAGGTCCACACCGGTCATCCTGGGACCCCGTTTTCTGCGATCTCTTCATGAAACGCGGGGCTCTGGAGCGGCTCGGCTGGGAAGCGCGCCCATCCGTGGCGCATTTCGTCGACACATGGTCAATCCGATGTCGCGACCCGAGGCCCAGGGGAGCTCCAGGCCAGTGCGTGAGAGGTGGGGGGAAAATGTGCTCTCGCTCACAACGAGGGGCCGGGATCGGGCTGATCCGGCACTTCTCAGGTGACTCGGGTCACCGTGGTTGTGTTCGACTCTTGACGTGACCGCCTCCCTCAGATAATCGTCGATCATGCGGGCAGAAGTTTTCCGACGAAAATCCAGCTTGGTCCAGCGGCACGTCGGGTTGGCGCCCGGGGAGCTCTGCGACCGAACAGAGGAGGCAGGAACATGTGGAGTTACTTTCTGAAGGGCGGTCCCGTGATGTGGCCGCTCCTGCTATTGTCGATCCTGGGCATCACCGTGGTCGTGTGGCGCGCGGTGGCGCTCCGTGAAGCGACTCGGGATGTTTCACCCTTCATGGGGGAGTTGCGAAAGAAGCTCCTCGCTTTTGACCTGTCCGGCGCCATACGGGTCTGTTCGTCGTTTCCAGGACCAGTGGCGTCCTTGGTAAAAGCGGGTCTGCTACGTTCGGGACAGGAGAAAGACAAGGTGGAGGCGACCCTCCAGGACGCATCGGCGCACGAGCTCGCGCGACTTGAACGAGGCCTGCCGGCGCTGGCCACGGTGGCGACCATCGCGCCGTTGCTGGGCTTTCTCGGCACCGTGACCGGCATGATCAGATCCTTCGACGCCCTGGCCAGTGTGGGGCTCAACAATCCCAGCGCCGTGGCCAAGGGCATCTCCGAGGCGCTGATCACGACCGCCGCCGGGCTCATGATCGCGATCCCGGTGCAGATGGCCTACAACTACTTCACGACACGCATTAACTCCATGACGCGAGCGATGGAGGCGGCGGCGAACGCTGTGTTGGATGCGATGGCAGATATAGATTCTGAACGCGCCCCAGCCGGCGACATCCGACGGCCTGTTGCGACGGGCCGCATGGGCTGACGCGATGCGCGTGCGAAGATCGCGACCACTCCCGGGGGCGGTCATCCCGACGGCCACCATGGCTGACATCGCGTTTCTCCTGATCATCTTCTTCATGGTGACAACAGCCTACAGCTTGGACCGCACGCCGATGGAGCTGCCTGAGACCAAGGAACAGGAGCAGGTGCCCAAGGGCGCGGCGATCATCTCCATGGCACCGGACGGGACAGTGCGTTTCTCCGCCGGAGAAGCCGACACGCAGCCCGTTGCAGATATCGCGGCCTTAGGCCAGTCCATCAGGCAGGTGACCGCGACCAACTCCTTGCACCCCTTCGTGCTTAAGGCGGATCGTTTGGTCCCGTATCGCCTGATCGACCAGGTTCTGGAACAACTCCGTCTGGCACGGGCCCAGAATGTCTCGTTGTTCTCAATCGGGGAGGAGAAGCTATGAATATCGCTCGTCGGGATGTTCCGTCGGAGATACCGACCGCCAGCATGGCGGACGTAGCCTTCCTGCTCATCATCTTCTTCCTTGTGGCTTCGTTCTACAGCGTGACACGTGGCATACAGTTCTCACTGCCCCGCCATGACGAAGAGGCTTTTACGTCCGAACCGGAAGCCGCGGTGCTGATTGTGATCTCAAGGGACGGGGCACTGACTGTTGACGGCCGCTCGATGCCCCTGACCGAGCTGATCGGCTATTTGCACCCGCGCGTCTCGCGAAATCCAGAGAAGTCCGTGATCATCCAGACTTCCATGGATGCACCCTACCACGCCATGACCGACGTTTTCGACGAGCTGCGACAGGCCGGGGTAGGGAACGTGGTCATCCCGACCAGCGCCGAAATGGCCCTCTACGGCCTCCAGGAGCCGCAGTGAGCACTCCGCTGACACGGCGGCAGTTCGAACAGGACATGGGCGAAGCCGCGCGCCTGGTGGAGGTGGATCGCCACGACCGGCGAATCATGCAGCGGGCTCTCGTGGCCGCCCTCCTCATCCACGCCACCGTGCTCTGGGGGCGTCTCCCGAACTGGGGTCCGGCCCCCGTGCGAGTGGAGAGGCCGGTACAGCTCATGCAAATGAAGTTCCTCAAGCCGCCACAAGCGCCGCAGCCGAAGCCGGCAGAGCCCGAAAAGAAGAAGATGGTCCGCCCCGACCCGACGCCTGACGAACCTGAGCCGGAAGTCGTACCCGAGGCTCAGCCGGAGGCGCCGGAGCTGTTCGGTCCGGTGCGCGTGACCAGCGCGGAGGGCCCGGGCCTGATCAAGAAGGTGGAGCCGATTTACCCTCCGCCGGCGAGAGCTGCGCACATCCAGGGGGACGTTGTGCTGGACGCGGTCATCCAGCAGGATGGCAGCGTTGCCGAGATCACCGTCCTGAGATCCGCCAACCCGATGCTGGAGCGCGCGGCGGTAGAGGCCCTCAAGCACTGGCGATTCACCGAAGGAGACCAAGACGTGATCATGACACTCACCGTGCATTTCGTACTGCAGTAGCAGGCGTGTGTCTTCCTGCCGCTCAAGACGGGGCTGGGTGATGCACACCGGATGGGGACTGTTTCTCTGGTTATTATGAGGCCGCTTCGCGCGGATTCTGGCTTCGGCTCCGATCAGCCCGTGGCCTTGTGGGAGCGGCTCAGGATTCGGGTTGCCGAGCTTGCGGCAACCGATCTCGCTGTCGACCGATGCGGTCAAGGTTGCCAAAGGATGATGAGACGGCTGCCCTGGCACCCATGTTCCTCTCCACCAGCTCTTCGCCAAACAGCTCCTCGACCATCTCCGGAAAGGCACGTGTGTCGTTCCTGATTTCTCTGCGGTAGCCAAGGTTATACGCAAAATAGATGAGCGCCATGGCGAATAGGTTCTCCGTGGAGATCATTGGAAGTCGCCTGAGGATCGCGGACATCTTCTGGAATTCCCGCGCGGTCCAGAGACGGCCGGCATTCAGCTCGAGCGGCGTCATCGAAATCGATGTCTTCTCGATCCTCATTGACGACGTCGACGTCATGCTCATCCGGCGTCAGCGCACGCAGGATTTCGAGAGCCAGAGAAGGGAGCAATTTGCCCCAAACGGTTTTCTCCGACGGAGATGGCCCCACGGAAGGGGCGATCAACAGAAGTCGCAGGGACTTCCCCTAACGCGGCGGAGCCGCAACCTGCATTGGTTGCCTCTCCGCCGCGCGTGAGAGCGTGGAGCGTGGAGAGTGAGAGCGTTCTTCCGAGCCACCCCGATCGGCCGAGACGACCGCTCCGTTCCTGCATTCCTCCCCTCCTGCTTTCCTGAGAGGAGCTCGGAAGATCTAGCCGC
>JACPPM010000321.1 GCA_016191015.1 Acidobacteriota bacterium | reverse complement strand
TTCGAGGCGCAGCCGTCGAATGAGCATAGTGTCTAAGAAGTTGAGTGTTGACACGAAACGGCAAAACGTTCGAGTGGGTGAGATCCTCCGAACCCCTCTCAGGAAAGCAGGAAGGGCAGAATGCAGGAACGGAGCAGTCATCTCCGGAGCTCAGGGTGGCATCGACCAGACCCCTTCCTGCCTTCCTGACTTCCTGCTTTCCTGAGAGGTGCTCGGAAGGGTCTTGCCGCGTGCCTGGGTCTTGCCTGTTTGGTTGCGGCTCCGCCGCGTTGGGCGTCAGACCAGTTCGATCGTCACCCGGCGCCCGACTATCACTGCCGCTCGCTGCAGGCTTGAAAGCGTGATGTCCTGTTGGGGATCAAGCAACCGGTTAACCTGCGTGCGGCTCGTGTTGAGTAGAGTGGCCATCCGCGCCTTGGATATCTTCTTTTTCTTCATTGCTTCAGCGAGTTGCCAGGCAACAACCTCCTTTATCGCCTGTGCTTGTGCCTCATCGAAGACCCCTTCCTCTTTGAGAAAGGAATCAATACTCGAACCCATGTGCTTCTTGCTCATCGCTCCAACTCCTTCCTACGTTTTCGTGCCAATGCCAAGTCCTCATCTGGCGTCGCCCGCGTCTTCTTGATGAATCCGTGCAGCGCCACAAGATGCCCACGATAATGGCAAAACAACACACGCGCCGTACGATTGCTCGGCAGATCCGTGCGGATTTCCCACAATCTGTTTCCGAGCGGGCGGCACAGCGGCATGCCAACAGGCCACCGCCACTGCGCCCGTAACAGGTCCCTTCCGATCGCCACACGATCGGCCGCACCCAAGCCGAGCAACCATTCCCGCACCGGCTCGCTTCCCGCTTCTGTGCGATAAAAGATCAGAGGTATTTTCCGCGCATTCGAATCATCCGGCATTCCGCACCTTACAAGGTACGTGTACCATACAAGGTTCAGACTTGCAAGTCCAGTCAGGAGATGAGTCAGGGCTGCGGCAAAGTCGAGGCGCCGACTGGGGCGAGGCCGTTCCGTGCGAAACCGCGGATGGCGCAGATTTTCCGCGCAGATCACGCCGATTCTTCCAGCATTCAACCGACGAGCAACTTGCTCCTCACTCTCGGGTCGGCGCGAAGCAATCGGCGAAATCTGCGGATGCTCGGATGCGTCGATGCGTTCCGCTGGATCTTTCTTCTCTAGAGTTGACCCCATCTCGTCCGCTCCGACATCCCTTTGGCACAACGCGCGATGTGAGCTACAATTCATGCGTGTACATGCATGGATGAGGACAGGAGGAAAGTCCCTGGCCACTAAGACCATCTCGATCGACCTTGAAGCCTATCGGCGCTTGACCAGGGTGAGGCGCGAGAACGAGTCATTCAACCAGGCCATCAAGCGCGTCGTGCGTCCCCCGTTGGACGTCGAAGCCTTTCTGAAAGAATTGGACAAGGTCTCCATGAGCCCCAGGGCGGTGGCCGCTTTAGAAGGGCATCTCCGCCGGCGGCACAGGCCTTCGAACCGCGCCCGCTGATGGCCTGCCTCGATACGTGCATTCTCATTGACCTTCTCCGTGGCGCGGAATCCACCCGTAAGCGGAGGGCCTCGGCCAAGATCCTCGAATTGGCCGCCAAGGATGAGCGTCTGACCACCACGCGGTTCAACGTGGCCGAGCTGCTCGTGGGGGCGTATCGCGCCGATGACTCGTCTCGCGAGATCGCCGCCATCGGCAAGCTTCTCGCCCGAATCGCCATCCTCGATTTTGATGCCGACGCGGCCAACCTCTTCGGACGGCTGACGGCGCTCCTGCAGGAGAAGGGCAAGCCGGCCGGCGATATGGACGTGTTGATCGCCGCTACCGCCCTCGTCGTGGGCGAGACACTCGTTACGGACACCGAGGTGCATTTCAGGCACATCACGGGGCTCACCGTCGAGACCTATTGAGGGGCACAGGGTTCGCAGCGATTGGATAGGATCTCGAACGACGGCTCGTTGTGTTGGGAGGGCTGATGGCTGATTCCCTGGCGCGCGCGTCCACGGAGAGAGCGGTGCGAGCTCTGCGGGGTCGAGCGCTGGCATCGTTGTTTGGGCTGGCGGGGCTCGCCCTGCTGAGCTACTTCGTCGGGATCAAGGTAGCGGAGGCAGACCTTTACACGACCGCGGCCATCGACATCGGGGTTCGCATCAGGATGTTGACCCAGCGAGCCGCGCTTCTGGCCGAGGAGATGGCGACGCCAACTGACCCTGCCGCCTCCGCCGCCAATCGCAGGCAGCTCGGAGAGATTCCCAGCGCTCTCAACTCAGCACACAAGATCCTGGTGGCCGGAGACCTGTCGGGGAACATTCCGGCCAGCGTCTCGGCGGAGATGCACAAAATCCTCTACGAGCTTCCCTTCACGCTGGATGCCCGCATGGGCGCCTTCATCGCCGAGGTAAACGGCATTGTCTCCGCCCATGACCCTGCCGATTCCCACCTCCGTGCGATTCGCGAAATGGCGATGACTGGTCCGCTGCTTGATGCTGTCGACGCAGCCGTCGCCCAGTCCCGAAAGGACAGCGAGAAGCGGGCCTTGCGTTTGTGGCGCATCCAAATGGGGACACTCGCTCTCTCACTCCTGGCGCTCCTTGCCTCCGGCATGTTCCTCTTCGCCCCGATGCTTCGCCGGGTGCGGACTGACATGTATCGTCTGGCCGAGGCGACGGCGAGGGCGCGCGAGCTGGAGGCGGAGAACGAGGAACGACGGCGTGCCGAAGCGGCACTGCGTGAAAGCGAGGAGCGGTTCCGGCAGATGGCTGAAAGCATCAGCGGGGTTTTTTGGATTTCGGATGCCGTCACCGATGAGATGATCTACGTGAGCCATGCTTACGAGAGGGTGTTTCAGCGAACGCGTGCGAGCCTGTACGAATCCCCGGGGTCATGGCTGGAGGCTGTCCATCCTGACGACAGGGGGCGGGTGGCCGAGGAATCGATGCAGGCGCGGAGTAGCGGCGCGTTGGACCATGAGTATCGTATCGCCTGGCCTGATGGTACCATTCGCTGGATCCGCACGCGGATTTTTCCGGTTCGAAACGCAGATGGAAATGTTAGCCGGTACACCGGTATCTGCGATGACATTACGGAGCAGAGGCTCGTTCAGAACCAGATGGGACAATCACAAAAGCTCGAAGCGATTGGGCAGCTCGCCGCCGGCATTGCGCATGAAATCAACACGCCCGCACAGTATGTCGGCGACAACATTCGTTTCCTACGAGACAGTTTTGACGAGCTGGACCGGCTCCTGCTCAGGAGCGAGAAGCTGTTCGCTGAGGCCAGTCGGGGGGGGCAGGTTCCGCCGGGGGCGCTCGATCTCCTCGAAGAATCCGTCCGCGACGTGGACGTGGGATACCTGAGGGAGGAGATACCGAAAGCCATTGAGCAGTCACTCGAAGGCATCGCGCGCATCACCAAAATCGTGCGGGCGATGAAGGATTTTTCGCATCCTGGCCTCCAGGAACGACTGCCGGTCGACATCAATCAGGCGATCGAGACGACTCTGACGGTCGCGCAGAACGAGCTGACGTACGTGGCCGATATTGTGACTCGATTCGACCGGGACCTCCCCTCAGTCCCGTGCTACCCGAACGAGATCAATCAGGTTGTGTTGAATATTCTGATCAATGCGGCCGATGCGATCGCCGATGCGGTGGGACGTGACTCGGGCCGAAAGGGTACCATCTCAATCAGCACGGCCAGGGTAGATAGCTGGGCTGAGATCCGGATTGGTGACACGGGGTCCGGGATTCCTGCGAAAATCCGGGGGCGGATCTTCGACCCGTTTTTCACGACCAAGGACGTCGGCAAGGGGACGGGGCAGGGGTTGGCGCTCTCCCATGCGATCATCGTCGAGAAGCATCAGGGGAGCATCACGTTTGAGTCTGACGTGGACCGAGGCACGACATTTATCATCCGTCTTCCGCTTCAGCCCGGGGGATGAGCTCCGAGATGAAGAAGAGGATTCTCTTCGTCGACGACGAGATCAACGTGCTCGACGGCCTGCGGCGCATGCTGCGCACGATGCGCCACGAATGGGACATGCAATTCGCACCAAGTGCCCGGGATGCCATGACACTCATGCGCGAATCCTCTTTCGACCTTATCGTGTCGGACATGCGGATGCCGGAGATCAACGGAGTGCAGCTCCTCAGCCAGGTCAAGGAGTGCTGCCCGGGAACGATACGGATCATCTTGTCTGGGCACGCCGACTCCGACCTCACGTTGCGGGCCGTCGGAGTTGCGCACCAGTTCCTCTCGAAGCCGTGTGACGCTGAGACGCTGATCGGGACCGTTGTCCGCGCCACCGAGCTGCGCTCCCTCCTGTCTAACACACGTCTCGAGCAGATCGTGACACAGATAGGCGCCCTTCCGAGTCTCCCCGGGCTCTACTCGCAAGTTGTCGAGGAGCTGGAGACGATATCCCCGTCGGTGCACAAGGTCGGGGAGATTGTTGCGCGTGATATCTCGATGTCAGCCAAAGTTCTGCAGATCGTCAACTCCGCCTTTTTTGGGCTCCCGCGGTCGATCAGCAACCCCGTGGAAGCGGTCGCCCATCTTGGCATCGAGAAGCTCCAGCTCCTGGTCCTCTCGATCCATGCCTTTTCCCGGTTCGAGCCGACAGGGGCAGGACTCGAGTCGGCGGATCAGCTCTGGGCCCACAGCGCGGCCACGGGTGCCATGGCGAGACGGATCGCGGAAGCCGAGCAGGTCAACAGGCGGATGACAGACGAGGCTTTCGCCGCCGGAACCCTCCACGACATCGGAAAGCTCATCCTGGCCTCGACACTTCCCGACGAGCTCGCTCGGGCGAGGCGCCTGGCGGCGGATCAGCGGATTCCCACGTGGCACGCGGAACTGGAGGTCTTCGGGTCGACGCACGCGGCCGTCGGCGCCTACATGCTTGGCCTCTGGGGGCTCCCCGATCCGATCGTGGAAGCCGTTGCGTTCCACCACCGGCCTTCGGATTTCCCCCGGAGCTCGTTCGGTGCGCTCACTGCCGTCCACGTGGCCGATGCCATCGACCTCGGGCGGCGGGGAATCGAGTATACTGGTGAGGCCTCGGCCGTCGACGAGGCATGTTTGGCGAAGTTGAAGTTGGCCAGCCGACTCCCGATCTGGTGTGAGGTGTGCGCCCAAGGAGGAAGGTGATGCAGGAAAAGATTCTTTTCGTCGACGACGATTCAAACGTGCTCGCCACCTACCAGCGCATCCTCCGGAAGAACTTCCAGATCGACACGGCTCTGGGCCCGTTCGCCGGCTTCGCTGCCTTCGACACGCGCGGGCCATTCGGCGTTGTCGTTGCGGACATGAACATGCCCGGCCTCGATGGCATCCAATTCCTCGCCAAGATCAAGGAGAAGTCTCCGGACACGGTTCGAATGATGTTGACGGGCCGGGCGGACCTCGAGACCGCGGTGGATGCGGTCAATGAGGGCAACGTATTCCGGTTTCTCACGAAACCCTGCCCGCCCGAAACTCTGATGCGGGCCCTGGAGGCCGGCATCAGGCACTACAGGCTCGTGACCGCCGAGCGCGTTCTCCTGGACAAGACGCTGCGGGGCAGCATCCGGGTCCTCACGGAGATCCTTTCCATGGTCGATACCAAGTCCTTCGGGCGTGCCGAGGCGCTGAGAAACCGGGCGAAACGCCTGTCCAAGGCACTGAATGTGACCGACACGTGGGAGATCGAAGTGGCGGCCATGTTGTCCCAGATCGGGCGGGTGACGATGCCCCCGAGTATCACCCTCAAGGCTTCCACCCCGGATCAGCTCACCGAACCCGAACGCGACATGCTCACTCGCTCACCCGAAATCGGGCAGCACCTGCTCGCCAACATTCCGAGACTGGAATCGGTTGCGCAGATTGTCCTCTATCAGAACAAGCATTTCGACGGGACCGGATTTCCGGCGGATGGGGTGGCGGGAGTGCAGATTCCGCTGGGCTCGCGGATCCTGAAACTGCTGGCTGATCTGGCGGATATCGAATCTGACCCTGAGCAGCGTCACAAAGCTCTCGAGATCGTCAGGAGCCGCACCGGTTGGTACGATCCTGGCGTCGTTCAGGCCGCCTCGACGCGCTTCACCCACCTGGCCGAACCGAGTCCGGCCGGTGTGAAGCCTTCGCGCCCGGTCGGTGTCAACGAGCTGAGGCTCGGACAAATCCTGGTCTCCGATGTCGAGACCCGTGAGGGACTCCTGCTGCTAGGCGGCGGAAGCAGAGTGACGGGGGCGTACCTCGTCCGCATCCGGAACTTCGCCCGGCTGGTCGGGATCAGAGAACCGATCATGGTGGAAGTCGAGCAGGCGGCTGAGGAATGATGGCCGTGACTCCGAGCAAGGAAGGGAATCACATGGGACACATGCTACTGTTGGTGGACGATGATCCGAACACTCTTGCGGGCTTGCGGAGGGCATTGCATGGCGAGCCCTATCACGTGATGGCCACCACCTCGCCATACGAAGCTCTCGAGATCCTTCGCTTCAAACCGGTCGACGTTGTCCTGGCCGACGAAGGGATGCCGAACATGTCTGGGACACAATTCCTGGTGAAGGTGCGCGAACGCAATCCGGACACCGTGCGGATGATGCTGACAGGCAAGGCCACGCTCGATATCGCCATCCAGGCCATCAACGAAGCCGGCATCACCCATTTCTTCACGAAACCCTGCAACACGATGGAGCTGGGCTTCGCGATACGACACGCCATGCGGCAGAAAGATCTCATGGTGGCTGCCAGACGGCTCCTGCACGAAGTCAGACGCCAATCAGCGGCGATCGAGCGAATGAGATTCGATCATCCGGAGCTCTCCCGAGTCGAACTGGATCAGGACGGGGCTCTCGTGCTCGAGGACGCACCGGGCGGCTACGAAGAGCTGATGAAGGCGATCGAGACCCAGCTCGGCGCGGACCCCAAGCCGTAACGCCGGCGGCAGCCACGTGCATGTGACAGCGGTCACATGCAAGGTTGCGGCACACTACAGGGCGCAGATAGCGCAGACGATCGAATGCCAGAATGGGTTTCACGATTCAGCCACCTGGGCCGCACGGTCCCTCAGCATCCATCTGCGAAATCCGCGACATCTGCGGTTTGCACTTCAACGCGGCCCAGATCCACTTCGCCACAATTGTGGCCGAGATGCTAGAATGGACCCCGACGCAGGACAGTCCGTGACTTCCGACTCGAGGAGGATTCATATGTCACAGCTCTCGACCAAATTCGAAAAGGCGGCGAAGGACGTGAAAGCACTGCCAAAGAGACCAGACAACGAGACACTCCTGAAGCTGTACGCCCTGTATAAACAGGCGACTGCCGGCGATGTGAGTGGCGGCCGTCCGGGGATATTCGACCTGGAAGGCCGTGCCAAGTACGACGCGTGGACCAAGGTGAAAGGCACCAAGAACGAGGACGCCATGAAGTCGTACGTCGATGTGGTGGAGAAGCTAAAAAAGGCCTGAGTAACTGCTCAGGTCAGGTAGAACCCACCACAAAATGCACAAAATGCGCAGAAGTCACAAATGTTCAATACCTCTGTTCCATCCATTCCTTTTGTGCCTTCTGCGCATTCTGTGCCTTCTGTGGTTCTCCTTCCGATCCCTGCCTGCATCGGGGTATCCCGGCTAGCGCCTGAGCTCTCACCTGCCTACTCGTCGCGTTGCCGATGCTCATGCTCATGGGCGTGCCAGTGATCGCCGTGACGGTGAATGTGTTCGTGGAAGAGGTTGTGGCGCTCGAGCAGTCCGCGGTCGGACATGATTCCATGGACGGTCCCGGTGGCCGCCGGACGGTTGTCCTCGCCCAGAAGGCAGACGCGATCGGCGATCTCCCACACCAGATGGATGTCGTGGGTGGCCGTGATGATCGTCACCCCTGCTCCGTGCTCGGCGGCAATGATTTCGGTCAGCAGCCGGACACTGCGCGGATCCAGCCCGGCTGTCGGCTCGTCCAACAGGAGAACATCGGGACGATTGGCGATTGCGCAGGCGAGAGCGACGCGCTTCTTCTCGCCGGCACTCAGCCTGAGAGGAGCCCGTTCCATCAGGTGACCGACCGCGAGTTTCGATGCACATTCATCCACACGCCGGCCGACCTCGTGCTCCGCCATGTACTGCCGGGGTCCGAATGCGATTTCGTCCCGGACGGTCGGAGAGAAGAGTTGCGCTTCGGCGTTCTGGAAGACGATGGCGACCCGGCGCCGGAGCTCGTACGAGAACGCGCGATCTCTGAGCCCCTTCTCGCTCATCTCGCGTCCCGCAAAACGAACAGATCCGGAGCTCGGGAATATCAGCGCATCCAGAATGTGGAGGAGCGTGGACTTCCCGGAGCCATTGGGGCCGAGCACGGCAAGCCGCTCACCCGCCTCCACATCCATCGACAGGTCGCGAAGCCCCGCCGTGCCGTCTGGAAAGGTGTAGGCCACTCCGGCCACCTCAAAGATCGTCGTCACCGGACCTCCATCAGAACCGGGATCGCCAGGACTGCGGCCGCGAGCGCAAGAAACCGGAGGTCGGCGGCCGTGAGACGCCCGAATGTCCGGGGCGGGGAGGCCCCGAGATGGCCTCGGGCCGTCATCGCCATCGCGACATGCGAAGAGAGCTCCACCGATCGACGCAGCGCAACGCCGATTCGCCGGGCGCCTTCGCGGATACCCGGAGCCGCCGCAGGAGATCTACTCGCATACGCCGTCTCCACCTCAACCAGCGACCTCCCCACGATGGCAGCGTAACGGAACGACATTCCGAGAGCCGTGACAAAGGAGGCGGGCAGCATCAGCCCACGCAGCGCTCCGAGAGCGCTCGCCGTTCCGCACACCACCACAACGGCGGTGGCATACCCGATCGAGCCCATTGCTCTGAGGAGCAGCCGGCCTGCAGCATCGAGCCCGGCCCGGCTGATCGTGACCGATGCATCGCTGGGCGAAAGTGGAATCGTGAGAATCGCGTCTCCCGGGACGACGAACAGGGCCGGCGCGGCGAAGAGAAGCAGCACGATGGGAAGCGACGCGGCGATCCTCTTGAGGAACGTCGATCTCCTGAATCCCGGGAGCAGCATCGCGGCCGCGGGCAGGATTGCCGCCGCAAGGAGCGAACCAAATGTCTGGAACAGATTGAGCAGGACGATCCCTGACAGCCCCACGAGCAGGATGAGCCGCGGGTTCAGGTCAGGTCTCGAACCCGGCGTATCGGACATCTCGGCCAGCCGCTGGATCGATGAGCCGATGGAACGTCGACGCCGGTGACGAAAGGCGAACACAGAGACGATCGCCGCACAGATCACCGCTCCGCCGAATGCCGACAGCATGTACCGGATCGCGGTCCTGCCATAGCCGCCGAAAACCGAAGGCCAGATGACGCGAGCGTACTCATCCCACTCGCCCCATGCTGTCCCCGTCGACAGGAGGCCCAGCGGGACGGCTGCGGCGAACAGGGCGATGAGGAGCCACGCGCGAGCGCGCAGCCGTCCGTGTTCGCGGTTCCTGATTGTGACCAGCAGGCCGGGTTCGTGACGCAGCGCGTAATTCACAACGCCCCCCGTGATCAGCGCCTCGACCAGACCGAACACGGTGAGATGTCCGGCCATCATTCCTGGAACCGTCAGGGCGAGTGGAAACGGGCAGTACAGAGGTTGCCCCGATGGACTCCGGAACAGGAGCGGTTGCAGGCCGATCTCGACGGCGACGCAGAGCGCGCCTGCGTTGGCCGCGACATACCCGGCGATCGCGGCCGCGGCGGTGCGGGATCGTATCCCGGAGCCCGCGAGGAGTCGGTAGACGAGTGCTCCCGTCGCGGGCATGACGATCGCGAGGTTGAAGCAATTGGCTCCTATGGCCAGCACTCCTCCATCGCCGAAAAAGACAGCCTGGATGACAACGGTGGTCGTGAGAGCGAGGAGCGCCGCACCGGGACCCAGAACGATCCCGGCGAGCGCCGCCCCTGTGGCGTGTCCCGTCGTCCCACCAGCCATCGGGATGTTGAACATCATCACGATGAACGAGAACGACGACATCAGAGCGATGTGGGGAATTCGAGCCTCCCCGATGCCGCGCCGGAGGCTCCGTTCGGCGGCGTACCAAAACGGCGCGACCGCTGCGAATAACGCCCCACACGTGGACGGGGACAGATAGCCGTCAGGAATGTGCATGACTCAGAATCCAAGGTCCCAACGCGGCCAAGCCGGGATCCGCAATACCACCAAGACACCAAGAAACCACCAAGGGCCTTTTCTCGTTCCTTGGTGTCTTCGTGTCTTGGTGGTTTGGACGGGCGCTCCGCCATTCAGGCGAAGATTTTCTTCTCGTTGCCAAGGTCCCGGGCCGCCGGGGTGACGATCGTCCTGGGTCCGATGATGATCTTCTCTCCGGACTCCACCGCCTTGCGCACGTCGGCTTCGCAGACGAAGTCGACCGGCTTCGGCGCCTGAGATTCGGCCGATGCCCGCCGCGGTGCGGGTGTCGTGGAGGGGGGAGGTGGGGAAGAGGGGCATGGGTGCGCATGTCCCGGGAAAATTCCCTTGGTATCCAGGTAGCTTTGTACCCGTTTCGAAATATCGGCTCCCGATGCGGGACCGCTGCTTACTACGTGAGTAGAATCGCGTGCCGGCCCGGGGGAGATCGTGCCGGCCATCGATGTGAGTGCGAGCGGCTTGGTCTCGAAGGCGACGCGTTTCACGTTGAGAAGGTGGAGCGGGCCGATGTTGTCGGAGGTGATGTTGTTGCCCATGGCCCCGCATCCGAGTGTCATGGCGGGCGGAAGGTCGGTCGTGTACCCGACGGCTCCGTGGGTCGTGGGTGAATTGACGATGATGCGGAAAGCAGGCTTCTCCAGGCCGAAGGCCATGATCACGTCGCGATCCGTTGCGTGGATGCCGAGTGTATGCCCCATGCCTCCAAGCTGCAGGATGCTCTTGCACATCTCACACCCCTCGCGCCATCCGTTGACGACATAGAACGCCAGGATCGGCGAGAGCTTCTCGCGCGACAGGGGGAATTCGCGGCCGACGCCCGGGAGAGCCGCGATCAGCGCTTCGACTGTCTCGGGGACTTCGAAGCCAGCGCGCCGCGCAATGACCTGGGGCGATCGGCCGACGAGATCCGGATTGATGGCTCCCGAGGGAGTAAGAATGATCGAGTTGATCTTCTCGATTTCCCCTCCGCTGAGGAAGTAGCCGCCATTACGGACCAGCTCCTCGATCACCTGCTCCTTCACCGGCGCATCGACGATCACGGCCTGCTCGGACGCACATACCGTACCGTAGTCGAAGGTCTTGCCGGCGAGCACATCCCTGGCCGCCTTCACGACATCCGCCGAGCGGTCGACATACACGGGGACGTTTCCCGGGCCGACGCCAAACGCGGGCTTGCCCGAGCTGTACGCGGCCTTCACGATTCCCGGGCCGCCGGTGGCAAGAATCACTGCGACTCGTTTGTGGCTCATCAGCTCCTGCGACCCCTCCAGAGTCGGCGTCTGCATGCAGCCGATGATTCCGCGGGGTGCGCCGGCCGCCTCAGCCGCCTCCGCCAGCACGCGCGCCGTCTCGATGCAGCATCGACGCGCGCTCGGGTGCGGGCTCACGACGATCGCGTTGCGTGCTTTCACGGCGATCAGGCACTTGTAAATCACGGTGGATGTCGGGTTTGTCGAGGGAACGATCGCCGCCACCACTCCTACCGGTTCAGCAATCTCGATCACCGACGGGCTCTCGTTCAGCACCCCGACAGTTCTGATCCCACGGATATAGTCGTGCAAGTTCTTCGAGACAAGGACGTTTTTCGCCTGCTTGTCCTTCACTCGTCCGTACCCGGTCTCCTCGACCGCCAACCTCGCGAGTCTCTCGGATTCGCGCAAGCCGGCCGCCGCCATTCCCGCCACGACAGCATCAACCTGTTCCTGTGTGAACTCGCGGTAGATCAGAAAGGCTGCGTGCGCGGCCTCCGCCAGATCCCGCGCCTCCTGTCGCGAAGTGAGATCGGTATCCGACATCAGCCTTCTCCTACCGACCGGCCGAGGTAGTGCGGGAGGGGGCTGAGAGCGCGTTCAGTGCGCGTGACGCCGCGCTCCACCCCTTCGCTTCGCTCAGGGCTTCGGCTCCACACTATTTCTTGGCAGCGTTTCCGCCGGGGAGGATTTTTTCCACTTCCTGGTGCGGGCGTGGGATCACGTGCACCGACACCAGCTCGCCGACGCGCCGCGCGGCTGCAGCGCCCGCGTCAGTGGCCGCTTTGACCGCGCCCACATCGCCCCGGACGAAGACCGTGACATATCCCGCTCCGATGTATTCCTTGCCGGTCATGACGACGTTGGCTGCTTTCACCATCGCATCCGCCGCCTCCACCGACCCGACGAAACCTTTCGTCTCAACCATTCCGAGTGCTTCCTGGGACATTGTGGGTTCTCCTTAGTAGTACCTAGTCAACAGTGGGACCGGATCCGGATCCATGAATCGCAACGGCCGGTCGTCTCGGGGATCCACTGGGACATCAAATCACGTGATCGAGATGTCCAGGTCGAGCTTCAGGGCGACCTTGGACCTGTTCTTGTCGATTTCGAGCGGGATCTCGATTGTTTCGCTCTTCTGGCTCGAAGAATTACGAATCGTCAGCACGAGAGTTGTGGGTCCTGCCTTCACCATTGCCCCGGCGATCGAGATCGCGGATTTCCTCTTGATCTCCTGCGCCATGAGCGCCGGCTTGCTGATCTGGAGCAGATCCTGGAGCGCCTTGTCGGCGCTCGTCTTGTGTGCCGCCTTCTCCGGTTGCTTGATGGCCGTGTACTGGTCACGGAGGGAGTCGAGCTGCCGCGCGACGTCGATGGTCGATTTGACCGAGATCTTCTTCATCGAGATCTGTTCCTGCCGCAGCGCCGCCGCCTGCACCGACCTCTCGGCAAACTCGACCTTCTCCTCCGCGATTGCCTTCTTCATCTCAGGGGCCACGATCACGGGCGCCTCCACCTTGGCAGCCTCGACCACAATGGGCGGTGGCGGAGTGGGCACACGATGCGGCTTCGGCGGCTCGACCCTCCCTGCCAGAGTCTTCTCCTCGCTGACCTTCTCGCTGGAAGACGAAACCGCAGCCGCCGCAGGCGGCTTCGATACCACCTCATCTCCAAGCGCCTTGCGTCGCAACGAGAAGAGCGTGGCCTTCGAGATGCCCTTGAGCGTCTCGAAGACGCCGAGCCCCTGCAGCGCCGCCGCCTCGTAGAACGGCAGCCCCGTCCGGTTGAGATCGCGGTTCATCTTCTCCACCGGCATGATATTGGTGAGATCCCTTTTGTTGAACTGGAAGACCAGCGGGATCGTGTCGATGTCGAGATTGTGTTCGAGCAGGTTCTCTCTGAGGTTCCGGAAAGATTCCAGGTTCGTCTCTTCCATGGGGATCTGGGAGTCTGCGACGAAGACGATCCCGTCGACACCACGGAGGACCAGCTTACGGGTCGAGTTGTAGAAAACCTGACCCGGGACGGTGTAGAGCTGAAAGCGCGTCTTGAACCCGCCGATCACACCCACGTCGATCGGGAGAAGGTCGAAAAACAGGGTCCTGTCAGTCTCGGTCTCCAAGCAAACCATCTCCCCTCGAGATTTTGGGGATGTCTTCTTGTAGATGACCTGGAGATTCGTAGTCTTCCCACACAGACCGGGACCGTAGTACACGATCTTCGCGGCCATCTGCATAGTCGAGTAATTGAAGAAGACCACAGTTTCTCCTTATATTCCCGGAAGATAGCACAGGGTATCTGGGCAGTCAAGCAAAGGGGGCTCCCCCCGAGATTCGGAGTACACTTGGCCGCAGTACAGCCAGCATGTCATCCTGAGGCTCGGCGCAGCCGGGCCGAAGGATCTCCTGCGAGACCCGTAGCCCTTGGAGGAGATCCTTCGTCACCGGGCTTCGCCCGGCTCCTCAGGATGACGTTGCGCTCATGCCTGTGTGCGTCTACTCCGAATTTCAGGGCTCCCCTGATATTCGGAGTACGGGAGCTCATGGTTTCTCTGCCCCCCATCCGGTGACACGGATGCTGGTCGGCTTCCAGACGAGACGGCCCAATCGGACGACCAGGATCGCCGTGACCGACCGGCCTTGGGCGCCCCAGAGGGGCGCGGCGAAGAAAGCCCAGGGCGCCAGCCCTGGGTCAATGTGTACGAGTGATCGGCCAGTCCCGGAGGGACGGCTGAGAACAGCGATGCCGTATCGGCGACCCCTCAATCGTCCCTCCGGGACTCCAGATCCTTCCCTTCCAATCGAGCCCGATAAATCGGTGGGCTATTCTCATCACGCCCCTCCGGGGCGTCCTGGGCGGGGGACCCTTGCGATCGGGAGCGACCGCCGATCCATCAGATTGCCTTGGACTCTCTGGTCGAGCAAACACCGCACATCGCTATCGTGTCCGCGACGTACTCCGAATCTCAGCGGCTCCCCGATCCGGCGAGAAGGGGGCATCTGGTATAATCCCTCGCCAGAGGAAATGCAGACCCAACCCGATCCTGGAGGCTCTGCGGGTGAAGAAGACCTAGCGAGGATCGTGTACTCCAGGAACCCGAAGGTTCTTGTGCGAGCTCTGAATCGATCCGATCTCGATGAGAAATCCCTCGTGCTCCTCCTGAAGAACCCGGCTCTCCCGCGACCCGCCGTCGAGCGGATCTGCCGCGAGGAGATGTTCTTCTCATCCTACCAGGTCCAGGCGGCCGTGGTGCAGAACCCCAGAACACCGGAGAGGATTGGGCTCCGGTACCTGCCGGTGCTATTTTGGAAGGACCAGCTTCTGGTCGCGAGGGATTTCCGCATCCGGATGGTGTTGAGGCGGAAGGCCGACCGAGCGATAATCGACCGGCTCCGAAAGATGGCTCTGGGGGAGAAGCTGGAGCTGGCCCGGCTCGCGACTACAGAGATCCTCAATGCACTCGTCATCGAACGGGACGCGCGGCTGCTGAAGGCATGCCTGGAGAACCCGCGCGCGACAGAAGAAACGGCGCTTCGCCTGATACGTTCGACAAACGTCGAGCCGGGCTTCCTTGTGAAGCTCGCTCAGATGCCGCGGTGGTTCGCCCTTTATGCGGTGAAGCTCGAGCTCTCGCGCGCAGAGCTGACGCCCGTACCCCTCGTTCTGAGGATTCTCCCGACGCTGAAACTCGAGGATCTCCAGCTCCTGGCGCGGGACAAACGCCAGCCCGTGGTGGTCACGAAGCAGGCGAGAGAGATCATAGGCCTGAAGCTCGAGGAGAGCGCTCGTGAAGAATGAGCCGTCGAAGCCGGCGGGGTCAGACGACGGCCGGGCCACCCGCGTCCTCGCGCGGAAAGTGGCCGCCGAGCTCCTGCTGTTCTTCGTGCCGATCCTGACCTCGGGCTTCGCCCTTTTCCTGCTGAATTCGTTCTACCGGGACCGGATCCGTTTGATGCACGGGGCCGTGCGATGGCTGGTCCTGATCGCAGTCACGTTCGCGGTGATGGCCTTCACCTCGTACACAGTGGGCCGGCTCGCCCGCCGGGTTCTCCCGCCTTACGAGTACACGTTCTACACGTCGGCAGTATTCAGCCTTCTCGTGCTCCTGATGGTCTTCGTGCACTGCACGGCCGCGAACGTTTTGTTGTTCTACTCGATCGCCATCAGCGTCGCGGCTGCTCTGGGGATCTACGCCGGCGTCGGGCTGCCGCTCATACTGGCCAAAGCCCACCGTCGGGGTCGCTCGTGATAACGGTATTCTCCCGTGCGGCGTCCCGACCGAGGCATTTTCGGATAGAATTCTGCTTCGGTGGGGATCAGCGATGAGGCGAAGGTTTCAATGAGATTCACGATACGGCGGCTTCACAGGCTCGACGAGTTTAAGCGATGCGAGGAGTTGCAGAAAGAGTCGTGGGGCTTCGACGATCTCGATATCGTGCCGGCGCCGATGTTTGTCGTCGGGGCGAAGTACGGTGGAATAGTTCTGGGCGGGTTCGAGTCCGTGAACGGGCGGATGGTCGGATTCGTCTACTCCTTGCCGGCGGTGCTGGAGGGCAGGTCGATCCAGTACTCGCACATGCTGGCGGTGGAGCCCGAGTACAGGCGGCACGGCATCGGTCTTCAGCTCAAGATCGCGCAGGGCCGGGAGTCCGTCAAGCTCGGCTACGAGACCATCGCGTGGACTTTCGACCCGCTTCAGGCCAGGAATGCCAATTTGAATCTGCACCGCCTCGGGGCCGTGACGCACGATTATCTGGTCAACGTGTACGGCGAAACCAGCTCACCTTTGCATCGCGGCCTGCAGACGGACCGAGTGTTGGCCCGGTGGCGACCGGGACTCAAGCGGGAAGAGCGCACGCTGCCTTCGCGGCTTGTCGTCGAGGGATTGCCGGTGCTTGGAAGCGTTGCCCGCCGTCCGGATTTGCGGCGGCTGCTCGCGTTTCGGGTGCCGATCCCAACTTCCATCGACCACCTGAAGAGCTCACCCTCCGGTGATGCGGCTGCAGACCAGCGACGGGTGAGAGCTCTGTTCACGCGTGCGTTCAAGGCGGGCTTCGAAGCGGTGGACTTTGAGCTGGGGGAACGTGACGGGCTTGGCTACTACCTGTTCACTCGCAGGGAGATCGACGGATGAGGATTCGTGGGATCGAGCTGGTGGCTCTGAAGCTGAAGCTGAAGGACCGTTTCGAAACGAGCTTCGGCGCCGTCGACGAGAGGGAGATCCTGCTGGTGCGGCTGGAGGCGGAGGCGGGGGTGAGCTGGTCGGAGGTGGTGGCGGATCGCGATCCCTACTACAGCGGAGAGACGGTCGAAACGGCGCGGCACATCATCCGGGAGTTTCTCGCGCCCCTGCTGCGGGAAACGGCGGTGTCCGGAGGGAGGGATGCGTTCCGGATTTGTTCGCGTGTCCGCGGGAATCCGATGGCGCGGGCGGCCGTGGAAATGGGGATCTGGAACCTCGAGGCCATGGAAAAAGGCGTCCCCCTGTCACATCTGCTCGGCGGGAACCGATCGCGCGTCGCTGCCGGTGTCTCCGTTGGAATCCAGGAATCGGCCCCCGCGATGCTCGACAAGATCGCCGCCTACCTGGATCGCGGGTACTGCCGCATCAAGGTCAAGATCAAGCCTGGGAAGGATGTCGACATCATCAGGAGCATTCGGCGGAGATTCCCCGACATTCATCTCATGGCTGACGCCAACGCCGCGTACACACTCGACGATTCCCCGCTCCTGGCCGCGCTCGACGACTACAGGCTCATGATGATCGAACAGCCGCTGAGTCACGACGACATTCTGGACCACGGCGAGCTGGCCCGCATTCTCCGCACGCCGATCTGTCTCGATGAGTCGATCCGAAGCTCGCACGACTGCCGGCTCGCCCTCCAGTTGAAGAGCTGTTCGATCATCAACATCAAACCCGGCCGGGTCGCCGGATTCACCGAATCCATTGCCATCCACGATGCGTGCCGGGAAGCATCGGTTCCGGTCTGGTGCGGCGGGATGCTGGAGAGCGGAATCGGCCGAGCGTACAATGTGCACCTGGCAACGATGCCGAACTTCGAGCTGCCCGGCGATATCTCGGAAAGCGCGCGGTATTGGGCCGAGGACATCGTCGAACCCACATGGGTCTTGCGGGAAGGGCATCTCGATGTCCCTACCGGCCCTGGTCTGGGAGTGAAAGTCCGCGAGGACCTGATAGAGAAGTACGCAATCGCGCGCGAAAGGATCGTCTGAATGAGTGGACGGGTGGGGACACCGGTCGATGTGCTGGCCTTCGGTGCGCATCCCGATGATTTGGAGTTCGGGATGGGTGGAACTCTCGTTCGGATGGTGCGTGAGGGTTTGGCCGTGACCGAGGTCGTGCTCACCCGGGGAGAGGCCGGGACCTATGGTGACCCGGACATCCGCGTCCGCGAGCAGACACGTGCGGCCGAGATCATCGGCTGCGGCCTCCGCTTCATGGATTTCAGGGACGGCGAGGTGGAGGCGACGCGTGAGGGTGTGGTGAAGATCGTCGAGGTGATCCGCGAGTTGCGCCCCCGCATCTGCTTCGCGCCGGTTGAGCGGAGTCCGTACACGCATCGAGACCGCGCCGCCCATCCGGACCACCTTGCCACCGGCAAGCTCGTCAAGCGCGCCTGCAGGCTTGCCAAGTTCCGCAAGTTCATCACGCGCGACGCAGAGCCACATCTGGTCGGAAGTATGTTTTTTTACATGGTCCCCAAAGGTGTCCTTCCTACGTTCGTCGTAGATTTTTCTGACTACTATGACGACTGGATTCGCGCGATCTCCGCTCACGAGAGCCAGATCACCAACCTGCGCGGCGGGGATCTGAGAAGTTACCTCGAGGCCTACAAGATCCTCTACGGCAGCTTCATCGACCGGAAGTACGCCGACGGCTTCTACTCACCCGAGCCGCTCGAGATCGCCCCTTCCGCCCTCTTCGGCGGGAGTCGGTAGGAATCGCCAGGCACCCGGGTCACCCCGGGGGCCGTTCAGACTACCGGGGCGATCGCCGCAGCTTTCCCTGGAATGAGCTCGCCCGCTTCCACCCAGCCCGGCTCCTGTATTTCACAAGAAATACCGCTAGATCCGCCCGGCTTTGGTATTTCACCTTGTAGATCTTGGTGTCCGCCTGACCGGCGTAATCCACATAGTGCCACAGCTCTTCGTTGTCGCCTGCCGTACTCGCGTAGTTCTCCACGTAGACACACAAGTCAGCCTGGCTCTCGTACTTGACCTCGAAGATCTTGATGTCGGCTTGGCTGGCATACTGGACTTCGTGGACGTCGATCGCCAGAGCGCCAGGGCACGTGGCCAGCAGTACCACCGCGGTCAGGATAACAAGCAGGACCACTCGGCGATCGTGTGATGCGACAGTGGCGCCCATACTCGCCTTACTCCCTCCACAAAGGATATCCCCCCATGATGACGCACACAAGACCCGCGGAATGCCGAAGAGCCGGAGGACGATCATTTGAAGCGCATTCCGATCTTCATGGGCGCCAGGAGCAGCATTGCGACAAAGCTGAGCCCGGCTCCTGCTCCGAACGCGACAGCAGGCCCGAACTTCGAATAGAGGACGCCCATGATCAGGCTCGACGGAAGCGCCGCGATTCCGATCGCGAAATGGTAGAGACCATAGGCGCGGCCGCGCATCTGAGCCCCGGGGACGATGTCGGCCACCATCGCGCGTTCGGCCCCCTCGGTGCAGCCGAAGTAGAGACCGTAGAAGGCGAAGAGAGCGGCGAGTTGCCAAGCCGATCCGGCGACGGCGAACCCGGCGTAGGCGGCGGCGTAGGCGAGCCACCCGGTGAGGATGAGGGATTTCCGGCCAAATCTGTCCGAGAGCGTACCGCCGATTCCCGATGAAGCGGCTTTCACGACGTGCAGCAGAGACCAGAGCAGGAGGATCCCGCCCTCGCCGTAGCCGGCATCCTGCGCACGGAGCAAGATGAAGGCGTCTGAGCTGTTCGAGAGCGTGAAGACGACGATCACGAACAGGTAGTACTTGAAACTACCCGGAAGGCCGCCCCAGCCGAGACTCATGCGTCCGACCGGCGCAGCCGCGCCCCTGCTCTCGCTCACCCCTTTCACAATCGCCACCACGGCGAGGATGCCGGGAATCGCCGCGAGCGCGAAAACCGTCCGCAGATCCAACAGCAACCAGCTCACGGCCACGAATCCCATCAATGGCCCGACGACGGCGCCTGCATGGTCCATGGCGCGCTGATACCCGAAGGCGCGGCCGCGATCCGACTCGGGACACGATTCGACGATCAGAGCGTCCCGCGGGGCGCTGCGGACGCCTTTGCCGACGCGATCGGAGAACCGGATCATCAGGACGTGGTAGGGCGACTGGGCGATGGCGATCAGGGGGCGTGACAGGGTCGAGAGGCTGTATCCGGCCAGCACGAGCGGCTTGCGGTGGCCGAGACGATCGCTCAGGACACCGGAGACGAGCTTCGTGAGGCTGGCGGTGGCCTCGGCCACGCCCTCGATGAGGCCCAGAAATGCGGGCCCCGCTCCCAGCACTCGTGCGAGGAATACCGGCAGCAGCGGATAGATCATCTCGGAGGATGCATCGGTGAGAAAACTGACGAGGCCGAGCATCCGGACGTTGCGGGGGAGTTTCATGCGGACGCGCCCCTCAGCGAGATTCCGGCTCAGTTCTGGCCTTGGAGCGCCGACGCGACATCCGGCTGATCGGGGTTGAGCTCGATCGATTTCCTGAAAAGCTCCATGCCGCGCCCCTTGTCCCCGATCGCCATGTAAGACTCGGCGCAGTAGTTGAGGACGGATGTCTGGTTGGGTCCCAGTGCGACGAGACGTCCCAGCACAGGTCCCACCTCGGCTCGCCTGCCGAGTTTCAGCAGAGCCTGCACGCGGACCATAAGCGCATCGACGTTTTCGGGGTCGTCTTTGAGGACGGTGTCGAGGGTGAGGAGTGCCCTGGGTGTTTCTCCAAGGAGGATCCGGGCGCGCGCGAGGTTCACGCCGGCTTGTGTCATCCAAGGGGCGAAGTCGAGCGCGAGTCCGAAGTGAGTGGCGGCCTGTTCGTTTTCGTTCGCGTTGAGGTATTCGAGGCCCAGCGTAAAATGCTTCTCCGCATCGCCCGCGGTTCTCTGTTCGAACAGAAACCTTGCGTTCCCGCCCGCCGATTCCGAGATGACGAATGGGCGCTCGGCGAGGGTCACGTCCCCTGACGCATCGGCCACCGAGACGCGGAGCTTGTACTCGCCCGGTGTCAGGCCGTCCGTCGCGAAGCCCTCCGTGATCGAGAGGGAATCGCGGCCGGGCACGATCTCCAGCTTCCCTTCGAATTCGCGAGCGATCTTGTCAGCCTGTGCGATCCGATACTTCAGCGGGAGTGTGATCGGTTCTGTCACCGTACCGGGACGCGACAACTCCGCGAAAAAGTAGACGTTCGATCCCGGCGAGAATGCCTGCGATACGCGCGGGTAGATCCTGTACCCGTCGTGCCGGAAGGGCAGCGCGTCGGCGGGGGCTCCGCGATCAAGCTTGTAGGCGAGGAGAAGAGGGGCCGCGGCGATCTTGTCGGTGGGCGCGGCCGCCACCGTAACGCTCTGGCGGATCTTTCCTACGCGCCCGCTTGCGAAATCGCGCGCCAGCAGCTCCACTGCGTAGTCTCCGGGTATGACCGGGAAGCTCGCCAGGTAGAGCAGCGGATAGGTCTTCGACGCATCGAGCTGGTCCTTCTGCAGGTCAATCGTGAGGCTGTCGCGCGCTTCGTCCAGGCTTCGCTCCTTACCGTCGAAAAGTTTCAGGTAGATATCGGTCCGAGCGACGAACTTCTGTCCGACCTGCTCGAACGTGATGTCCTGAGCCGGGATCTCGAGAGCGATCTCGAGGCTGTAGCTGTCGCGCTCTGTGTGGAAAGCGTAGGTCTCCATCAACGGAGAGATCGACTGTTCTCCTTCGAAGACAACCTTCGCCGTGACATCGTGGCGCCGGAAGCGGTCCAACAAATCGCCGTAGGACCAGTACATCTTGGCAATGACGTCCTGCGACTGGAACTCGTCGAGTCCCGTGGAGATCGACCTCGTTGCCTGGCGGAATTCGAAATCCATCGTCGCTGTGAGCCACTTCTTGACCTCTCGCTTGTCGGGGTCGAGAGTCCGGTTCGTCAACAGAGCGCGGACGCCATCGAAAAGCGGCGAATAGAGGATGTAGTAGCCGACCCCCCATTTCTTGTAGAAGAGGAGACGCAGGTCCGGCGGCAGCCCGGGGATCCTGAGCCGTGTGTAGTCCCAGTACTCCATTGCGTAGAAGTTGTTGTCGACGGGGCGCGCCGTGACCTTGTCGGGCTTCCCCAGCAGGACCCACATGCGATACTGATCGGTGTTGAGGCCGTAGTGGTCGCGGGCGTGCGCGAGGCGCGCGTAGTGCTCCTCGCGAAACTCGTTCACCGGTGTGATCGGCACCGGATCCAGTTTCTTCCAGAAGTTCTCGATGAAAACGTCGCGTTCGTGGTCCGTCTGGAGTCCACGGAAGATCTCACGATCAGGCTTGGACAGGATGTACTTGACATCCTCCTCGAGCCACTTCTTGTACCGGTCCGGCAATTCGGCGGCGTCGAGAAGGGATACTACGCACGTAGATAACAACAGGAGCGCCCAGGTTGCGGATCTCACGCGTTCTCCTCAGCTCGCACAACGCCCGAGGTAGCCGTGGCTCCGGCGTGTGTGCTCATCAGTGCCGCCATGCGATCGGCCGCCTGACGTGCGGCGGAAGCCAGAGCGGCCGGGGCGTAGATCAGTGCCAGAACGTTGCGTGTGCCGGAGTGCGTCTTCGTTGCCTGGCAGTCCTTGATCGGTGTCGCGCACGGCTCGTCGGCCGGCATTCGCGCCGCCAGCAGAAGATCCTTGAGCGACAAGACCTGCCCCGACTGGTTGAAGACGTATTCCTCCCCCTCGCGACCCCGCCGGATGAGGAAGCTCCGACTGCCTGCGAGATCGATATCCACGAGTGAAATCGGCAGCAGGCACTCCACGGAGACGAGGTTATTGATGTCGACGATGTTGTTGATCGACGGGAAGTGCTCCTCGGCGGCCGCGTTCAGCAGATACTCGCTGGCGGGCTTGCCGCGCCCCGTGGGCTTGTAGGAGGCGTGCCTCAGCATGTCGCGAGCCGCCGCCTTACGCGCAACGCTCGGCGCGGACTCCCTGTCGGCCACCGCGCGCGACGTCACGCTTCGGAGCTCGGCCGCCAAACCCTCGGACGACTCCGCCACGACACACCCCTCAGCCACAACCCATCCCACCGCAATCCCGGGAATAGCCAGTCGAACCGAGACCTTCTCACTCACACAACACCTCCAACGGCTGCATAGAATACCCGGGTCGGGTGCTCAAGGCAACGCCACATCCACCGTGCAGCTTCGGGCTTCTTTCTGCTATGCTTCGCGCCGGGAGGGTGATGTGCATGGCACTTGATGTGGCACGCGTTCGAGCGGAATTTCCGGCGGTCGGCTCAGGGTCCGTGTTCTTCGACAACCCGGCCGGGACCAAGGTACCGCGGCGCGCGTCGGTCTGGGGCACTACACCACCGTCGAGGAGATCGACGGTCTGATCGAGGTGCTCCGATCTCTCCGATGACAAAGCTCGAGCGTCTGAAGGCGGCAATCGCGGGCGAAGCCGTTGACCGCGTTCCGGTCGCCCTGTGGCGGCACTTCCCGGGTGATGACCAGCGGGCAGAAGACTTGGCGGCGGCGACCCTCTGGTTTCAGTCTCAATACGACTGGGATTTCATCAAGGTGTCGCCGGCCAGCAGCTTCTGTCTGGTCGATTGGGGCGTCGTCGACGAGTGGGTCGGCGGGGACGAGGGAACGCGGAAGTACACGCGCCGCGTCATTCTGGAGCCCGAGGACTGGCTTCGTCTCCCGACTCTCGATCCGACGACGGGGAGGCTCGGCGAACAGCTCCGGTGCCTCGAGAAGATCCGCACCGGCGTCCCACAGGGCGTACCCTGGATCCAGACGATCTTCAGCCCCCTTGCGCAAGCCCGGAACCTCGCGGGCGTCGATCGTCTCCTGGAGCACCTCCGCCTGCGTCCAGACTTGGTCCATGCGGGTCTCGAGACGATCAGCCGGACCACCGTCAGGTTTATCGAGGCCTGCCTGCCGCTCGGTATCGCCGGGATCTACTACGCGATGCAGCTCGCCTCTACCTCACAGCTCACCGAAGCCGAATACGGACAACTGGGCGAACCGTACGATCGTCGCGTTCTCGCGGCCGCGCACGAGTGTTGGTTCACCATGCTGCACCTGCATGGGCCCGATGTCATGTTCGATCTCGCTGCGCGATATCCGGTGCAGGCCATGAACTGGCATGACCGCGAGACAGTGCCGTCGTTGAAGGAGGGGAAGGAGCGTTTTGCCGGCGCCGTCTGCGGCGGCCTCGCCCGCTGGGACGATCTGTTGAGAGCGGATCCCGGCAGAGTACGCGAACGAGTTGCTGAAGCGATCGCTCAGACCGGCGGGCGCCGCCTCATCCTCGCCTCCGGATGCGTCGCTCCCGTCACAGCGCCTCTCAGCAACCTGCGCGCCTTGCGTGAGGCGGTCGATGTTGCCGCGGAGACTCCATGACACTGATCCCGTAGTGCCGCGGCGACCCGCTCCAGAGCGGCAGGACGATGTCAAAGTCCCGAGTAAATCACAGATTTCACGGATTTCGCAGATGGATGCGGACGGACCGTGCGGCACCGATGGCTGCGAAGTCTCTACGAGTCTCAATGAGTCTCTACGAGTATCTCCCCCTCGTATGTGAGCGCCGCAGCGACGAATACGACGAAGCAGATGCGCCCTTATCGCGGGATCTGGGTCATGGGCACTCGCATGGTGGGCACCCTCGGTCGAAGATGATCCGCCACTTTCCGTCCGATTCGCGCCGCCAGATCGAGTTGAAGGTGCCGATGCGCTTGCCTTCGGGATCGTAGACGGGGCCTGAGCTCAACGCCAGAGTGCCCGAGTCGAGCACCTCCACCGACTCGGGCTGCCAGGAGAACGGCGCGTCGGGGCCATCGTACCAGCGCTTCCAGGCCTCAGCCACTTGCTGCTGGCCACGCATCGTGCTCTTCTGTCCGAAGAATATTGTCTCCGGCGACAGAAACGAAGCAAATGCCTCATGATCGCGGTCGGCCATTGTCTTCGCGAACGCGCGTTCGGTTTCGATGACCTGCCGCTGGAGATCCGCGAGATTGTCCTGAGCGGGAGCCAATGATGGGAGAAGCGCGAGAGCGACGATAGCACGGCCTGCCAGACGAGTGAACATGTCGAATCCTCCTCTTTCTGCACAGCCCCACTGTTGGGAACGTGTCAGAACTCGAGTGTCGCACGCTCGATCGCGCCGGTCGCGCGGTATGGGAGCAGCCGGTACCCGGACGCAGCAGATCGGCCGTGTGTGGTGACGAGCTCCTGACGCGGCGCGGACGTCCGGTGGGATCGAGGTTCAGCATGACATGGAGGATTTGCCGCAGGTCGGCCGCGATGGCCTCCAGATCTGGAGCCTCGTTTCCAATGTTGCTCATCCCCTTGAAGTCCCGTCCTGCCCCGCGCCCGGTGGTGTCCATCCCTGGGGCCTGGCACCACGTGGCCTATCGTGTCAGAATCTCGGCAAGTGCGGTACGGTCGCACGAAAGGAACGGGCTGCGGTGGGCAACCGTACGCGAATCCGCATCGCTTCCCTTTTTTGATCGGGCTGTGGGTCTTCGATCGATTTGTGGGGGGCCATGGTGGGCGCCGTTCATATGATACGCTGAGAGAGATACTGGACGTCTTCGGAGTGAGGAGGTATTGAAGTGACGAAAAGTATGAGGAGAATGCCCTGGGCGATGACGATTGCGATCGTCGTCCTGCCTGTGCTGGCGTCCGCCGCCAGTTCAGAGCTCGAGTTTGTTCGACGCGTACGGGCGATGTCCCCGCTGCGAGCTCGGCCGACTGTGACGCGGCTGAGCGAGATGGTGCCGATGGCGGATGGCACGCGACTGCAAACATCCGTATATCTCCCGGCATCGACGGGCCGGTCTCCGGCGCTTCTTGTGCGCACGCCGTACAATGATGCCACAGATGGAGCCGATGATTTCGCGTACGGTGGGATCGCAGACTACTACGTGGCGCGCGGCTACGTGGTCGTGATCCAGACCATCCGGGGCAAGTACGCATCCGAGGGAGCCTACAGGCTGCTCTCGCGCGGCGAAATCGAGGACGGTGCTGCGGTCGTCAACTGGATCGCATCCCAGAGCTGGTCGGACGGAAAAGTGGCGGCGATGGGCGTTTCGCATGACGGGTTTGATGCCCTGGCGACTGGCATCGGGAATCCGCCCGCTCTGAAGCTGGTCATCTCGGGCGGAGGACCGGCGGATATTCGGACCGATGCCTTCCTGCAGGCCGGCACGGTCGACACGAGTCTGCTCGACTACATCGACTTCATGTACTCCGAAACCGGCGATGTGTACGATCAAATCTTTTACGAGCGCATGCAGACGCTGGCACTGCCGGAGCCTAGGCTGCGAATCTACGATACGTTGGTAAGCCAGAAGCCACTTCCGGCGTGGGATGAGCTGATCAAGGGGATGAACACCCCTTCGAGCAGCTACTGGGCGAAGCGCCGGATCAGGGATCGCCTCCAGGAGTGCCGCATCCCGATCGTGCAGTTCGCGGGGCTCTTTGGCGACGGCGATATGCCGGATGTGATTCGCAACTTCGAGTACCTCGAGCAGAACGGCATCACCAGCCGTCTCCTGATGGGCTGGTGGAACCATGGCTCCTCCGGCCCGTATGGTGAAGTCCAGCTCTGGACGCCAGCCTACGTCCTCTCGCGATACGATGCGTATCTCGACTATTACCTCAAGGGAATCAGCAGTCCCTTGCTGGACGAAAAGCGAATCCAGGTCTACGCCCGGGGTGAGGAGAAATTCGTGGCGAGCGACTCCTGGCCGCAGCTTCCGGGCTATACCGATCGCGAGTACTACCTCGCTCGCGGTTCCTCTACGGCCGGGAAGCTCCTTGCCAAACCGCGCGCGGAATCACAGCCGAGCCAGGATTACAATTACGACCCCCTCGTGCTCCCGAGTGTCCTTACTGTCCAGGGGCCATTGCAGACCCGCTCGGACCAGCTCGTGTTCCTCGCCGATCCCTCTCCGGCGGATCTGCCTGTCTGCGGAAAGGTCGATCTTGCGCTCAATGCCGCCAGCTCAGCCAAGGACACCGACCTCTATGCACTGCTCTTTGTGCGCCAGCTCGACGGCGAGGACCGCCTGCTTTCACCCTTCCCCGGCCGCCTCCAGGCCCGCCAGCGTGGCGGAGACTACGCAGCCCCAAGCATGCTGGTCCCCGGCCAGGCATACGTATTCGAGATATCGCTTCCATTTGCGTCGGGCGTCATCCGCAAGGGCGAACGGCTGGGCCTGGTCGTCACCAGCAGCCTGTTTCCGTACGTCGTCAGGAACGCCAACTCCGGAAGGAAGATCGGCGCGGATCCAGCATTCATGACCGCGACCGAGACCGTTTACTTCGGCAAGCTTTACCCCTCGAAGGTGACGATCCGAGTGAGACGGTGAGAAGATCGGGATAGGCACCTCAGCACTCGATTCTCACGAACATGTTGGTAACGGCAGGCTGCTGAGGGGTGCGATCCTGGTGCGCACTCCGCCTCATCCAGGAACCGTTCTCAGTGTGGGATACAATAGGGACGCGGACGTTCGGTGTTGGTAGCGACGGGCGCCGCGAGAGAGGGTTTCATGAACGAACGCCATCAGTATCTCGTGTGGCTTTCTTGCCTGCTCCGATCATGAGCAACCCCGGGTAGCGAATCGGTTTTGTCGAGGGGATGGAGGAGAATCCATGAAGGACCGGCCGCGGCAAGCGAGGTGGACCTGGTGGGTGATCTTCGTCTTTGGATGGGCGGCGCTTTCGCTGCTGTTCGCCCCCGAGGCCTACCTCTTCTTTCTGTTCGGCCGGCAGCCTGTCACGTGGAGGGAAACGCTTGAGTTGACACTGGTGAACGCCGGCATCGCGGTCGTCTTCCTCCCTCTCATCGTCTGGCTTACTCGTCGCTTTCCGATGGAACGCAAGGGGTGGCTCATTGCGCTCCTCGTCCACATTCCTGCCTGCCTGCTGTTCTCCGTGAGCCATTCGTGGCTCTATTACATGGCCTGCTATGCCTCACACCAGCTCAGTGAAACGCTCTTCATGCGCTTCCAACCGAACCTGCTCACCTACTGGGCTATCGTGGGCTTCACGCAGGCGGTCGATTACTTCCGGCGCTACACTGAAAGGGAGGAGCAGCTTGCCCAGGTAAATCTCCTCCTCCTGAAGTCTGAGCTTCACCCTCATTTCCTGTTCAATACCCTGCATACGATCTCCGCCATGATGCATGAGGATCTGAAGGCGGCGGATCGAATGATCAATAGGCTGAGCGACATGCTCAGATTGACCGTGGACACGATCGGGGTGCACGAGGCGCCTCTGCGGCAGGAAATCGACTTTCTCAAGAAGTACCTCGAGATCGAACAGATCCGGTTCGCTGACGCGTTCCAGCTCCGCCTCGACATCGACTCGGCGACACTCGACGCCCTCGTTCCCACCATGGTGCTCCAACCCCTGGTGGAGAACTCCATCCGTCACGGCTTCGATCTCAAGAATAAGTGCGGCCTCGTTTCAGTCACGTCCCGGCTGCGGGGTGATCGACTCGAGCTCGACGTGCGCGACAACGGGCGAGGCGCGCCGGCAGCCGGGCGGCCGTTCAAGGAAGGCCTCGGCATCACGAACACCCGCCGTCGTTTGCTGCATCTTTACGGCGATCGCCAGGTCTGCCGCGTCGATCGCAACGGCGCGGACGCCGGCTTCCGCGTCACCCTGACGATCCCCTTCCAGCCCGCGAACGCTCCCGGTCCGACGGCACAGCAGGAGCTCTATGACGCCGATTCGAGTCCTGGTAGTTGACGACGAGAGCTGGGCGCGCAAGCGCCTCACCTCTCTCTTCAAGCGTACCCCGGATTTCCAGGTCGTTGGTGAGTGTGCGGACGGGGAGGAGGCCGCGAACGCCCTGCTGGCCGCATCGCCGGACGTGGTCTTTCTCGACGTGCAGATGCCGGGAATGAACGGATTCGATGCGCTGGATGCGATCGAGCCCGCGCGCCTGCCACTCGTCGTTTTCGTCACAGCCTACGACAAATACGCGATCCAGGCCTTCGAAATCCATGCCGTCGACTACCTCCTCAAGCCCTTTGACGAAGAGCGCTTCTCCAAGACTCTCGATCGTCTGCGACTCGAGCTCGCGACGAAGGACTCCCGGCCCGACACGATGAGCCTGCGCGAGCTCCTGAATGGGCTGCGCAAGGCTCGACCGTATCTTCGAAGACTCGGCGCCAAGAGCGGCGGCCGCATCGTGTTTCTGCGGACCGAGGATGTGGACTGGATCGGCGCGACCGACAACTACATCACGTTGCACGTCGGCATGGACGAGCACCTCATCCGAGCGACCATGAATGGCATCGAGGCGAAGCTCGATCCCGAGCAGTTTGTCCGCGTTCACCGCTCGACGATCGTCAACCTGGATCGCGTCAAGGAATTGCATCCATGGTTCCGTGGCGAGCTCGTGCTGGTCTTGAAAGACGGCACCAGGCTCGCAGTCGGTCGCAATTTCAGGAGCCGGCTGCGGCACCTTTTCGAAAACAAGCCCGTCTCATGATCCGGCTGGGGAAGCTCCGCGAAACGCCCACGGCGCGCAATACCACGAAGTCACCAAGACACCACCAAGAAGATTCCTTCGCCCCCTGGTGCGGATGGGTGCCTTGGAGTCTTGGTGGTCTGGACTACAATCTCGCGATTCACGCGGCTGACAACGTGTTAGTAAAGATTCGGCGCTAAGGTGCCGAGCCCCTAACGCGGCGGAGGCGCAACCAAAAAGGTTGCGTCTCCACCGCGCGTGAGAGCGTGCGGCCCGCTTCGCGGGCCTGGAGCGTGGAGCGTGAGAGCGTTTTTCCGATCCACCCTGATCGTCCGAGGCGACCGCTCCGTTCCTGCATTCCTGAGAGGAGTTCGGAAG